>JBGSBO010000080.1:0-8678 GCA_041730535.1 Minisyncoccia bacterium
CTTTTAACCTCTTTAATGTTAGGCACGGCTTGTTCCTCCAATTGGATCTACTTTATAAACACCTAATTCTTTACCATTTGTATCAATAATATGTACAGCACAAGCAATACAAGGATCAAAACTATGAATAGTTCTTAAAATCTCAAGTGGTTGATCTGGATTTGCTACTTTTGTACCAATTAATGAAGCTTCATAAGCACCCATTCTTCCTTTATAATCTCTTGGAGCTGCATTCCAAGTTGATGGAACTACCGCTTGATAATTTGCAACTTTTCCATCTTTAATTTTAATCCAATGTCCTAATCCACCTCTTGGAGCTTCTTCCATTCCAAAACCTTGAGCATCTTTTGAAACATTATCAAAATTAAATTCAGTCCATGTTGATAAATCACCATGAGCTACATTTAAAGCTAATTCATCAACCCATTCCATCATAACATCAGCCATTAGTTCAGTCTCAACAGCCCTTGCAGCAGTTCTTCCTACAGTTGAAAATAATACTTTTATTGGTAAATTTCCATTTTTTAAAAATGTTGTTACATATTTAGAGATTCTTTCATCACCACGAGCAACTCCTACAATCATTCTTGCAAGTGGTCCTACTTCCATTCTTTCATCATCATAAAGTGGTGATTTAATCCAAGAATATTTATTGCTTGTATCTAAATAAGCGATGTTATTTTCTTTTTTACCAAACCCTGTATAATTAGGTTTTGTAACTCCATCATAAGGATGTAAGTTAGTAGTTCCTTCATACCAAGCATGAGTTACATCTTCTGTAATCTTTGTTTGGTCAATTTCAAAAACTTTTGTTAAATCCCTATTTTTTACAATTCCTGAGGGGAATAGTTTAGAAGATTCATAAAAAGGCAAATCATCCTGATTGAATCCACCATAAGACATATAGTTTCCGATTCCCCCACCAATTCCCTCAAGAGCTTCATCAGCATACATAGTTCCAGCCATATAAACATCAGGTAAATAAGCTTCTTTAGTAAACTTTCGTCCTCTTTTTAAAATTTGTTTAAATTCAGCAATTCTTGCAGGATTTTTTATATCTTGAACACAAGTTACACCACCTACTACAAAAGATTGTGGATGTGGATTTTTACCACCAAAAATAGCCATCATTTTTGCTAATTCTCTTTGTAATTCTAAAGCATCCAAATAGTGTGAAAGTCCAATTAAGTTTTGTTCAGGAGTTAATTTAAAACCTTTTGATCCCCAATATGCATTTCCAAAAATTCCTAATCTTCCTTGTTTTACATATCTTGTAACTCTACTTTGAACTTCTGAATAAACGTCTTCATTAGCATTCCATGGTCTTTGACCTGAAAGTGCCGCCCATTTTTGAGCCTCAATTACAGTTTTTTTAGGATCAGCTTCTAATGCTTTTGTAATATCAACCCAGTCAAGTGCGTGTAAATGATAGAAGTGAACAATATGGTCATGTAAATATAAAGCACCTTGAATAAGATTTCTTACTAATCTTGCATTTTTTGGAATTGTAATTTTAAAAGCATGCTCAACAGCTTCAATACTTCTTTGATAGTGAGTTCCTGTACAAACCCCACAAATTCTCATTGCCAATAAACCACAATCTCTTGGGTCTCTTCCTTTTAAAATCTCTTCAATTCCTCTAAACATAGTTGAAGAAGAGAACGCATCAACTACCACATTGTTTTCATCAATGATTGCTTCAATTCTAAGATGTCCTTCTATTCTTGTAATTGGATCTATTACTAAATGTTTTTTTGCCATTATTTTTCCTCTCCTTCATTTGATTTTTTTCCAGCAATTGCTGATGTTATTGCATGAACTCCAATACCAACAGCAGTTGCTGTTAATAATCCTAAACCAAATTCATCAACTGTTTTTTCAACTCCACCTGTTGGTGCTTTAATTTTTGCATCAGCCATTGGTCGCTCATAAGCATATTTATCCCAAAAATCAGGCTCACTACATCCAATACAACCACGTCCAACACCAATTGGCCAGTTTGTACCTTCGTTATATCTAATGATTGAGCAATTATTAAATGTCATTGGACCTTTACATCCAACTTTATATAAACAGAAGTTATTTTTAGCACCCTCATCTCCCCACTCTTCAACAAATTCACCAGCATCAAAGTGTGCACGTCTCTCGCAGTTGTCATGGATTCTATATCCAAACGCAAATTTTGGTCTTAAAAGTGAATCAAGTTCAGGGATTTGACCTGTTAATACAAAATGTAAAATAACTCCAACCATATTAGCTGGATTTGCAGGACAAGCTGGAATATTTACAATTGGTTTACCTTTTACTAAATCCATAACTCCCACAGCTCCCGTTGGATTTGGAGCAGCTGCTGGAACTCCTCCAAATGTAGCACAAGTTCCAACAGCAACAATAGCAGCGGCATCTTTTGCCATTCTTTGTAAATGGTCATGGAAAGTTTCACCCATAGCTCCAATTGTTCCATATTGACCATTCATAGCCATAGGAATTGCACCTTCTACAAAAAGTAAATATTTATCTTTATAAAGATGAACGGCTTCTTCTAACTGCTTATCTGCATCATGTCCAGCTGCTGCTTGAAGAGTTTCATGATATTCTAAAGATAATACATCAAATAATAAATCATCAACCGTTGGAGCTGAGCTTCTTAAAAGTGCTTCTGAGTTTCCAGCACAATCTTGTAACTCAATCCAAATAACTGGAACTCTATTCATAAGCTCAGTAGCTTCTGCTACAAGTGGTGCAAACATAGGAGGAAGCATTAATGTAGCAGTTGTAGCACTAACCCACTTCATAAAATCTCTTCTATTTACACCTTCGCTTTCAATAACATCCATTAAATCAATATCTTTTAGAGGCTCTTGGGCTCTTAAAGTTGTTAATCTTTGTTTAGCTTTTTCAAATAAAGAGTTATAATAAACTTCACCCTTATTTGTTTCAACTCTTCCTGATTTTTGGGTAAAAACTTTTTTTACCATATCCGTTGAATCAATCATAAAACTCCCCTTTTATAAAAAATGAATACTCATTTACTTAAAGGTAAATTAACAATATAAAACTTATGCCTTTCTTAAGCAATTCTGGTCATTCGTAGCATTAAACTAGCATTCATTATTTATAATTATTTATGCAAAAATCAAAAGTACGATTATAAGGCTAAAAATGAATAATCATTCATTTATGTCTAAAAATTAATCTTTTTAAAGAAGTATGTATATATTTTAATATTTTTTTAAATTTGTTACCAATATATACATTTTTATAAAATTAGTGAGTTGTACAAACAGAACATACATCAAAACTTCGAAGGACTATCCTTGCGATTTCAATAGAAGGTGTTCCTATTATTGCATTTTGAGCAATTCCTTTTTGAGTTTTATTAGCAGGTCCTAAATTCCAAACAGTAGGAGTAATGACATCATATTTTAATATTTTGCCTTTATTAATTTGTAAATTATGAATCAAAGAACCTCGACAAGCTTCTACTACAGAAAAACCTTCAGCATAGTCTATATCTTTAAGTGCAATTTTTGGTTTTATAAAAGACTCTTCACTTATATCAACTTTTTTGATTAACACTTTTGTATTTTGTAATAAATGAGCCATTTCATCAACTCTTGATAATATTCTAGTAAATGAAGAATCTTTATGGGTTTTATGTATATCTTTTATAAATTTTCTATTTGAAATCATAGCACGAGAAAGAGGCCCTGTTTCAAAAAAATTATTATCATAACTTACAGATTTTGACCAAGTATGTTTTTTACTATTTTTAATATCATCTTCAAGTAAAAAAGTATGTTCACTACTCTCTTTCACTTTTGTCAAATCTAATTTATGGGCTATTCTTTGTCTAATTTTTCCTGATTCAAATAAAGATGATGTTCCTAAAGTAATAAATCTATTATAAGATTTACCATATTTTTCCAGCGAATATTTAAAAGATAAATCTCTAAAATAAGCTAAATCACCTCTCAAAAAGTGTAAATCATTTTCACTATCAAAAGATAAATATTTATCAAAATCAACTCCCGCAATTGATTTTTCAAAAAATCTAATGGCACTATCCATATAATTTTGCATTGAACTCAATTCTAATAAAGTAGGATCACATACAACTCCACCTGGCATCATATATGAAGTGTGTGGCCATTGACCACCTATTATTGCTAAAGCTTTTATAGTTTCGCTTGCTATTTTGCATGACTCTAACCATCGTGAACCTTTTAATGGTGTATAAATTCCTAAATCATTGGTATCAAGTTTTATAATATCAGGAAGAATAAACATATAAAACCATTTTATATGGGAATCAATAATCTCAATATTCAAACCAATTTCTCGTAATAACTTTGCTTTATTTGTAACGATTAAAGGTTCATTTATATTTTCATAAATATTTTCTAAAGCATCAACTGTAGCTTTTAGATGAGCTTGTCCACAGATTCCACAAATTCTTGGAGTATAAACTAAAGCATCTAAAGGTGATTTTCCTTCTAAGATATATTCAAAACCTCTAAAATTTAAAAAATCAATTCTTGCATCACTTACAATATTATTTTTCCAAGTACAAGATAATTTTGCTTCACCTTCAATTCGCTCGACGATTTCAACTGTTTTCATATTTAATCCATAAGTTTTTTATTTAATCTCTCGATTTTAAAGGTTTTTGCAATTCCTGTAATTGACAAATAAGCTCGTTTTGAAATACCAAGAGGAACATCTAAAGGAATTCCAATATTTTTTTTAGTTTCCAACATATTTTCCCTTGGGAAATCACTTTCAGTACATCCAATACAAGGCATTCCTACTCTTGTTTTTGAACTTATATCATTCCATAAAATTTTATTACAAGAGCTATGAGTCATAGGACCTCGACATCCTTGATCGTAAAATAAACATCCTTCTTTTTCACCAAAAGAACCTTCAACTTTCCACTCAAAATACTCATTTCGTGTGCAGCCATGGTGGGCTAAAGTGCTGTATAATTCTTTTGGTCTTTTTTGCTCATCAAGTTGCATTTTTCCATAATTTTTTAAAGTAAATAAAGTTTGAAGTATCCATTCTGGATGAACAGGACAACCGGTAAGATTAATAATACTATGTTCTAATTTATTTATAGTTTGCTCTTTTATAGAGTCATCAATTCCACAAATATCATCATTTTGAGTAAATTTTGCGTGCATTCCACCATTTGAAGCACAAGAACCAACGGCTATTATATGTTTTGCTTTTAAAGCTAATTTATTTAAAAGATTAAAAGTTGAATCATTTGAGATTGAAAAAAACTTTTCATTTTTACTAATCGCACCTTCTATTAATAAAAAATCTATTTTCTCATTTTGAGTTAAAATATCATCCAATGTTTTTCCAATAGTTAAACTTGGATGATAAATAAGATTAAAGCTATCAAAAAAAAGCTCTAATCTTGAGGCATTTGCACTTAATAAGGAATGAGTATTTCCATTACAAGTGATTGCTTGAAACCATACAATAGTAAGTTTATTTTTATTCATCATACTTTAGTGCACGAAATATATTATCAGCAACAGCATCACTATATGATAATAAATCCTTATCTAAAACATTTTCTCCACTTAAAAAAGCAAATCCACCTAAACATCCCATTAGCATTCCAAAAGCTGGAAAAAAATCTTGTTCTCTAAACTCTTTCTTTTGAGCGCCAACATCTAGTAAAATCATAACTTCTGTTACAAACTCACCAACACATAAGAATCCTTCACAACCTTGTTTAAATACCTCTCTATTTGATAAATAAACTCTTAAAAAATATTCAATAATCTCAGGTGATTTTTGAACATTTTCTAAATATTTTCTTACGAATATATATATTTTTTCTTTTGAAGTTACATCCATATTATTAACTTCTCTTAATTCAGTGGCTAAAATATTTGTAGAGTATTTAATAGCAAATTTTGCTAGTTCTTCCTTTGAAGAAAAGTAGTTATACATATTTCCAACACTCATTTTCATGGCGTTAGCAATATCTGGGATTGTTGTATTATAAAAACCTTTTTGTGAAAAAAGTTTTAAAGCATTTTCTATAATATTGTTTTTTTTTGTTTCTTTTAAATTAGAAATAATTTATCCTTTAATAACTATTATTTTAGATGAATGATAATATATTTAATATTAATATTTTATATTTTCAATTTCTCGCATACTTTCAAGACTTGCTGAAAATCAAATCCTTTGTTGTATCAACTTATAATTTTTGTAATAGTTTATAATTTGCATTAAAAGTAAAGCAATAATTCCCATAACCCAATATAAAAACCATTGTGAAATCATTCCTATAAATCCATCTTCCATATAATAATCTACAACTTGAAAAATAAGAAAAAACATAATCGTTGATTGCAAAGATAAATTACTATTTTTATTAAAATCAACAATTTCAAAATCTTTTA
This sequence comes from Minisyncoccia bacterium, assembly GCA_041730535.1. Lineage (GTDB taxonomy): Bacteria > Campylobacterota > Campylobacteria > Campylobacterales > Arcobacteraceae > Aliarcobacter. The sequence goes on from JBGSBO010000080.1 coordinate 6,432, forward strand.
GTTTAAATTTAAAATATAAATAAGTAAATCCAAGTGGAATTAAACCCAAAATAAAAAGATACTCATTTTTTATTATTTCAATAGTTTTACTTTCACCCAAAACAAATAAATAAATTGCAATAATAGCAACAAAAGTTAAAGTAAAAAGAGGGAGAGGTTTATTCAAAATATTTCCTTTATTTGTATTATTATCTAGCAAAATCATATCTTTCTAATGGAAATTGATTGTTTTTTCATTCTATACAATTCATTCTTTTCATTTAAAAATTCATCATAATCTAAAACCTCAAAAGAATCATTAAAAAAAGTTTTAAGTTCATCTTTTTTTAGTAAAAAATCTGGATTTGAAGATGGTTTTTCATTTACAATATCATCCATATATGTTTCAATAAATAAAATTCCATCACTTTTAAGAGCATTTGATAGTTTTGGAATAATATTTCTATCCAAAAAGTTTGTCATAACAATAAAATCATAAGAATTTACAGGTACTTCATACTCATCTAAATCTATAAGTTTACAAGATATATTTTCAAAACCTTTATTTTTAAGTACATCAAGAGCAACTTGTGAAATATCTAAAGATTCAACATCAAAACCATTAATCGCTAAATAAATAGAGTTTCTTCCAGCACCACAAGCTATATCAAGAACTTTTTTACCCTTTACTTTTTTTATTATTTGAACTAATTTTTCACTAGGTCTTTTTTCTTCAAGTAAAGAAGGTATTTCTTGATATTTTTTATTCCATTTTATTTCATCTTTTTGTGCCATATTATCTCTTTATTTTTTTCTAAGTAATAATATCCAATTAAAAGTTAAAGGATATAAGAGACAAAAAATAGATTATTACTTTAATCTAAAATAGTTTGAGTATCAAGAATTGAGTATGTTTCTACTAAACTGCCATCTTCCTCATCTTTTCCCATAAATAGGATAGTTCCTATATCTTTCGCCATAAATATATAATATTCATCTTTAATAAAACTATCTTTACATAATACTTCAACTACATTGTTATAATTTTTATCTTTTGTAAAATATTTTGATTTGAAATAAACATTGATTTTATCTTTAATATTTATATTTTCATAATAATTAGAAAAGCTACAAACTAATTCATTTCCATCAATATCTTTATCTTCAATTATATTATCATTGATTTTTATATTTCTTTTGTAACTAGAGATTTGTTTTGAATCTACCTCAAAATTTTCTTTTATCTCATTTACAAAAATATTATACTTTAAATTAACACTCTTATTAGAAATCATTAATTTATAATTTTCTTTATTAATATCCTCAAAAAAACTATATTTTTCTATTTGATTTAAATCTGTTTTATTTTTCTTATACACATTAAAATCTACATAACTACTTGTTTTATGACCATCGTTATATTGTTCTGTAACATTCTTATTTAAAATAACTTTATTGTCATTTAAACTTTTAACATTAAACCAATAAGTTGCTAAATCATAACTATTAACACTAAGATCTTTTTGAGAACAAGCTGTAAAAAGTGATAAAACTGTAATTGCGTATATACTTTTTTTGAACATAATTTCTTCTTTAAACTATAAATTTATTTTATTACAAAAAACTCTAAATATAAAAAAACCGAGGTCTAAGACCTCGGTTTTAAAATCTTAAAAATAACTATTAAGAGTGTACTAAGTTTCTTAATTGACTTGGAGTAACTTGATGGAAGTTTAAGTATTTATAAACACCCTCTCTGTTTTTCTCTGTAATTTTCTTAGGTACAATTTCCATATATTCAGCAACAGATGGTAATCTTCCTAAAAGTGCAGTAACAGCTGCAACTTCAGCAGATCCTAAATAAACTTGAGAACCTTTTCCTAATCTATTATCAAAGTTTCTTGTAGATGTTGAGAATACAGCAGAACCTTCTGAAACTTGAGCTTGGTTACCCATACATAAAGAACATCCAGGGATTTCAAGTCTTGCACCAGCTGCTGCAAAGATTGAATAGTAACCTTCTTCAGTTAATTGTTCTTTATCCATTTTTGTTGGTGGTGCAACCCATAGTTTTGCAGGAACTTCACCCTCACCTTTAAGTACTTCACCTAAAGCTCTGAATAATCCAATATTAGTCATACAAGAACCTACGAATACTTCGTCGATTTTTTTAATTCTTTTTGGATCATTGTTGATGTTTGTTAATGTATCAACATCATCTGGATCGTTTGGACAAGCTAAGATTGGCTCAGTAATTGTATTTAAATC
>JBGSBO010000081.1:0-8676 GCA_041730535.1 Minisyncoccia bacterium
CTATGGATTTATTTGGGTATTTATTTAAAATAAATTTAGTAAAAAGCTATTTTATGATACTATAAACGAAAATATTAAAATTATTTAATTACTTAAGAGGTAATAAAAATGTTTATGGAACATTTAGCTTTAACGTATAAATGTCATAGTTCTATAGGTAATAGTTTAGATTTAAAAATTATGCTAAAAGAAGTATTGATTACTTTTGTTGAAGATACAAATGCCTCAAATGGTTTTTTTTATCTTATTTCTGAAAAAAATAAATCTTATTTATATCTATCTTATGTTGAAAATAGTGAATCTAGTGAAGATATTAGTGCAATATTAGAGTCAAATATTAAAGAATTAAAATTTATAAAAATGATTGATTTTAAAGATAAAAAGATTTTATTAATTCCTTTGAATAATGGAATATTTGTTATTTCTTATGAAAGTTGTGACATTAACTTTGAATTTATACTTTCAATGTTTCAAGATTTAATTGTAAAATTAAATATTAGTATAGATGCTTGTTTAAATGTACAAAAAATGAAAAATAAGAATAATATACTAAAACATTTAACAAATGAGTTAAAAGAACAACAAAAACAGTTGATAGAATCAGATAAATATAAAAGTAATTTTTTAGCTAACATGTCCCACGAACTAAAAACTCCATTAAATTCTATTATTGTAATTTCTTCAATTATGTCTAAAAATAAAAATCAAAAACTTGATGATGAACAAATCAAAAACATGAAAATAATTAATAGTTGTGGAAATGATTTATTATTTCTGATAAATGATATTTTAGATATTTCAAAAATAGAAGCAGGGGAGATTTCTATCAATTTAAGTAAAATAGATATAAATGCATTAATTGAAGAATTAGTCTCGGAGATGAATCCATTAACAAATCAAAAAGGACTTATTCTTGAAGTTAGTTATTTTGTTGATAAAATTATACTTTTAAGTGATTTCCATAGAATAAAACAGATTTTAAAAAATTTATTAAGTAATGCAATTAAGTTTACTCAAAAAGGCACTTTGAACATTATTTTAGAAGAAAATGCTAATGATATTACAATAAAAGTAATAGATGAAGGTATTGGAATCGCAAGTGATAAATTAAAACAGATTTTTGAAAGATTTAAGCAAGCAGATGGAAGTACAACAAGAAAATATGGTGGTACTGGTCTTGGTTTAGCTATTTCAAAAGAATTAGCTATTTTATTAGGTGGAGATGTAAAAGCTTTTTCTATTTTAGAAAAAGGAAGTACTTTTGAACTTATTTTACCTAAAAAAACTAATATTAAAAATATTTCAGATGATAAAGTTACTATTTCTTTAAAAGATGAGAATACTGTTATTGAAGATATTGTATTTTTTGATATGGAAGATATTAATATTGAAAAAACACAAATTATAAAAGAGAAAGAAATATTGCTTATTAATAGTGATTATGAATTCTTTTTTCCTTTAGCAATTTCTTTGAAAAAAGAGGATATAAAAATTGATTATTGCAAGTCCCTAGATGAATTTTATGAAAAATTAGAAAAAAATATGATTTAATTATTTTGGATGATAATAATATGGATGATGAAGTTGATGATTTTATTAATTTTTGTGATAAAAGAGAGTATAAAATAAATATATTTTCTTTTAAAGTATCTGAAAAAGATATTTATATTAATAAAATTTTAGATAAGCAAGAATTATTAATTAAAATTTTAAATAGTTTGGAATAATAAAAATGGAAAAATTCGCTGTTTTACTTGTTGATGATGTTCATGAAAATATTTATTCATTAAAATTAATGATAGAAGATAGTTTTGATGTTAATATTTTTTCTGCATTAAGTGCTCAAGAAGGAATAAAAATATTAATGAAAGAAAATATTGATTTAATTTTAACAGATGTTCAAATGCCAGAAATTGATGGATTTGAATTTGTAGAATATTTGAAAAATATTGATAGAACAAAAAATATTCCTGTTATATTTATTACTGGAATTTATGATAAAGATGAATATCAAACAAAAGGTTATAATTTAGGTGCGGTTGAATATATTACAAAGCCAATTCATGATGTTTTATTAACTTCAAAATTAAAAGTATATATAGATATTTTTGAAAAAAGAAAATTAGATGAGGATCATCTTGCTTCAAAAGATAAAATATTAATTCATCAATCTAAAATGGCAACAATGGGAGAAATGATAGGAGTTATTGCACATCAATTAAAACAACCTTTAAATATTCTGTCCTTATACTGTAATGATGTAAAAGATTCTTATAGTTTTAATGAAATTAATGATACATTTATTGATGCTTTCTCAAAAAATACAAATTTACAAATAAAATTTTTGAGTGAAACTATTGATGATTTTAGGGATTTTTTTAATCCCAATAAAGAAAAAAGAGAATTTGATATTATTGATGCAATTAATAGATCTATAAAACTTTTTGGAAATCAATTTTCTACAAATAAAATAAAATTGAATTTAGAATTAAAAGATGAAAAAGTATACGGTATAGAAACAGAATTAAATCAAGTTATCATAAATATAATAAATAATTCAATAGATGCTTTTATTGAAAGAGATAGTGAAAACAAAGAGATTAACATAAGTGTTTTTTCAAAAAAAACTTATACAATACTAATTGTTGAAGATACAGCAGGTGGCGTAAAATTAGATGATTTAGAAAAATTATTTGATCCGTATTATACAACAAAATCAACAGGAACAGGAACTGGTTTGTATATGGTAAAACTTGTAATAAAAAATAGCTTTAGTGGAGAATTAAAAATAAGTAACAGTGAAAAAGGATTAAGATATATAATAGCGCTCCCTCAAAAAAAATTATGAGGGACTGTTCAAAAATCTGTGTCAACCTGGTAAAATAAACAATACAAAAGGACACACAGATGAATATAGAGATAGATGTTGAGCAGTTTGCTAAAGATATAAAAGCTGGTAAAAGTATCGGTGGGAAAGATGGAGCATTAAGCTTTTTAATTAAACAATTAACAGAAGCTGCACTTGCAGCGGAAATAGATTCTCACCTAACGCAAGACTTAGATAAAAATCGTAAAAATGGTTATTCTACAAAAACTATGAAAAGTGAACATGGTTCATTTGAACTTGATGTTCCAAGAGATAGAAATGGAAGTTTTTAGCTGCACTTCGTTTGCTACAGCAAGCTAAGGAACCTGAAATTGTAAAGAAAAATCAAACAAGTATGACAAGGGAAATAGAAGATAAAATACTTTCTTTGTATTCTCTTGGAAATTCTTATTCTCAAATATCTCAAGCAATAGAAGATTTTTATGGTGTAGGGTTTTCCAAAGCCACTATAAGTGCAGTTACTGACAAAATAATACCAATGCTTAATGAATGGAAAATAAGACCTCTTGAAGAAGTATATCCCTTTGTATTTTTAGATGCAATTCATTACAAAGTAAAGGAGGAAGCTAATTCTTTTATGACTTAATGTCATAAAAAATAAGCTGAGTAGTAAATATATCTCTAAAGCTTTTTACACTGTTTTAGGTGTAAGAGTTGATGGGAAAAAAGAGATATTAGGACTTTACTTGAATGAAAGTGAAGGAGCAAAATTTTGGCTACAAGTTCTAACCGATTTACAAAATCGTGGTGTTCAAGATATTCTAATAGCTTCAGTTGATGGATTGAAAGGCTTTCCAGAAGCAATAAACTCAGTATTTCCAAATACTGAAGTACAACTTTGTATTGTTCATCAAATAAGAAATAGCCTAAGATTTATAGGATCTGCAAATCAAAAACAATTTGCGAAAGAATTAAAATCAGTTTATCAAGCTTTTACAAAAGAAGAAGCTCAAATTGAACTAGATAAACTTGAAGAAAGATGGGGTAAAAAATATCCTATAGTTTTTACTTCATGGAGAAATAAATGGGAGAATTTAACAGTTTATTTCCAATATCCAGAAGATATAAGAAAAGTAATTTATACAACAAATGTAATAGAATCAGTTCATAGACAATTTAGAAATCTAACCAAAACAAAAGGTGGATTTCCAAATGATAATAGCTTACTAAAACTACTTTTTATGGGAATCCCTGTGCTTGCACTCTCTTTGAGAAAATGCTTCAAAAAAGTGGACAATGCCAGTTAGAAATTGGAGTTTAACAATTTCTCAACTCTCAATATACTTTGAGGGAAGACTAGATAAAACATTAAATTTATGATAGAATTTTAGGAATTACTAGATGCTGACACAGAATCTTGAACACTCCCAATTATGATGAGAGATTAGAGATTAGTTAAATCTTTTAATTTTGATTCTAAAGATCTTATTACATCTTTTAAATCATCAATTCTTTTGTTTTTTTGTTCACCTATTTTTGTAAGAAGTGCTAACTCTTTTTTAGTTGCTTCTATTTCATACTGAGCATCTTTATTTTTCTCAATTAATGTATTCTTTTCTTGTTTTAAACCCAAAATAATTCTTGAATACTCATCAACTTCTTTACTTTTTACTGTCATATGTCCATAATATTTTTCATCAACATTATGCATCTGCATTTCATAGTGTTCAAGTTGTCTATGTTTACTCATTGCTTTTACTTTTTGATCTTCCACTTCTTGCTGTAATCTAGGTATATAAGATTCTAATTGTTTAATATTATCATTTAATTCAGTAATTAATTTTTTATATGAATATTCTCTTTTATTAAATTCTTGAATACTTTTAACTACTTTTTTTTGAAACTCTCGCTTTTCTGTACTCTCTTTTGTTGTTGAGAACCCAATTGTGATATATTCAAATTTTGAATTAATTTTTATTTTAAAAATTGTATTTTTTAAATAAAAAACTTCTTTTTCTTTTGTTATAAACTTTGTATTTCCACTCCAAACTTCACCTTTTCTTATAAACTCCCATGTTTTATCAATAGCATCTTTTTGAATATCAGAATGCATTAAATCAGTCAAATTTAAATTTTCTAATTCATCTTTTGTATATGAAGATGCTTCTAAAAAGCTAGAATTTCCAAAAGTAATGTTACCTTCATCATTCATTCTAAAAATTAAAGCCACATGATCAACTGCTTCAAGATAGTTTTCTAATTCTTCTTTTTTTTCATCTAATTGTTTTCTAATATATTTTTTTTCACAAGCTTCTTTAATTTTACTTAACATAATATCCATTTGAACAGGTTTTATTATGTAGTTTGTAACATTTAAATCAATGGCTCTTAATATATTATTTGTTTCATTTCTAGCTGTTACAAAAATTACAGGTATTGTTGAGTCTATTTCTCTAATTTTTTCTAACATATCAAGGCCATTCATTATAGGCATATTTATATCAGAAATAATTAAATCAATTTCATTGGAAGATTTAGATTCTTCAAACTTTTCTAAACCCTCAAGACCGTTTGCTGCTGTGAGTACTTTTTTAAATACTTTTGAAAGCATATTTGCTAATATCTCTCTTGCTAATTCTTCATCTTCTACAAAAAGTACAGTTTGGCTTTTTAAATATTCCATGTCAAACATAATTTTTCCTTTTATTCATAAGGAGTTACAGAAGGTGGAAACTCTTCAAACGCCTTTTTTATCGATGTTATTATTGAATTTTTATATTTATGATTTTGCATTGGATTTGAAAATTGTAGATAATCAACAGCACCTTGTTGAGTTTTTTCTTTTTTATAAACAAAAATTACTTTTTTACCAAGTTTCATACTATTTTCATAAAGGGTTTTTGCATAATCATTTATGTATGGGAACTCTTTTTCTTTGATTTTATCTCCCCAACAGAAGAATACAAACTTACCACTAGGTATTAAATTTGCGGCATCTAAATACATAATATCTCTGTCGAATTGTGTTGTTTGAAAAGAGTTATAACTTTCTAAGTCATTATTGAATTTCTCTAATAAAACAGGAATATCTATATTTCTTTCTATTAAATTAAATAAATTTCTAATTTCTACAATTTTACCTTCACAATTTGCTCTCATTGCTTGTTTAAAAACTGTTATGTATGTTTCAGCTTTTAGCTCAATCATTTTGCCGAAATCTTCAAAATCTTGCTCAAGTAAGTATTTATTTGAATCAAATCCTACTGGAGTCACCATTGGACTGTATAAAAATACCGTTCCAATTATATTATTTTTTCTATCTTTTGCTGTTTTTATTTTTTCTTTTAACTCTTTAATAGTTATTTCTTCGTCTTCTTTATTGAAATACATATAACTTTGTGTTAAAAAAATCTCATCATATTTAGTTTCAATTATTCCAAAATATTGCATTGAATTCCCTTATTAATTATTAAATATAATAATATCAAATCTTCCTAAATAGCTTGCTTATATTTATTTTGAGTGTTTCTGATGCACTCTTAAATTAGCGCATTCATGTATTAATTCATTATAATATTTTGTATTGGAAAAATCTTTTTTTAACATATCAAAATATTTACCGTAACTATTTTTTATATATTTATCATAAACTTCTTCATTATTATAAAACCAATATCTCTCAAGGTCATATCTACTTAAATCTTTATTATAATAGTCTTGAGTTTTAGTAGAGTAGTTTATATCAAAAAGTGCAAGTTCTGTTTTTGCTAACATATAAGTTATTTTTGCCTTAAACTCTTTTTCTGTTGCTTCATTTAAAGCAATGGTATAATGTTTTATAGCTAATTCGATTTTTTCTTTTTGTAAATCATAATCGTTAAAAGAGTAAACACTTCTATAAACAGTAGTTAAAATATTTGAGTTCCCAAAATAACTAAGATTGTATAAAGCATTTGCAAAAAGGTAGTTGTCCATAACACTTTTTGGATTTTTTTTCTAATTCATTTTGAATAACTACAGTTTTTTCTAAAAACTCTTTTATGCTCATAGTATCTTGTTTTCCACTTCTGTTATTTCCTCTAATTAGTCCATTAAAAGGGTTAAATTGGATTTTTTCATCTAAAATTGGAGAGTTTAGTTTTAAAGCTTCTTCAAATTTTAGGTTATTAATTAGAAGTTTTGTTTTTGCATCTTTAAGATTTTCATTTAAAACAAATTTATCATTTTGTTTTTTTAATAAACTTTGAGTGCTATATTTTGAAGCAAAATGTTCTTTGATTTTTGAATCTTTTGGATTTTCCATAAAAATCCTAAACTTTTCCAATAAAGCTAAATCAAAAGTAGCAATATCCAAATAGTTGATATGATTTGATAAAAAGGCATTAAATTTATCATTTTGTTTTAAATATAGTTTTTCCAAAATCACAAAAGTATAATCATGAATAGAAGTTGAACCATCTTCTTCTTTGATTAGTTTTGACATTTTTTCATAAATATCATTTTCAGTTTTTATATCAATTTTTTCAAGTGTTTCTAAATATAAAACATAAGCTAAAGTTTGAATTTCGTGTGAATTTGGATATTTTTTTAGTAAATCATCTATACTTTTAGAACTTTTTTCAAAGTTTTTTTCATATAAATTAAAATATGCAAGGCTTAAATTTACCAAATACATATCATTTTTATCTACACTTTCTAAAAATTGAATATATTTTTTGAAATTAAATTTTTTTTCATAATCACTATTTTGGTCAAAAAAATGTTGAGTATTTAAAAGTTCTCTATAAAGAGTGAAATCAAACCATTTTGAGTTTTTATCTAAAGTATAAATATTTTGTAACTCTTCGAGAATATTGCTATTTTCATTTAATGCTCTAAGTGCATAAAATTTTGTTTTTTCTTCATTTGTTTTTGCTAAATTTAAAAGTTCATTCCATTGTTCATTTGTTTTTATATGAAAAAAATTATAGTAACTTAAATGCCAATTGATTTTATCTTCACTAAAAAGTTTTGAAAACTCATAAACTCCATTTACAACTTTTCCACTTTTTACTAAAGCTCCTGCATAAAGTCCTAAAATCCAATCTTTTACGATGGTTTTATCATTTGAATCTAATAAATACTTATATTTTTCATAAATTTTTAAAGGATTCTCTTTTTTATAGTGAGCAAGTCTTAATGCTAGATAAAAATATCTTAGTTTTAACCATTGTGATGAAGTTTGTTCGATTTTGTTTAAAGATTCATTGATTATCAAATTATAATCTTTTAATTTTTTCTTTTCATCATCGCTAAAATAGTAGTGAAAAGTCACATGTTTTTCTTGTTCTTTTACAAGATTTATATAATCCAAAATCTCTTTATCTTTTAGTTTGTCAAGATTGATTCTTTTGTAAACAAAATCTTCAATCTCTTTTAAAGAATAAGCATCTTTTAACTCTTTTTTCCACTCTTTTAGATTCTCTTTTTTGTTTTTTTCTTCATAATCCCAATTTATACTATTGTAAACTGCTGCTGAATTTATCTCTTGCGAAAACTCAGAAAAAGGAGCTTCTCTTTTTTCTAAAAAAATAAATTCCTTTTGATTATAGTCCCAACCACCAGCACAAGCTAACAATGAGATATTTAATATCATTGATAAAATCAAAGTTTTTAAAATCATAAATTTCCTTTTATAAGTTTTTCTAAATCGTATTTATTTTTATATTTTAGAGCCGCTTGCAAATTCCACCATCATAAACTAGTGAATTTGTAAACCTACTAAACTTATCAAGCAGATCTTTTAAACTTTTAATCATTTTACCGCTTTATGGGTCAATTTTAGATAAAAAACTATTATTGGGTGCGTG
>JBGSBO010000082.1:0-8427 GCA_041730535.1 Minisyncoccia bacterium
CTAAAACGGCATAGCTGCTCCACTTGCTCCCATAACTTCTCTTGCGTCTTCACTCATCATAGATGGATCCCATGGTGGAGAAAATACTAGTTTTACAAATGCTTCATCCACTTCATCAACTGCTAATACTACGTATTTTACTTGTTCTAATAGACTTTCTGCAACTGGACAAGTTGGGCTTGTTAGCGTCATTGTAACTGTACAATATAAATAGTTGTTGTTTATGTCAAATTCAATATTATAAATTAATCCTAAATCATAAATATTTGTTGGAATTTCTGGGTCAAATACATTTTTTAAATTTTTTATTATTTTTTCTTCAATATCTTTTAAATCAAAATTTGTTTCCATTTTTTGTCCTTTTTCAATTATTTTTTATATTATGCTTTTAGTGCATACTCTTTTATTTTTTTCATCATTCCTATTACTCCACTTTGTCTATTTGGAGTTATAACTTCGCTAAGTTTTAGTTCATGAACTATGTCCATATCCACATCTTTTAATTCTTGAATAGTTGAATTTGAGAAGATTTTTAATATCATAAAAACCAAACCTTTTACGATTATTGCATCGCTTGTTCCATGAAAATACATTTTTCCATCTTTGATTTCATGGGTTAGCCAAACTTGTGAAGTACAACCATGAACTATATTTTCAGAAATTTTATCTTTTTCATCAAATGCTTCTAATTTTTTTCCTAAATCTATAATATATTCATATTTTGAAAGTTCATCTTCAAAGAAGTCTAAATCTTCTTTTATTTCATTTACTTTTTGTTCTATAGTATTCAATTTTTTAATCCTTTAACATACTTAAAGCTTTTTTTAAAGCCTCAATCAGCTTATCTACATCTACATAATCGTTATAAAATGCCGTTGAAACTCTAATAGTTCCTTTAATTCCTAGTTTTTTCATAATAGGCTGAGCGCAATGATGACCAACTCTTACTGCAACTCCCATTTTATCAAGTAAAATTCCTATATCATCGTGAACTATTCCTTTGAAATTAAAACTTCGGCTTCCAATACTATTTTCAATATTATTGTAAAAAATAATATCAGGAAGTTTTGCTAGTTCTTCATCCAAAAATTTAAAAACATTTTTTTCTATACTTTCTACATTTTCATATTTGACATGATTTAGATATTCCAAAGCTTTTCCAAATCCTATAACTCCTGCAATATTTTGCGTTCCAGCTTCAAATTTATAAGGAGAATCAAGTAAAGTTGAGCCAGAAAAATCAACTTCATTTATAGTTGCTCCTCCTGTTTGATAAGGTTTTACATCTTTTAAAAATTTCTCTTTTATATAAATAGCCCCAACTCCCGTTGGAGCAAAAGTTTTATGCCCTGAAATTGCGAAAAAATCCACATCAAGTTCTTGAACATCCACTTTTAAGTGAGATAAACTTTGCGCCCCATCAACCATCATAACAGCCCCATATTCATGGGCTAATTTTGCAATAGTTTTTATATCATGAATTTTTCCAAAGGCATTTGAAATATGCGTGATACTTACAAAAGCATTTGGATTTGTTCTTAATAACTCTTCAAAATGCTCAAAATCAAAATCCAAATTATCATTACAATTTACTACTTCAAGACCAGAACCTAAAGTTCGTCCTTGCATATGCCAAGGAGTTATATTTGAGTGATGTTCTAAAGATGAAATTATCACCGTTTTGAACTCTTTAGCAAAAGAAGAAGCTATGAAATTTATAGATTCCGTTACACCTTTTGTGAAAATAATCTCTTCATTTTTTGATGCATTTATAAAATTTCTCAAAATAACTCTTGTTTTTTCAAACTCCAAAGTAGCTTTATTTGCATGACCAAAATTACTTCTGTGAGTATTTGCACAATATTGCGTATAGTACTCAAGTTGTGAATCAATAACAGATTTTGGTTTTTGAGTTGTTGCTCCGTTGTCTAAATATATAGTTTTAGAATTTTGAAAATATGGAAAATCTTTTTTAAACATATTTTTCCCTTTTATAAGTTTTGATAAACTCTTTTATAATTTCATCTTTTATATTATGGGCTATTTTTTCTTCGAATGCTTTTAATAACATATCATAAGCTAACTTTTTTGGAATGCCTCTAGCTTCTAGATATAAAAGTTGTTCTTTGTCTAATGTTCCAGTTGTTGCTCCATGACTAGCTTCTAGTTCATCTATATAAATTTCAAGATGAGGTTGAGCAAAAATAACAGCATCATCACTTAATAAAATTGTATTTGTATTTTGAAAAGCTTTTGTTCCTATGGCTGTTTCATTAACGATTGATTTTGCTTTTAACACAGCTTTTGAACTATCTTTCAAAGAGTGTTTATAATTTATATTGCTTAATGAATTTTTTGCATTATGAACTGTTTTTATCAAATTTGAACAAGTTGTATCATCTTGAAGTTTTACTAAACCATTTAGATTATAAGTTATATTTTCATTGTTAATATTATTTATAAAGTTGTTTAAAATAAAACCATTTCCATATTCAAAATTTGTAAAATCAAGAGTTGAATTATCTTTTTGTTCAATAAAAGAGTTAAAAATAAATGAATTTGATACATCAAAATCTTGAACTTTTACATACTCTAAAGATGAATTTTGTGCTAATTCAAAACTTCTATTTACACTATAAGCTGAGTTTTTTGAAGAACTTACAAAAACTTCTACAACTTGAGCTTTTACATCTTTTGCAACTTCTATTTTTAGTGAATTTATAAAAAAAGTTTCATTCTCTTTGATTTTATGTATCAAAAAAATAGGCTCTGCAATATTTTTATTTATAGTAATAACTTTTTGTTTATTATCAAGAGTTTTTGTAATATCAAATAAAACACTTTCATAAATAGTTTCATCTTCAATTGTTTTTAATCCCATAATATCAAACTCATAAGTTTGAACTTCTTTAAAATCATAAGAGGATAGGACGTCAAGATTTATTTTTAAAAACTCTTCATCTTTTTTATTAGGTAAGCTTAAACCTTTTATTTCATTTACTTTCATCTTTAATTCCTATTGCTTCATAACCTTTTTCATCTAGTTCTAAAGCTAAGTTATAATCACCTGTTTTTGCAATTTTCCCATCATTTAAGATATGTACAAAATCAGGTTTTATTAACTCTAAAAGTCTATCATAGTGAGTAATCATTAAAATTGATCTTTTACCATCAAGCATAGAGTTTATAACATTTGCCACAGTTTTAATAGCATCAACATCAAGACCTGAATCTATTTCATCAAGTAAAATTAAATCAGGTTGTAGCATTAAAAGTTGGATTAGTTCATTTCTTTTTTTCTCACCACCGCTGAATCCTTCATTTAAATCTCTTTGTAGAAGTTTTCTATCAATATTAAATTTTGCTGTTTCTTCTTTTACTTGTTTTAAAAACTCCATAGCATCTATTTCTTCTAAACCGTTGTATTTTCTTTTTTCATTCATCGCAGTTTTTAAAAAATAGCTATTATTAACTCCTGGAACTTCAATAGGAGATTGGAAACTCATAAAAATACCTTCAATTGCTCTTTGTGAAACATCTAAATCAAGAAGGTTTTTATTTTTATATGTGATTACTCCATTTGTTACAGTACAGTCATAATGTGCACTTAATGTTTTTACTAAAGTAGATTTTCCAGCTCCATTTGTTCCCATTAAAGCGTGAACTTCACCTTCTTTAATCTCTAAATTTAAACCTTTTAAAATCTGATTTTCATTGATGCTTACTTCTAAGTTTTCTATTTTTAATATTGTATTTTTTTCCATGATTTAACCCACACTTCCTTCTAATGATATACTTAATAACTCTTTTGCTTCTGCTGCAAATTCCATTGGTAACTCTTTTAATACTTCTTTACAAAAACCATTTACAATCATGGCAATTGCATTTTCTTCACTTATACCTCTTTGAGATATATAAAATAGTTGTTCTTCTGATATTTTAGAAGTGGTTGCTTCATGCTCAATATTTGCAGAACTATTTCTAATCTCATGATATGGATAAGTATGTGCTCGACATTTATTTCCAATCAAAAGTGAATCACACTCTGAAATATTTCTGGCATTACTTGCATTTTTCCCAACTCTTACAAGTCCTCTATATGCATTTGTTCCTCTCATTGCTGAGATTCCTTTTGAGATAATAGTTGATTTAGTATTTTTACCTAAATGCACCATTTTAGTTCCTGTATCTGCTTGTTGTGATTTTGAAGCAATGGCAACTGAATAAAACTCTCCAACACTATTATCCCCTTGCAAAATACATGAAGGATATTTCCATGTAATTGCTGAACCTGTTTCTACTTGTGTCCATGATATTTTTGAATTATCACCTTTACATAAACCTCTTTTTGTAACGAAGTTTAAAATTCCACCTTTTCCATTGTCATCACCTGGAAACCAGTTTTGAATAGTTGAATACTTTATTTGTGCATCTTTTAGGGCAACTAATTCAACAACTGCTGCGTGAAGTTGTCTTTCATCTCTTGTTGGGGCTGAACAGCCTTCATTATAAGAAACATAAGAATTTTCATCACAAATTATCAAAGTTCTTTCAAACTGTCCCGTATCAAGAGCGTTTATTCTAAAGTAAGTTGATAATTCCATAGGACATCTAGTATTTGGTGGAATATATACAAAACTTCCATCTGTAAAAACAGCACTATTTAAACAGGCAAAATAGTTATCTACAACTGGAACAACGCTAGCTAAATAATCCTTTATAAGTTGAGGAAATTTATGTGCTGCTTCACTAATAGAACAAAATATGATTCCTAGTTTTTCAATCTCATCTTGATATGTAGTTTTTACTGATACTGAGTCAAATACAGCATCAACTGCAACTGTTTTAACACCTGCTAATTGTTTTTGTTCTTCAAGTGGAATACCTAATTTTGCATAAGTTTTTAATATTTCTGGGTCCACTTCGTCTAAAGAATCTAAAGCTTTTTTAGGTGCTGAATAATATGCAATATTTTGATAATCAATTTTAGGATAGTTCAGATGTGCCCAAGATGGTTCTTCCATTTTTAGCCATTTAGCATAAGCTTTAAGTCTAAAATCCAAAAGCCAAGATGGTTCATCTTTTTTTGCAGATATTGCTCTTATTACATCTTCATTTAGACCTTTTGCAAAAGTATCACTTTGTACTAAAGTTTCAAATCCAAGTTTGTACTCTTTGTTTATTACGTCATGTATTTGTTTATTTTCACTCATGACTTCTCCAATATTATTTATTTAATTTTTAATTAGGACAATTAATGTCTTCATTCCAAATATAACAGTATAAATATTAAAAAATACTTAAATAAAATAGATTTTATCCTATTTAAATAAGATGTTTATTTTTACTACTATTTTATTCTTTTTTCTAAGCTTTTAGTATAGTAGGAAATGGGATAAGTTAAGATTAAATAACCAAATGCAAGAGGAATATAACTCTCAAGTGTTGAATAAGTAATCGAATCAACTTCTTGGGCATTCATAGTAAACTCACTAATAGCAATAATTGATAATAGTGATGAATCTTTTATAATTGAGGCAAATTGACCTGTAAGTGAGGGAATCATTCTTTTAAAAGCTTGAGGGAAAATGATATGTCTATACATTTGATAATTTGACATTCCTAAACTAAAACTTGTTTCGAATTGTTCTTTTTCAATTGATTCAATTGCAGCTCGTATTATCTCACATACATAAGCCCCTGAAAAAATAGCAAGAATTACAGTTCCTACTATATATCTATTTTCAAAACCTAAATTATTTGCAAATACATAAAAGAAAATAAGTATTTGAACTAATAGTGGAGTTCCTCTTATTATCTCAATATAAAATCGTGAAAAAAATCTTAGTATTATCAATTTTGAATTTTGTGCATAAGCAAAAAATAACCCAATAATAAAACTCAAAATTAAAGCAAAAAATGAGATTACAACTGTCATTATAAAACCATTAATAAACTTTTGTTTATATTCATAAACCTGTGCCCAGTTGAAATTATAAGTGATATTTGAAAACATAAAATAAATAGATAATGAAATTAAAATAAAAAGAAGTGAAAAATTAAAAAGATAAACCCTTTTTAACAAGGGTTTGTCTTTCTTAAAATCTAATTCATTTATGAAATATTTTTTTAAATTCAATTTGAAAAATTTCTAAAAGAAAAATGGAATTTTTAATTCATCAAAAGTAGCTTTTGCCTCTTTTAAGTGAGTAGATGCAAATGAAGCAAATGTTCCATCTTCTTTTGCTTTAGTGATAAATTCATTTACTTTATCTTTTAAAGGGTCATTTTGTCTAAGTGCAACTCCCCAATACTCAAAATCTTTTTGAAATGGTTTAAGTAGGGCAACTGTTGTCTCTTTGTGTTGATCATAGTTTTTATAAATTGTTAATTGGTCATATAAAAACCCATCTGCTTTTCCTTGCACTACTTCTAAAACACAAGCATTCTCTTTATCAAATACTAAAATTTCTGCATTTTTAAGATTTTCAGTGGCATAAATATGTCCCGTTGAACCTTTTTTAACAGCAATTTTTTTACTTGTAACATTTAAATCATCAATAGAATTTACATTTGAATTTTTATTTGCAAGAATTGCCAAAGCTGTTTGTGCATAAGGAATTGAAAAATCAATAGATTCTTTTCTTTCATCTGTAATTGTCATAGAAGAAATTATTAAATCAATTTTTCCAGTTTTAAGTGATGGAATTAATCCACTCCAAGCCGTATTTTCAATAATTACCTCTTTCCCTAAATATTCACCCAACTTTTTTGCAAAATCAACAGAAACACCTTGTGGATTTCCATCTTTATCACTCATCTCAAATGGAGGATAAGCCAACTCCATACCAACTTTTAGTATTTGTTTTTCTTCTTTTTTTTGTGTTTTCACTTCATTTTTATTATCACAAGCTATAAAAAATAGTGATAAAAATGTAAGAGATATTATTGAAATAATTTTTTTCATTTTTAGCCTTTAATATAAATTTTTTTATTATCTCATACTAAACTTAAGCTTTCTTTATTTAATGACTCTTTTTATTTATTTTTATTTCAATATAATACTTACAAAAATTTAGGATAAAAACAATTTAATAAATGTATTAACTTTATTATTTGTTACTTTTTGAAATAAAATTTTTCTTAATAAAACAATTAAGACAATTCTTATCCTATTTACATTACAATACAAAAAAATTTATATGATACAATCAAAACTTTAAAATGGTTTTGCATATAAAATTAAAAAAGATTAGGAATTATATGATGGAAGTTTATTTAGATAATAACGCAACGACAATAGTTGACCCAAAAGTTTACGAAGAGATGAAACCATTTTTTTGTGATATTTATGGAAATCCAAATTCTCTACATAAGTTTGGAGCTGGAACTCATCCAAAAATGGTTGAAGCTTTAAATTTTCTATATGATGGAATAAATGCATCTGATGAAGATGATATTATTATTTGTTCAAATGCAACAGAAAGTATTAATACAGTTATAAAAGGTATTTGGATTGATAAAATTTTAAATGGTGATAAAAAACACATTATTACAAGTGAAGTAGAACACCCAGCTGTAACTGCAACCTGTAAATTTTTAGAATCACAAGGTGTTAGCGTAACTTATCTTCCTGTAAATGAAGATGGTGTTTTAGAAGCTAGTTCTGTAAGAGATTATATAAAAGAAGATACAGCATTAGTATCAATTATGTGGGCAAATAACGAAACAGGAAAAATTTTCCCTATAAAAGAAATAGGTGAAATTTGTAAAGAGTTTGGAGTTCCATTTCATACAGATGCTACTCAAGCAATAGGAAAAGTTCCTGTTGATGTTCAAGATTTTAATGTAGATTATTTATCATTTTCAGCACATAAATTTCACGGACCAAAAGGTGTTGGTGGATTATATGTAAGAAAAGGTTATACATTAACTCCATTGTTACACGGTGGTGAGCAAATGGGCGGAAATAGAGCTGGAACTGTTGATGTGGCTTCAATGGTTGGAATGGGTTGGGCTATGAAGCTTGCAACTTCAACTATGGCGCTGGCTTATGAAAAAAATCATGTTAGTAAATTAAGAGATAAATTAGAAAATGCAATTTTAGAATTACCAGAAACTGTTGTAATTGGTGGAACTGCAAATAGAACTCCAAACACAACTTTAATTTCTTTCAGAGGAGTTGAGGGTGAGTCAATGCTTTGGGATTTAAATCAAAATGGAATTGGTGCAAGTACAGGAAGTGCATGTGCTAGTGAAGATTTAGAAGCAAACCCAGTTATGAATGCATTTGGAAGTGATAGTGAATTAGCTCACACAGGAGTTAGATTTTCTTTGAGTAGATTTAATACAGAAGAGCAAATTGATTATGCAATTAATGTTATTAAAAATGCAGTTACAAGATTAAGAGGAATTTCAAGTTCTTAC
>JBGSBO010000083.1:0-8252 GCA_041730535.1 Minisyncoccia bacterium
TACTTAGTTCTACAGCACTTTTACAAAGAATGAAACCTCTGCATAAAAATGGTGAGCATCGTTTGCTAATTATTGATGAACAGTAGAACTTAAAAGAGGCAAATTTATAGAAGGTAACTGTATTGCCTGAGAAAACATAAATTCTCCGCCAAATAATGAAAATAACCATACCATTACACCAAACTCAATCATTAAAATTGCCAGGTAAAATGACACCAATGTAGAAGCACCCTTTAATTTTTCTTCTTTTTCCATCTTCTTTCCTCATATATTTTTTATTAATTCCTTACAAATTAACATTAGACTGTTATATGAGCCTTTCAAAAAAAACAAAAAAAATAAGGCGTAAATAGTTTTAAAGAAAAAACAGTGTAGCAAAAATGTATGCAAAATGTGGTTCTAGTGCTGCTATTTCCAAACCTATACATAATAGTTTATATTATACAACTAGCCAAACGCAAGAGTAAGGGGGTATGAAAATTAAACTCACAAAAATTCAATGTCACACAATATTTTTTTCTACAGTAGACAATTTTAATTTTAAAAACGAGATTGATTTAATTATTTTAATCTTAATCCAAACAATAATAGTAGACGCTTGTAATAAATATGGGAGACAATTGTAAAGAGATTAATGATGATTGTAAAAAGATAATAATGAAGCATTTAAAAACAGGGCCTTATTAGATTCATATAGTTGGTTCTCTCTTAATTCATATTTGCGCCCATTAGTTTGGACGCACTTCTAACCTTTACTATTTTTTTGTAGCTGCAAAGGTAGATGTATGTTTCTGGATTGTATTTTCCTTATTGTAGAGTATAAATGACTCAATGTATTGGTAAATATATTTGGAGCAATAAAGAGCACAGAATCATCAATGCTTTAAATATTGTATCGCTGAATTATGCAGATTCACATTCAACGTTTCAGCTTTATTTTTAATGAATTCTATCTTATGAAATAATGATTTTTTTAAAGTGTTTATTCCTTATAAAAGCGTATATATAATACTTTGGGCTAATTATACATTTATAAATAAGATAACTTATAGAAAATCTTTATTTATTTACTTAAAAAAAGCTTATAATTGTAAACAAATTATTTTTGAGGTGCCTCAAATGGATTTTAAAAGCAGTATTTTTTGGAAATAATACAGAATTTATTTTTGTCCCCCAAGAAGAGCAGAATATAGCAAATAATTGTAAAAGACTTATACAAAACTCTGTGATACTTTGGAATGATCTTTATATTGACAAGAAATTAAAAGATGCAAAATCACAATCATAAAAAGATGAAATAATTGAAGCTATTAGAAATAGCTCTATCGTTCATTGGAGTAATATTAACTTTTTTGGAACATATGATTTTACTAAGGTTGATAAAAAAGTAAATGCAATGATTAGTTAAAAATATAACATTATATTTCAACGAGAAATGATTTTTAGATTAAAAGTCTTACTAAGATAAGAGAAAATGATTTTTAGGGCTATTTTAAAATATATATATATTGAATTAAATTAAGCTACTTTTAAATTTCTTTGTCGCATTTAGTCCAAATATGTAAAGGGTAGCCTAGATATAAATCTTTTAATTCTTGGTTATTATAAATATTTGATACAGTTTCATATTGATAAGTGGATGGAGAATTTTCGACAAGATTAAGCTGAATCTTCTATTATCGTATTTAATAAAGTAACGACCATTAAAATTAAGACTTTATCTAAATAAAAGACATAAACATATATAATCTTCTTTATGAAAAAGAAAGAACAGATAAAACAGATAATCAGAGATTTTCATATTAATGATAATTTTGATGTAAAAACCAGAGCATTACAACCACCAATTGACACTAAGAAGATAATTACTCTTATAGGTGTGAGAAGATGCGGTAAGACATCAATCCTTTATGATATGATTAATCAACTCTCACTTAATACTGAGAAAACTAAGATTTTATTTTTGAATTTTGAAGATGAAAGACTAGAATTAGAATTGGATGAACTCGATTTAGTTTTACAAAGTTTTAGTGAACTCTATCCAAAACAAGATTTAAAAGGGTGTTATTTTTTCTTTGATGAAATTCAAAACATTACAGGGTGGGAAAAGTTTGTAAGACGAATTTATGATAGTATCAGTAAAAATATATTTATTACTGGTTCAAACTCAAAACTTTTAAGTAGTGAAATTGCTACAAGCTTAAGAGGTCGAACTTTATCTTATGAAGTATATCCACTATCTTTTAGTGAATATCTGTCATTTAAAGATATTGAAGTTGATTTATACTCATCAAAAAGTTTAGCACATATTAAAAATGCCCAAGAGAGTTTTTTGAAAAATGGTGCATTTCCTGAAACATTATTTTTAGAAGAAAAATATGTGAATCAAACTCTACAAGAATATTTCAATGTACTACTTTACAAAGATTTAGCTGAGAGATACAGTATTACAAATACTGTTGCGTTAAAGTTCTTTTTAAAACGAATTATTGCCGCATCAACCAAACAAATATCAATTAATAAAATATTCAATGAGCTAAAATCAGCTGGTATAAAAATAGGGAAAAATACTCTATATGATTTTTTAGATTATGTACAAAATATTTATTTAGCACTTACACTGCATAAGTATGATAATTCTCTAGTAAATAAAGAGCTTGGTGAGAAAAAAGTTTATAGTATTGATATAGGCCTGAATAATGCAACCGAGTTTAAATTTTCAGATGATATAGGTAAATCTTTAGAAAATGCGGTCTTTCTTGAACTCAAAAGAAACTATAATGAAATATACTATTATAGAGATACAACTAGTGAATGTGATTTTATTATTAATCAGCAAAATAAGATTACTAAAGCTATTCAAGTGACCTATGATATGAGTGATGAAAATACAAAAAATAGAGAAATCAAAGGCTTAGTAAATGCCTGCAAAAATTTCAATTTACAAAATGGTGTGATTGTTACTTATGATAGTGAAGATGAAATTTTAGTGGATAACATTACAATTAATCTTGTGCCATTTTATAAGTGGGTTAAGTAAAAATAAAATATATTTTGAATAATTGGGTTATAAAATTAGAGAATTTGGATACAAATAATTCATTTTCATTATACAGCATCTCTACAATTTGATGAACTCAATTCGGCATATCTAATAGTTTGACTCGCCCATTCAACTAATATCTGCATAATTCATTAATTTAACTATCTATCTGATTGATTCCAAATAAGCTTTCTGTACTTCTCTTTGATTTGGATTAGTATAAATCATTGTAGTTTGTATACTAGAATGTCCCAATAACTCTTTTACAGTAACAATATTTACATTTTTTGCAATCATACTTTTTGCAAAGGTATGCCTTAAAATATGCGCTCCACTATATTTAATTCCAATTTTTTTATATGTATTATTAAGGAATCTATATATTTGTGAACCATCCATTATTTTCGTAGATTTTGTAGATGCAATAACTTTAATATTGTTCATATTATAATATAAAAGCTCTTTTTCAATATATTCTTTTGGCATATATAATGTTCTCTCTTTATCACCTTTTCCTATTGTATGAATGATGTAAAGTTCGTCATCTTCAATAAAATTATCTGTTCTTAGTGCTTCTAATTCCCCTCTTCTTGCACCAGAATATAATAATATTTTTAATATAAGTGATGCTCTAATATTCAAAAAGTTATCAAGTTTTAGATTTCTTATATACTCTTCTAATAATTTTACATCTTTATTTTCTACACCTTTTGGTGTTCTTTTGGGAATTTTAATGTTGATCTTGAAAATAGTAGAAAGCTTAATATCAGTATCAAGGTTTTCATTTATAAATGTAAAGAAAGTTTTTAGATGAGTAATGTAAAGCTTTTTAGAACTCATTTCTAATTCGCTTTGTTTTTCTAAAACCATATTTTTGTATTCAAGAAAATTCATAATATCAATTTTTTTAAAATTATTGAATGAAAGCTCTTTTTCATATTGTCTGATAAACTCAATAAAACTTTTAATTGTAGTATTGTAAGAGATAATTGTATATTTTGATTTATTTGTGAGTTTTAATTCATTTACAAAATACTGAAAAAATCGCCCTATTTCTTGAGCAAATGAATCATTTATCATTATAATCTCCTATTTTATACAAAATATATCATATTATATACTATTATATGTATAATAGTGTATTGTTTAAAATGCTTTTTCTTGTTTATTTAATCAAGTCTATTAAGATTAAGCCAATAGCAAATATTAATATTGAACCCACTTAATAATAAAATATTGAAATGATTTATCAAAATATAAAAGAATGCAGAAATCTCGGTGGATAAAAGAATACTTAAACTAACAAACTACAAGTAGATCTATATCTATTGTTATTCTAAATCAGAAATTGTTCAATAAATACTCAAAGAAGAATATATAAACAAAAAAATCGTGAGGCTTTGCCTCTTGAACTTAGAATTGAGTTACACGATCTGGAACTAAAATTATACTTTGCAATTTGCTCTATAGAATAATTATTATTTGAGGAAAGATAAATGAAAGTAGATATTTTAATCTGAGAATTAATCAAAATTATTTCTATAAATAAAAATGACAATAAAATCTAAAATAGATTTTATTGTCATTTTGACATATTTTCTAAAAAATGTTAAACTTTCAAATAACAAAGGATCTCGAATGAAAATTACTAATACAATATTTGAAACACTACTTATTAAAAATGCTTTTAGAAAGAAAGATTTTGCTGAATACTCTAAAATTCCTTATGATACTGTTGTTGGTTGGAAAAAGAAAAATCATATTCCAGCTTATGCTATGGTTATATTAAAAGATATGATTTATAGAAAAACTCTTGATCAAAATATTGAACAAGAACTAAAAAGAAATTCATTTATGTTAACAAAAAATATTCACACATTAACAAAAAATGAAGAGAATAGATTAAAGTCTGTATTTTGGGGAACTAATTTTACAACCGATGACATTCTTAATGGAATAAAAGAGAAAAATCAAAAGATTTTAAAAAAGATTGAAGAAAATCTACCTTTAAATTTACAAAAACAAATATTAGGTAAATTAACTTATGCATAGGGATAATTGGGATAGTGTATTTGAAAATCAAGATAGGATACTGAAACAATTAAAACCTCTTGAAAGTGATTTGTTTTTAGCAGGTGGTACAGGGTTACAAAGATTTGTATTACCTCAAGCCTATAGACACTCAGAAGATTTAGATTTCTTTTTTGCAGAGTTAAAAACTAAAGAAGAGATAGATATTATAAAAAATAAAATCATAGAATTAATGTCACAAATTCCTGAAGCAAAACTTGAGAATATAAAGTGGATAAAAGATGAAAAAGCCTATAGAATGTTCTATAGCTTTAAAGGAAATGATGAGATTATAAAAATTGAACTTTTAAATTTTACTTGTTGTAGATTAAAAGATCTATCATTTAAAAATATTGATATTTTTAGAACAGAAAATTTATATAATCTAGTCCTATATAAATTAAAAGCCCTATGTGATAGACCAGATACGATAAAAGATCTTTTTGATTTGTATTTTATATTAAGAGATTTAGAAAAAATAAATATTATAACTATAATAGAAGATGTAAACAAAAAATTTGAAGATGCAATTGGAATAAAATACTCTAAAGAAAGTATTATCTCTTCTTTAAATCATAAACTAACTTGGGATATTGAAATTGGTGAACATATAAATTATTTACATGGTTTAAAACTTGAAATTGATTTATTTCAAAGTGAACTACGAAATGCTTTTATTCAAGATGAAGTGCTTGATTTCTCTTATCATTCAAGAATCAAGAAAAAAGCCTTAGAATTTGGCTTATGTGAAGATGATTATATTGAAGTTATTGAAGATAATCAATTTTTAGTAAATGAATGGAAAAAACATTTTCAAAAGTAGGATAAAGTTCGATTCACATATGCGAGATTGAAGTCAAATAAATTTGAATATAATTTTACTTCTAGAATTTAATTAGATTCCGATATAATCGCTATTGATGAATTATTTCATTAAATAAAACTACATTGTAAAGCCTCCAAAAAACATACCTTAAGTACCAACAATAGCTACTGTATATAAATACTACTAAAAATAAGTTCAAATTCCGTACATTTCCAACTCCTAAAAGCTGGATTTAGGGGTTTTACTTTAATCAAAACACTCTCTATATATTTATTTTTATATGCTTAAAAAAATGTAAATTGGGCTTTGGATTATTATTTTTATGAAATATTTTTGATTTATTATATTCTGTTTATTTAATTTGACAAATAGGAAATAATTTCCTATTATTATATAAATAAAAAGGAGTTTATCATGACACAAATGCAAATGAATAAACTATTTAATGTAGATACTAGAACTTTAAGAAATTGGAAAAATGGTAATAGAAAAGAATTATATAATCTCTTGGAAGCATTAGATTTAGAAAGCGCAAAAAAATTACTTGTTCAAAGTGATAAAAGCACTTATGTAAAACTATTAGAAAATGAAAATTATTATAACTCTTTATTGGATTTTGAAAGAGAACTTTATCCTTTACTTGTAAATAGAGATGTAAATGTTTGGAAAAAATATGCAAATGATACATCTATATCAAAAGAAGCAAGATTAAGAAGTGCTTACTTGTACTCGTATCTTTCAAAAAAGCCTTTAAACTTGAGATTTAAGGCTGATAAATTAAAAGGAAAAGTATCTTTTTATTATAACAATAAAGTTGAAGACGGTGATGGTTTTGCTAGGTATTATGGTTTAAAGAATGGTTTAGATGATCTAAGATTTAACCAATATAAAAATACAGGAAGTTTCTAATGGATAATTAGAAGAAAGCTATAGATGAACTTCTCATATAAATTGCAAAAAAGATTCCGCAAGAACATTTGACGATAACTATACTGATACATTAGGTTTAATGCATGAAGATTATGTTGATAGAGCAAAGTTATATAAAATAATAGATGATAAATTTGAAGTTTATGTTTTAAGCCCAATAGATTTGGTTATCTCAAAAATTCTAAGATTTTCTGATAATGATGAGCAAGACATAAAAGGCTTAATCCAAAGAAAATTAGTTGATAAAGAAAAACTAATAGAACTAGCAACAGATGCCATAAATGTTGGTGTTGGATTTAATCAATCTACTGCAATACACAATCTAAACAAAACTTATAAAGTCTAAAAAGTACCTAAAAATGGTACTTCTTACCTCAATTACAAACAATACCATCTAATCAACTATTATCAAATCTAAAACTTTTAGGAATATATTATTAAAAGTACCATATGGCTATGGGTTAGTGAAGGTAAATTTCCTAAACCTATTAAATTAAGTCCTAGAATTACGATTTGGGAAGAAGAAAAAGTTGATAACTGGATGAAAGAAAAGTTATAAATTTTTTTATGATATAATTTTATTATGAATAAAAATGAAATATTAAATAAATTAAAAGAACTAAAACCAATATATCAAAATGAAGGCTTAGAAATACTTGGAGTATTTGGTAGTTATGCAAAAGAAACAAATACTAAGTATAGTGATATTGATATAGCTTATAAATTAGATTATGATAAATTCTCTAAAAAATATATTGGTGGTTTTTCTAAAATATTAAGAATCAATGAAATAAAAGATGAATTAAAAGCAATCTTCAAAACAGAAGTTGATTTTGTATCTGATTCAAATAAAAAAATCATGAAAGATTTAATATATGTCTAAAGCAATAAATAGATTAAATAAAATATTGGAAGCTATTGAAGATATTGATTTCATTATAAATGACAGTGATCTAAAAATTACTCAAGCAATAAATGATAAAATTATAAAACCAGCAATTAAAATGAATATAATAAGAATTGCAGAACAATTTTCTAAACTTAAAGATGATAATGAGTTTAAAATATTAGAAAACTTTTCAAATCATGACTTAAAAGGTATCAGTGCAGTAAGAAATTATATAGCACATGACTATGATAGTACAGATGATAATATTATAGAAGAAGTAGTTAGATACAATTTACCTATTTTTAAACAGACTATTTTAGATATAAAAAAAGAATTTTAAAATTTTAGAAATTTATAACTCAACTTTCGCACATAAAAATTGAGTAAAAATCTAAACAAATACCTATATATTTAATAGCCATAGTGATATTTTTATCAATATTGATTTTTTGATAAAGAAAGAATTATAAGCAGCATTTTTTATATTTCCTACC
>JBGSBO010000084.1:0-8237 GCA_041730535.1 Minisyncoccia bacterium
AGTTCTATCATTTAATCCAACTGGAATAAAATAATATGCTGTTCCTAAAGCAGCTAATGAACCACTTCCTGTTCCTGTTGCTTTTCCTAATACTTCATATTTTTCAGGTTGTTTATTTTCAATTGTTACTTCTTTTGAAGAGCAACCAGAAAATACTAACAATGATAATGCAGTAAATGTTGTTGCTATGATTTTTCTTTTCATTTGTTTCCTTGCGTAATTTTAAATTAGAGTCAAATTTGACTCTAATTTAAATGATGTTTTTTTTGTGGTTATTAAATATAATTACTTTAATTAAAGGGACTTACTATCTATTTGTTTTTCTCCTTTCTTTGTATTCTTATAATAGTAAGTTTAAAAGACACATTTTGTCAGTTAAAAAAGATTTATCATATTTAATAAACTTTTCTATCACTTTTTAAGCCATAAATTTTTTGTATATCTTTAAAGCTTTATCTTGCTTTATTTTTATTTCTTGTTCTAGAAAAAACATCATTAGCAATATATGATTCTACTTCTGTTAGTTGTTTAATTAGTGGAGCTAAAAGTCCATCTTTACACGTAAGATTTTTACAATTGTTTAATTGTTCTAAAACTTCATTGAAGTCAAAATTTATTCTCTCTTCCATTGTTAATCCTCGATAATTTTCAGATTAACACAGAATTTCTAAAACTCCCAAATATAGTCTATTTTAATTCTCTATAAGCCTTACATCCAAACTCTATTTTATCATCACAAGCAATTTTATATAATTCTTTTGCTTTTGTTTTATCTTGATTTACGCCTTGAGCTTTTTCATACATATATCCAAGATTAAAACATCCTCTTGAATATCCATTATCACAAGATTTTTTATATAGTTCAATAGCTTTAGAGTAATCTTTTTTTACACCTTCGGCTTTTTCATAAATTGTTCCAAGATTAAAGCATCCAATATCATTTCCACCATTACAAGCTTTTTGATAAAGTTCTGATATTTTTAGGTAATCTTTTTTCATACTTCTATCTTGGTCATACATCATTCCAAGATTTAAGCATCCTCTATCATTCCCTTTATTACAAGCTTTTTCATATAATTCTTTTGCTTTTATATCATCTTTTTTTACTACTTTACCATCATAATATATAAGTCCAAGATTATTACATCCATTCTCAATTCCACCATCACAAGCTTTTTGATAAAGTTCTACAATTTTTAGATAATCTTGTTTTATACCTTTATTCTCTTCATACATAGTTCCAAGGTTATAACATCCACTATAATTTCCATTATCACAAGCTTTTTTATATACTTCAACTGCTTTAGTATAATCTTGATTTACACCTTTACCTTTTTCATAGATAATTCCAAGGTTGAAACATCCACTACCATTTCCACCATCACAAGCTTTTTGGAATAATTTCACTGCTTCCATGTAATTGCTTTTATTGTATTCTTTCATAGCTAAATCAAAATCATTCGCAAATAAATTTATGTTTATAATGAGAATGGCTACTAATTTTAAAAATGTTTTCATTTTTTTCCTTATTGTTTTTATAATTGTATGGTATTTTAATATATAAACATATTCTGTCTAATTAAAATTAAATCTATTGTTTACTTTGGCTAAAACGGAATTTCATCTTCATCTATATCTATTTCAATATTTTTTGGTTCATATGGTTTTGACTGTTTTATTTGTTCAGGTTTTTCATACTCTTTATTTGATTCAATTTGAGTATTAGTATTACTATTGTCCCCTAGCATTTTCATAGTATCTACTCTTAAAGAGTGTTTACTTCTTGTGCCTCCAGTAGAATCAGTCCATTGTTCAAATACAAGTCTTCCCTCTAATAAAACTTTTGAACCTTTTTTTAGATATTGATTTGCAATTTCAGCACTTCTTCCAAAGATATTAAAATCTAAAAAACAAACTTCATCTTTTTGTTCACCTGTTGTAGATTTATATTTATAAGATGTTGCAATTGCTGATTTTGCTATTGCAGAGCCAGTTGGTAAATATTTTAATTCTATATCTCTTGTTAAATTTCCTACCATTATTACTTTATTAAACATCTATTTTTCCTTTATATTTTAATTTAGAAATTAATTTAATTCATTTTACTAAAAACACTAGCTACTGTTTTACCATCTCGAACTAAACGAATAGATTCAGAACCAGCATGATTTCTCCAAGTATCAGGAGCACTTCTATAATGTACAATTTTATCTCCATCTTGCATTTTTGACTTGAATTCTAACCAACTACTATTTTGAAAACCAAAGGCAACAGGGTTATCTCCAAGTCTTTCATCAAGTACCATATGTTTTTTCTCTATATCTTCTACAGATGTGTATTCAAATTCAGTAGCATCACCAAGAGGAAGTTTAATCATATTTGGATTTTCTATTTTTTCTAACTCTTCAGTTCTTCTTCCAACACAATAAAGTTTTACATTTGATTTAGGATAATTTAAAAAATCAATCATAGGAAATAAATCATACTTGTAATATATATCAACAATAGCTACTTTTTTATTATCATATAGTGAAGATAACTCTTTTAAAACTCTTGCTTTTATATATCTTGAGATTATAAAATAGGCAGCATCCACATGAAAAGGTACAGTTGTTTTATTAGTCATTTTAATATTAATTATACAATCTAAGAAATCTTTGATTTCATCTAAAGTAGCTTTTTTTCTTCATTTTCTAAATATTCAGAAAATCCGTGAATTAAGCCTACAATTTTTTGATTTTTATTAATAGCTGATAATATGAACCATCTTATATCTTTTCTATTAAAACTATTTGACAAATAGTCTAAATTGATAAAAACTATTTCTCTATCTTCCAAAGCTTTTTTAGCTTTATCTGATCCATCTTTATAACCATAATAAATCTCTAGTTCTTCAAATGACTTATGAATTTCTATACTTTCATCTAAGATATTAATTTCTGTAGTTTTTGGTTCTTGAGATTTTAGGTAATGAATAATATCATCTGCAAAATTTGAATATTTTATAATAGTGATTTTTTCAATGGTATCATCAATTACATCTCTAAAGCTTGTTTGATTTGATTCATAAACTTCATTTATAAAAGTAAAAGTAGTTTTTATATTAAGTCTTTCTGTTTCTTTTTCAACTCTTATTGCTTCTTCTCTTTGTGCGATAACACGCTCATTATATTTTGTAACATAACTAATCCACCATTTTTTTATAAATTTACCTAGTAAATATAAAACTGCCATCCATAATATTAGTGCTAGATAGTTTATTTGTGTTAAAAACTCCATGATTTTCCTAATGATTTATTTTTAAATTAAATTTTTATTCACAAAGTGCTTTTTTTATATCATCATAATCTTCAATTGCTGATTTTCTACCAATTTCAGGATTCATTCCAGCTCCTAAACCTCTAGCAGTTTTTTTACCAATTTGAATAAGAGTGATATTTTTGTCATCCATAGTACTTAATGCTTGTAAATCAGTATTTATTGCAATTAGTTTAATATTTTTATTTATATCTTTTTTTTCTTCTTGGAATCTTCTTGCAAAATGAGATATCATATTATTACCTCCACCACCTATACCAATTACAGCGATTTTAGGATTCCCTTTATTTTCAAAATCTATACAGTTTGATACTTTTATTTCTATTTTTTCCATGATTTTTCCTCTTTTTATTTATGGAAAGATTGTATGGTTTTTTATAGACTTATTTTGTCTAGTTAAGATTTAAAGCTAATTACTTGCATCCATTGCAAGCTCTAAAACCAATAGCTTTTAGTATTTTTTAATCAAATGATATAACTATATTATAATTTTCATTTATCTTTTTTGTATCAATTATAGATAGAAACTTTCCCTTATTTTGTCCATTAAAATATTTTTCAACCCATCAAATCCCCAAGTTTTATATCTTTTGCAATTGGGATTTGATTGTAGTATTGATTTATTTTTGTTCCATAGGTTGTGAGCATTATTATTTTTAAATCATATTTTTTATTTTTTATAGCATTTGTTATAAATTTTTCTTTTTTATTTTGAAGATTTGAAGCATAATCTTTATCTATGACAAACTCATCATTATAGTATTTACACTCTACTATATCGTAGGTATTACCTATATATTCGATTAAAATATCAATTTGAGCTCCTTTTTGTGAAGCATCATTTGATACATAATCCCAATAACCAATAGATTTTACACCAGCACTCAAACCTCTTGCTTTTAAATATAGTTGGATATTTGCCATACAAAGTATCTCAAAAGCATATCCTTGCCAGATTATATAATCATGGCTTGTTGATTTTGTTTCAAAATAATCTATTAGATTTGCTATATCATTTTTACTTAAAGAGTGAACCCATTTTTGGAAAAATAGGCAAAAAGAGTCTATAACTATAAATTTTGTATTTTTAGATGCGTGGTTATATCTTCCAATAGGTTTTATAAAACCTGTATCTATTAATTCATCTATATGATTTCTTAGTGTGAAAAGTTTTACTTCATCTATCAAAGATTCCAATTCAAGCATAGTAAAACCACCTCTTTTTGATAAAAGTATATCTATGATTTTTTTATGTATAGATGCTTTATCATAAAACAAAGATTTAAAAAGTGCATCAAACTCACCATATAAAGGCGAATGAAGAGAAAAAAAGAGTTTGTTTATATTTTGGGCAATAGAGAGTTTATTATCCAAAAGTTCAAGATATTTTGCAACACCACCTAAAACCATATAAATATCAGCGATACTTTTATCATCTATATCAAATTTTTTCTCTTTTAAAAGAAACTCTTTTGTCTCTTTTAAATCAAAAGAAAAAAGTGGAATTTCAATATCAACTCTATGATATAGTGGTCCACTTGTATCTTTTAGGATTTTATTTTTTATCCATGAAGCATTTGAGCCACATAATATTACGATTAGGTTATTGTTTTTTTCTATATAAGTATTATAGAAATGCCCAAAAGCACTCAAAAATCCAGCTTTGTTGTGTCTGTCTATCCATGCTACTTCATCTATGAAAAGTATCACTTTTTCTTTATGAAGATTTTGTTGTACGGTTTGTTCTATTACTCTTTTTAAGAAGATAAAAGCTTCATGCCATTTGTTTATAGTTTTTGTGGGTTCTATTTTGAACCAATCATAAATAGCCTCTAAAAAATAGTCAAGTTGAACATTTGAATCTTGGTCTGCACTTCCTGTGAATTTGAAAAAAAGACAATCTGTCCTATGAGTTTGAAACATATAATCAATCAAATAGGTTTTTCCTATTCTTCTTCTACCATGAACTACTACTAATTTACTTTTTTTTTCTTCACAAAGAGAGTTTAAAAGTTCTATCTCTTTTTTTCTTCCAATCATCTTTTATCCTAATTTTATATAGATTATTTGAATATTATACTATATATTTCAAATAATGTTATCAAATATTATAGTTTATTTGTGTATTTCCAAATCTTTAAAAATATTAGCCTTTTTCAAAGCTATGATTCTTTCATCATAAAAACTTTTGAGTTTTGAAATAAGATTTGTTTTTTTCTGTCTTGTTTTACTGATACTCAAGCTATTATAATCTAAAAGTTTTTTTGTATCTTCTATATAATTTGGGAATTTTTCTATGAACTTTAGTGCAATATTTCGAAACTCTTTTTTTACTTCAAGATGATTTAGTTCTAAAATATCAGCAAGATACAAAAAATCTTCTATTGTAAATTTTGACTTTTGTGTTTTATGTACTCTTAGGATTGGAAGTGCTAGGTCATCTATATCTTTTCCTTTTATAACTCCTGGAGATATTACATCATAAAGAGGTGAGAGAGTAAAAGTTTGTTTTCCTATATTTAAAAGGGCGATGTTTTTCACATGAAGGTCGCTGTGCTGTATGATATATGAGTAGAAATAAAATCGTAAAAGTTCTATCTTTGAATCTTTATTTTTTAGCATTTCATTTGCTTTTATAAACACTTCATCACTACTTGCATTATATTTATTTCGACTTGGAATATTTAAAAGCTGTCCAAAATCATATTGTTCATAAGCAAACTCTTTATATCTATCAAATCGTTTGATGATATAGTGAAAGTTGTTATTGTGATATACCAAAGCATTATATGGAACATCAAAATTTAGTTCGTTTTTTGCAAAGCTCATAAAAAGATGTTCATTTACTAACACTTGAGGATAATATGATTTTTTATCTCCAAAATATTCTCCTATATTTTTATTAAATGGTTTTAAAAGATAGTGAGGATTTTTTATATCTATGTGGATAGATTTTTTATCTTGGTTGAAATTAATATCTATTTTATTTTGATAACCACTCAAAGATGAGTAGTCTATATCGCTTTTATCTTCTAATATCAAATCATCTATATCAAGTTGATAATCTAAAATATTTGGATAACTATAGTTTTCTAAAAGTTTATTTTTGATAGTTGTATAACTAGGTCTTTTATCCCTTGCTTTTTGATATTTAAATAGTTCATAGGTATAAACAAACTCATAAGAACCATGGGTATTAAGTAAGCTCGTAAGTGTATCAGCTAAGTCATCAAAGTTTTCAAGATTGAGATGTTTTTCTCTTCTGTGTGATTCAGGGATAAGATTTTCAAAAATAAAAAAAAGCTCATCACTTGAAATGGGAGATGTATCTTTGGGTATTCCTATTAGTTCATTGCCTTTATAGTTTTTATCATAGGAAAAAATATACTTTCCATCACCAAACTTGAGTTCACCTACAATGATACCCTCATTAAGTACAGTGATATTTTTATAAGAATATTTTTGATTATAAACTCTTTGATAGTATGTGGCTCTTGCTTTTCCCAATCTATTGAGTTGGTTTGACTCTACTAAAAACTTTAGGATATTGTTTAAAGTTGAGCCTTTGATATTTGTTTTATCTTCTATCTCTTTTTTTGAAAGTTGCAACTCTTTTTCAAAAAGGTCTAATATAGCTTTATTTTTATTTATCA
This sequence comes from Minisyncoccia bacterium, assembly GCA_041730535.1. Classification (GTDB taxonomy): domain Bacteria; phylum Campylobacterota; class Campylobacteria; order Campylobacterales; family Arcobacteraceae; genus Aliarcobacter. The sequence continues at coordinate 6,972 of JBGSBO010000084.1, forward strand.
TCCAATATCGTCCAATATTTTATATATTTAAGGTTTTTATTATATTTATAATAGACTTAAATGATACTTTTTATTTTTCTGATTATTCAAACTCTATTTTTTTAAAGTTTATAATGATTTGTGAACTTTCTTTATCAGATTCTTTTTTTAACTTATCAAAATAATTATTTACAGCAAAATTTTTATATCTTTAGCTGCTCTAGTAACTGCTACATACATTAATCTATAAGCTAATTCCAAATCGCTTTTGCTAAATTGAATGAGTGAACTTAAATCAATATATACATTTTGATAAGTACTTCCCTGAGATTTATGTATTGTAGAAGCATGAATATACTTTAAATCTGCATAATTTTCTTTAATGACAAAATATTTTCTCCATAATTTCTTTTTCTCTTCTTTATCTGTTGCTTTTTTTGCTATTTCAGATAAATCTTTCAAATATTTATTATAAAGTTTATAATGATCAGGATGAACCGTATTAAATTCTCTACCATCTGAACCAATACATTCAAAATACTTAAGTAGCTGTAGTGAATTATCTTCATCTTTTAAAGTTATATATTTATCTTCTTTTTTTTCTACTTTAATAACTTTTACTGTCTCTGAATTTTGTACTGTTCTTTTATATGATTCATTAAAAACTAATAATTCTCCCTCAATTATAGGTTCTTTAGGATAGATTCCTTGTTCTACCCAATATTTATATCTAACGACCCTATTAAATTCATCGACATTTTGATTAGTATAAGATAATACAATATTATGGCTATACCAATTATCTCCTTTTACAAAACTATCGTACATATCTTTTAAATCATAGAATACTTCCATTTCAGAATATTTATTCATATCAAAAATATCCATAACAGGAATGAATTTTTTATTTTTGATACACTCTTTCAAATTATTTGCAATAATTTTTATATAACTATCTTTTGCTTGTCTAACTACTTCTGTTAATTCATATTTTTTTAGTAAATGTTGAACTCCATTTTGACCCTCATCAATTGGAGGTAATTGATATGGGTCACCAATAAATAAAACTGTTTTTAACTTATTTTGTTCTAAATTTTCTTTAATAAATTTTAATAATTCATCGCTTATCATCGAACTTTCATCAACAATTATTACTCCCCCAACAAAATACCATAAAAATCAAGCTGCATAACTAATACTTGGGTGTTTAAAAAAGTTAGATACTTTTTGAGTATCTTTTATTAAATTATCCATATAATTCTCAGTATTTTCTCTAAGTTCTGTAAG
>JBGSBO010000085.1:0-8154 GCA_041730535.1 Minisyncoccia bacterium
CTAGATCGTAACTCAAGTTTACAACTTTTGATAGGTTCATAACAAAACAAGGTACTTATGTCATTTTCAAACTTAGGTTTATGCGCAGAACTTCTTCGTGCAATTAAAGAAGAGGGTTATACAACGCCAACGCCAATTCAATCAAAATCAATTCCTGTGATTTTATCAAATAAAGATGTTCTAGCAGCTGCTCAAACGGGTACTGGAAAAACGGCTGGATTTACACTTCCACTGTTACAAAGATTAAAAACTGCTTATAATAAAGATAAAAAATCTCATGTAAGAGCTTTGATTTTAACTCCAACAAGAGAACTAGCAGCACAAGTTGCTCAAAGTGTTGAGACTTATGGGAAATATCTTCCTTTTAAATCAGCTGTTGTTTTTGGTGGAGTTGGAATCAACCCACAAAAAGCACTTTTACGAAAAGGTGTTGATATTGTAATTGCAACTCCTGGAAGATTACTTGATTTAATTTCTCAAGATTGTTTAGATTTATCAAAAATTGAATTTTTTGTTCTAGATGAAGCAGACAGAATGCTTGATATGGGATTTATAAACGATATTAAAAAAGTTTTAGCAATTATTCCAAAACAAAGACAAAATCTTCTTTTCTCAGCTACTTTCTCAGATGATATTAAAAAATTAGCTGATAGTTTATTGAATTCTCCTGTTTTAATAGAAGCTGCAACTGCAAATAGCACTTCTCACAAAGTTGAGCAAAGTGTTCATTTAGTTGATAGAGAGAGAAAAAAAGAGCTTTTATTACATTTAGTAAATAAAAATAACTGGAAACAAGTTTTAGTATTTACTAGAACAAAACATGGTGCAAACAAATTAAGTGAAGCACTTGTAAAAGATGGTATTTCTTCATCTGCAATTCATGGAAATAAATCACAAGGTGCAAGAACAAAAGCCTTAGATGATTTTAAGCTCGGAAATGTAAGAGTTTTAGTTGCAACTGATATCGCTGCACGTGGGATTGATATTGACAATCTTCCACATGTAATAAACTTCGAATTGCCAAATATTGCTGAAGATTATGTACATAGAATCGGAAGAACTGGACGAGCTGGAAATACAGGTGAGGCTATATCTTTAGTTTGTGTAGATGAGCATGATTATTTATTTGGGATTGAAAAACTAATCAAACAAAAAATACAAAAAGTAGAGATCTTAGGATTTAAAGTAGACCCAAATATCAAAGCTGAACCAATTGGAAATAGAGGAAATAGAGGTAATAGTTCAAATCAAAATAGAACCTCTAAACCAAAAGATGCAAATTCAGGTTCTAAAAAACCTTTTGGAAGAAAAAAAGAAGAATCATCATCTCAACCTTCTAAAAACAAAACTAGCAATAATAGATTTGCAAGTAAAAATAAAAGTGAAACTTCTAATACTTCTAAAAATAGAAGAACTAATTCAGGTTTTAAAAATAACTAATAAATTTTAAAAATATCCAATTAAAGTATGATGTTTATACAAAAATGACTTTAATTGGGTAAACATCGAGCTAAAAACTTCTAATAATTCATCTTGTAAACTTCTTTGTTTGTACATTGATGTTTGCATAAATATCCTTTTTTTAAGATTATCTTTTATTCTATCAACATTTATAAAAATTATCAATATATTTTGTTAAAATTCTAATTCTAAATTAAATTCTAAATAAAGAATAATATGAATCATGAAATAAAAAATAGTTTTATAAGTGCTAAAATTGACTCATTTGGGGCTCAATTAAATAGTTTAAAAAAAATAGATAATAATTTAGAGTATATTTGGCAAGCAAATTCTAAATATTGGAATCGTCATGCGCCAATTCTTTTTCCAATAGTTGGAAGATTAAAAGAGGATAGTTATTTTTACAAAAATCAAAAATATAGTATGACTCAACATGGTTTTGCTAGAGATTGTGAATTTGAACTTATTGAAAAAGATGATGATTATTTGAATTTTAGGCTTAAAAGTAGTGATAAAACTCTTGAAATATACCCTTTTTCATTTGAATTTGATATTTTTTATGAACTAATCGAAAATAGATTAATTGTGTCATATAGAGTAAAAAATAAAACAAATGGTGAAATGTTCTTTTCAATTGGCGCTCATCCTGCATTTAATTGGCCTTTAGGTAACGAAGAAAAAAATGATTGTTTTTTTGAATTTGAAAATATAAAAAATACAAAAAGATATTATTTAAACGACAAAGGTTTATTTTATAAAACTGAGAATTTAGAAATAGAAGATAATAAGATAGTTCTAAATGAAGAGTTATTTAAAGATGATGCTTTGGTTTTTAATGATTTTAATATAAAAGAAGTTACATTTAAAAACTCAAAAAATAAAAATTATGTAAAATTAGAGTTTGAAAAATTCCCATATTTAGGTCTTTGGTCAAAACCTAGTGGTGCACCATTTATTTGTATTGAACCTTGGTTTGGAGTTGCTGATGAAGAAAACTCAAATCAAAAATTAGAAGAAAAAAAAGCAATGATAACTTTACAAAAAGATGAAAGTTTTTCTTGTTTTTATAGTATCGAGATTTAAAATTAGCAATTTTTGGATTGTAATAAGTACTTAAAATACTTATACTTAAATATTGAGAATAAGGAGCAATTATATGAAAATATCAAATGTTTTATATATAAAAACTGGAATTGTAAGTACTACAAAACTTGAAAGTAGTAAAAGAGGTGAATTGATTTCAGGAATAAAAAAATATCCAGTTTCAAAAGCATATCTTACAAAAACTGGTTTTAAAGAAGATTTTCAAGCTGATTTACTTCATCATGGTGGAGTTAATAAAGCTTTATTTCTTTTTTCTGCTTTAACTTATGAAAAAATAAACTCTTTTTATGACAATATTTTTGATATGAAAAATATGGCATATTTTGGAGAAAATCTGATTTTATCTGATATTTGTGAAAAAGATATCTGTGTTGGTGATATTTTAAAAATAGGACAGACAAGAGTTCAAATAACACAACCAAGACAGCCTTGTTGGAAATTAAGTGCTAATACAAATGAAAAAAGTATGACAAATTTTATTTTTAATAGTGGACTTACAGGTTGGTATGCAAAAGTTTTAGAAGAGGGTTTTATTTGTTCAAAGGATGAAGTTATTTTAGAAAAAAGAATTCATAAAAATCTTAATATAGAAAAACTAAATCAATTAATAGTGAATCCTATGATTAATGAAGAGCTTACCTTTGAAGCTTTAAATTGTAAAGAGTTAGGAAAAGCATTTTTAGATTCTTTAAGTAAACGAGTTAACTTAAAAGATAAAGATGAACAATTTTCCCTTTATCACACCTAATAGAAGATAAAAAGAATTAAAACTACTACAAAATAACAGTAAAATAAGATAAAGTAGGTCTTGATTAAAATTAGGAGATAAAATGTTTAATAAAATCTTATTAGTACTTGTACTAATTTTTAGCTCAACAATAGCAAAGGAAAACAAAATGAGTATTTATGACTTTAATGTAAAAACAATAGATGGTGAAGAAATTTCAATGTCAAAGTACAAAGGAAAAGTTCTTTTAATTGTAAATGTGGCTAGTAAATGTGGATTTACAAGTCAATATGAAGGTTTAGAAAATCTTTATGAAAAATATAAAAATGAAGATTTTATGGTTTTAGGATTTCCCTCAAACCAATTTGCAAATCAAGAACCCCAATCAAATGAAAAAATCAAAGAGTTTTGTTCTTTAACTTATGAAGTAAAATTTGATATGTTTGCAAAAATTGATGTAAATGGAGAAAATGAAGCTCCTCTTTATAAATTTTTAAAATCAAATCAAAAAGGTATTTTAGGTACAGAGGCTATAAAATGGAATTTTACTAAATTTTTAGTGGATAAAGATGGAACTATTGTAAATAGATATGGAAGTGCTACTACTCCTGAGTCTATTGAAACTGATGTTAAAAAACTTTTAAAATAAGGAATAAAAATAGAAAATTTTATAAATAACATCCAAGAGGCTATATCTTATATGACTTCTTGGGAAATGTTAGCGGTTATATTATCAGTTATATATTTGTTTCTAGCCATTAAACAAAATCTTTGGTGTTGGGCGGCTGCTTTTGTTAGTACTTTTATTTATAGTATTTTATTTTTTGATGCTTCACTTTTGATGGATAGTGCTTTAAATATCTTTTATTTAATTATGGCTGTTTATGGATGGTATTCATGGAAATATGGAAATGTAAGAATTGAAGATGAAGAATTAAATATTACTAGTTATGGTTTTTTTAAGAACCTTAAAATTATAGTTATTTTGATAATTATTTCTTTAATTTTAGGTTATTTCATGGCAAATTATACAAAAGCTGATTTTGCATATTTAGATACATTTACAACTGTTTTTGCTGTATTTAGTACTTATATGCTTACAAAAAAAGTACTTGAAAACTGGCTTTATTGGGTTATTATTGATGCTGTTTCTATTTATATTTATATAAATAAAGGTTTTTATTTAACAGCTGTTCTTTTTGCTATTTATACTCTTTTAGCATTAATTGCATATAGACAATGGAAATTAGAGTATAAAAACAGTGAATCTTGAACTTATAAATAGTTTTAATATATTTGAAGAAGAATTATTAAGCCTTGAAAAATTAGAAAATCAAGGCTTTAATAATATAAATTATCTACTTAAAACTTCAAAAAAATCATACATAATAAGAGTTTTTAAATCAAATGACAGTGTAAACATAAGCCGTCAATTTGAATATGAGATACAAAAAAAAGCTTATAAAAAAAATATAACTTCTAATCCTATTTTTTTTAATGATGATTTAATAATTTATGAATATATAAGAGGAATCCATAAAACAAAACTAACAAATAAAGATATAAAAAATCTAATCACAAAAGTAAAAAAATATCATAAGTTTAAAGTAAAAGAAAAAATCTATGATTTCAAAAATGATTTTCATGATTATTCAAAAATTCTAAAAGATAATAAAAGTAAAAGAATAATAAAAAAATCTCTTGAAATTTTAAAAAAAATAAAAAAGAATAAAAAAGATTTTGTTTTAACTCATCATGATTTAAACCCTAAAAATATAATTTTTAATAAAAATAACATAAAAATAATAGATTGGGAATATGCTGGAGTTAATAATAAGTTTTTTGATTTAGCATCGATTTGTGTTGAATTTAATTTAAATAAGAAAAAAGAACAACTTGTTTTAGAAAATTATTTTAAAAACAATAAACATTCTGATCTAAAAAAACTAAATTATTTTAAAACTATATATTCTAATTTATGTTACTTATGGTTTAAAAAACTAAATAAAAAATAATATATAAGATAAAGTATACAAGAAGTTTTTTCAAAAAATTATTTTTCTGATATAATTTAATGTTAAAAAATAATAAAAAGATTCATTATGAAGAATAAAAATTTTCTTATATATTTTATTGTTACAATAATTTTTTTCTTTACACTTTTTATATTAAAATATATAAATGATTCAAAGAATGATTATCAAATAATTTCAGAAAAAATACTTTTTCAACAAGCATCTACTTTATTTAATAATATTGTAACTATGCGAAAATGGAGTTCTGATCATGGAGCTGTTTATGTCAAAGCACATGAGGGAATAGAACCAAATCCTTATCTTTTGAATAATCATGATTACACTAAAAATAATGAACTTCTTATAAAAATAAATCCAGCATGGATGACAAGACAAATATCAGAACTATCAAATCAAAGAGAAAAATTCTATTTTAAAATCACCAGTTTAAATCCAATTAATCCTAAAAACCTTCCTGATGAATTTGAAAAATTTGCCTTAGAAGAATTAAAAAAAGATAAAAATAAAGAATTTTATACAAGGATACAAAATGATAAATATAATTTGATGGGCAGTTTAAAAGTAGAATCTTCTTGTTTAGAGTGTCATAAAACGCAAGGTTATAAAATAGGTGATGTAATAGGAGGACTTAGAACTTCTGTGCCAATTGATAATTATTTAGAAAATTTAGAAATTGTAGAATCAAAATCAAATGTTTTATATTTAATAACTATTTTTACATCAATTTTATTTATTCTTATAATTACTTTTACAATTAATTCAATATATGAAAGAGAATTGAATATATTAACACTAAATAAAACGCTTGAAAGAAAAGTTAACCGAAGAACAAAAGAATTAAGAGATGCAAATAAAAAACTATTAGAAATTTCAAATATAGATTATTTAACAAATATTCCAAATAGAAGATATTTTTTTGAAGCTGGTTCAAAATCTTTCTATTTAGCAAAACGAGAAGAAAAGAACTTATCAATAATTTGTATTGATATTGATTATTTTAAAAAAATAAATGATACATATGGACATAATATTGGTGATGAAATATTAAAACTGCTTGCAAATACAATGGCCAAAATTGTTAGAAAATCAGATATTCTAGCTAGAACAGGTGGTGAAGAATTTACAATATTATTAAATAATATGAATGGACGTAATGCATTTGTATTCGCAGAAAAATTAAGAAATAATATAGAAAATTTAACTTACACTAATAATGATATAAAAATAAAATTAACTATTAGTTTGGGTATTAGTCAAATGAAAAAAGATGATGAGAATTTAGATTCAATTATCATAAGAGCTGATAAAGCTTTATATTTAGCAAAAGAAGAAAATAGAAATAAGAGCGTGATTTATTCACATAAGGAATAAAAAAATTATTTTGAGTTAGATTCTTTGTTTATTGATTCATATGCAATAAGTATTTTTTTCCGTTCAATTCCCCATCTATAACCGCTCATTGCTCCACTTTTTGCGATAACTCTATGACATGGAATTAAATATCCTATATGATTTCTTCCAATAGCACTAGCAATTGCTCTAACAGCTTTTGGTTTATCCAGATAGTTTGCGATATCTTGGTAGGTTGCTACAATTCCATTTGGTAGATTTAAAAGAGCTTTCCAAACATTTACTTGAAGATTAGTTCCTTTTACAAAAAGATTATATTTTTTATTTTTTACGAAGATATTTTCTAAATATTCATTTGCAGCAGTTTCATTATGAACTAGATTTGCATTTTCCCAAAGTTCATTAAATCGATTAAAAATTTCTGTTTTATTATCATCAATAAAACCTAAATAGCAGATTCCTTTATCAGTAAAACCAATTAAGGCTTCACCAAAAGGAGTTTCACCAAATCCATAAGTGATTTGAACATCTTTTCCTTTTTCTTTCCACTCTTTTGGCGTTACACCAATTAGGTTTACAAAAAGTTCATGAAGTCTACTTGTGCTGGAAAGTCCAATATCCAAACTACTATCTAAGATGGATTTGGACTCTTTTATATGTTCTTTTGCATAATTTAAAGTTACACAATGCAAAAATTGTTTAGGAGTAACTCCTACATACTCTTTGAATACTCGGATAAAATGAAATTTACTCATACCTACATTTTTTGCAATTTCATCAATTGATGGATGTTCTTTAAAATTCTCATCAATATATTTAATCGCTTTTTCTATTTGTATATAGTTATCATGTAAGGCAACAATATCTTTCATTTTTTATCCTTATATAAAAAAGAGACTAGAAAGTCGATTTGTTGTAAATCACAAAATTACTAGCTAAATCTTCTAATTCTTTATTGATTTTAGCATGAAGAGTTGTATCTTCAATATTATCTAATACATCACAAATTTTATTTGCAATTAATTCAAACTCTTTTTCTTTCATTCCACGTGCTGTTAGTGCAGGGCTTCCAATTCTAATACCTGAAGTTACAAATGGGCTTCTTGTTTCTCCTGGAACTGTATTTTTATTTACAGTTATCCCTGCATTTCCTAAAGCTGCATCTGCATCTTTCCCTGAAAATGGTTTATTTAAAAAACTTACTAAAACTAGGTGATTATCTGTTCCACCTGAAACTAAATCATATCCTCTTTTTATTAATACATCAGCTAATACTTTTATATTTGCTTTTACTTGTTTTGCGTAATCTTTCCATTTTGGATCTAAGATTTCTTTAAATGCTACTGCTTTTGCAGCAATAACATGAACTAAAGGTCCACCTTGAATTCCTGGAAAAATAGCTGAATTGATTTTTTTAGCAATCTCTTCATCATTTGTTAAAATCATCCCACCTCTTGGACCTCTTAAAGTCTTATG
>JBGSBO010000086.1:0-8130 GCA_041730535.1 Minisyncoccia bacterium
ATAAACATTGTTGTTTTATTTTATTTAAAATTGGATTATTAGTATTTGTGAAAACAAATAAAGTTTGCTTTTGATTAATTATGTCATTTATAAAACATTTTGTTTTTTGACTTTTTGCACTAAAATGAGATAATGATTGAACATTACAGAATATCTTTTCAGAAGCAATATCTATATCATAATTAGCTTCTTTTAAAACACTTGAGTTAATATCTAAGCAAAATTCTTTACCAAATATTGGCAATATAATTTCTTCATAAAATATTTTTTGAGATACTTCTTTTTTACCAATTAAAGCAATTGTATTAGTTGAGTTTTTAAGAGTTTGAAAAAAGAAAGCTAACCAATTTATAATATAAGTATAGTCATTTTCATTTGTTGTCATCGCATGAATAAACTTATTAATAAAACTTATTGACGAAAAATCAAAATCACTTTTTATTTCATTTCTAATATTTAAAAATTGTGTATATACAAATTTATTTTTAATACATTGATCTGTCAACCCTAAATAGGACACAGAAAATGATGCATAAATTGTTCTAAAAATGAGTTATAAAAATATTTATCTACAAGTTCCACAACCTGTACTTATTGAACATGCTCCAAATTTCAACTCTTTTTGGAACAATCTATTTTTTAGTAAAAACTGCTCCAAAAGTAAGAGGTTTTGACAAGAATATAAGTAAACAGTGCGTAGTTGATGTAAAAACACTATCTCTTATTTGTAACCTACTGATGAGGACATTATGATGAACTTAATTAAATTTAATAAAACACCCTAAATTATCTACTTTAAAAGAATGGACTTTCCCTATACTCGAACAATTGTTGTACTTTTCTTAATTTAGGAAACCTATTTATAGTTTAGTGTCGGATGAAAAACAGATACTTAAAAAATAAATAGATAAATTCTCAATTTTTTATCATTTACTTTTGTTTAACTTCACTTGGGTAAATAATTACCTTTATTCTTTATACTTTCATTATAAATTAATTATAGAAGGATAAAAAATGGAAAGAGCAGGAAAACTAACTATTTTAGTAGTTAGTACAATTTTGTCAATCTCACTATTTGCACAAGAAAAAACAGCAGATGATTTGGTGAAAAGTATGAAAAAAGAGGATATTACTTATGCTCAATTAATGCAAGGTATGGGAATGGCTAAAAACAATATTGATATGGGAATTATTGGTATGAATAAGTTTCTTGTAGATAGAGGTATTGATTTAATCAGAACTCATCCTGCTCCAAAGGCTAAACCTTGGATAATTATGGATAAAGAAGATCAAGAAGGTTTTAAATCAATGCTAGTATATTATGATAAAAAAATGGATGAAGACGTGGAAGCTATTGAACAAGCTGTAAATGATAAAGAGTGGCTAAAAGCCTTAGAAGCTTCACAAGTGTTAAGTAATAGCTGTATTTCTTGTCACATTAGTTATAAAGATAAAGTGAAATATGTTATGAAATAATTAAAATGAATAAGTTAAAAAACTGGCATAAATAACTCATGCGTATTCAAAATTTTAGTAAAATTTTTATGTAGTTTTTTTACTTTTTCATTTCCTGTTTGATGTAGTTAAATAGTCTTTTAAGTTAAATAGAAAACATTTTCAGATAGCATTCGTTCTGTAAATATCATTAAAAAATAAGCTAGGTTAGAGTATAAATATTAGATGAATAAAACTAAATTAAATTATGTAAAATTATTGTTTCTAATAACTGCATTTCTTACAATACAGTGGTCAACAACTCATATACATTTTTCTGAAAATCATAATCATGATGGAAAAGTACATAAACATCAGATAGAAACCCATTCTCATGAATATATTTCAATTAATGATTCAGCTCCTCAATTAAACCATTCAAATATAATAGAGCTTGACACCGAGTATACTCTACAAAATAGAAAAAAACAAAAAGACTCATCTTTAGATATTGCAGTTTTAACTTTTAATTTAAATCAATCTATTCCACTTGTAAAGACTCAAGTACCAATCTTTATAAATACTAAACAGGGATATTCTCTTTATTCCAGTTCAAATCCTCGTGCACCACCTTTAAACTCTTAATTTTTATTCTTTAAACCTTGAATTTCTAATGAAATAGATTCAAGAACATATTTATTATCATCTATTATTTTTTAATCAATGATAATATTCAAGTTGTTTTTTACAAACAATCACAATGACTTATGGTCATTATAAATAAATTTTTTGAGGTATTATGTTATCAATTATAAAACAATCAAAATGGCTTTTTGTTATCTTGCTTACATTATTTGCAAGTCAAGCTTTCGGGCATGGAATGTCAGAAGCTGAAAAACAAATTATCATAGAAGGTGGCAATCTACGTTATATATGGATAGGTGCTACTCATATGTTATCTGGTTATGATCACTTAGCATTTGTATTTGGGATTATCTTTTTTCTAACTAAATTTAAAGACATCGTAAAGTATATAACTGCATTTACAGTAGGACACAGTATTACCCTAATCATTGCAACTTTTAATGCTATTCAAGTTAACTATTTTTTAGTTGATGCGGTTATTGCATTAAGTGTTTGTTATATAGCTTTTCATAATCTTGATGGATTTAAAAAGTATTTTAATGTAAAAGCACCAAATATGTTAGCCATGATTTTTTCTTTAGGTTTGATCCATGGTTTAGGATTATCTACAAGACTACAACAACTCCCTTTGAATCCTGATGATTTATTAATGAATATTATTTCATTTAATGTGGGTATTGAAATTGGACAAATTAGTGCATTAGCTGTGATGCTATTTGTAATAGCATTTTTTAGAAAGAAAGAGGCTTTTGCAACATTCGCTAAAGCTGCAAATGGTTTTTTAATCATTGCTGGAGCTTATTTATTTATGATGCAAATGCATGGTTATGAGCACACAACTAACGCAGAAGAACTTGGGTACAAATCTGAAACTACAAAAAATGTAACAGAACTTGATTCTACAGAGAAATCTAATTGGAAAGATACAATCACAATCACACTTCCTGCAAGAGGAGAAAAAGAGTACAAATTAGAAGTTGCAAAAGGTGCAACATTTTCTTATTCTTGGAAAACTGATCAAGGTGTTTTATTCTATGATTTTCATGGTGAACCAAAAGGTGATACAACAGGTTCTTTTGAAACATTTAAGAAAGCAACGGCTGAAGAAGCAAGTGGTTCTTTAACAACTACATTCGAAGGAACTCATGGATGGTATTGGAAAAATTATAATTCATATCCTGTTAATATTACTTTGAATGTAAAGGGTGATTATCAGCTTATAGAGTTAAAAAAAGAGGATACACAAGTACAAACTATAGAAGAGCCTACTCTTCCTAAACGCGAAACAATTAATTAAAAGGAGTATCAATGAAAAAAAGAAATCTATTTTTACTTGCCTTTTTATTAGCAATAGTTACTGGATGTTCTGATCACGGACATGAAGATAATGAAAATAAAAGTAAACCAGTTAAACACGACACATTGAAGTAAAATATGTATAAGGTGTATACCCTTCCAACTGTGTATACAAACAAAAAGAATTATCAATATGATAAATTATAAAAGGAAAAACAATGAGAACAATGATAAAAAAAGGCTTATTAGCTGTAACATTAATGATAGGATTTAATCCATTATATGCAGGAACTGGACATAGTCATGCACCAGTTGAAGCTAGTACAACAATTATTAAAACAGTAGCTAAAGAAGAAATTAATAGATTAGCAAAAAGTGGAAAAATTGATAATAGCTGGTTAAATAAAGATATTAATAAAATTGAAAAATATAATCAAGGTCAAGAATGGCGTGTAATTTTCAATAATGACAAAATTGAAGATGCTGCAAAACAAACTCTTTATATTTTTGTAGATAATGCAGGTAAGTTAACAGGAAGTAATTATACTGGTAAATAATACTATTTAAAACAAATAAAGATTTAGAGAAAACCTCTAAATCTTTATTGTCAACTATTAGCAAACAAGTAGATAGTGTTTATGCTTGGATATTTTTATTTAGTTCTATTGTTATATGAACTAATTCTTCATGAATTTGTAGCTCTTTTTTAAAATAATCACTAGATATATCTTCATCAACATCTAAACAAAGAATACAAGAATATTTTCCTTTTCCCACATGCCATACATGAAGATCTGTAATTTTTGCATTTACCTTTGAGTTATCTATAACTTCAATAATTTCACTTACAACAGGGTCATCCATATTTGCATCAAGTAAAACTTTTCCAGATTGTTTTATAAGTCCTATTGCCCATACGAATACTAATATTGATCCAACTATTCCCATAATAGGGTCAAGCCATGCTGCACCCCAAATCAGTCCAGCTATTAGTGCAATAATAGCTAATATTGAAGTTAATGCATCTGCTAGTACATGTATATAAGCAGCTTTTAGATTCATATCATCATGATGAGAATGACTATGTTCATGGTGATGATGTTCATCATGTCCATGATGATGGTGAGAATGGTCATCTTTTAACAGCCATGCGCAAACCAAATTAATAATTAAACCTAAAACTGCTACAAAAATTGCTTCTTTATAAGATATATCAACTGGATTCAAAAATCTTTCAATTGAGTGAAAAGCCATAAAAAAAGCAACAACTAAAAGAAGTATGGCACTTGTATAAGCTCCTAATATCTCTATTTTAAAAGTTCCAAAACTAAATCGTATATCATTTTTATATTTTGTAGCCATTGCATAAGCAAAAAAAGATAATCCTAAAGCTAATGCATGTGAACTCATATGCCAACCATCTGCAAGTAAAGCCATAGAATTGTAAATAATACCTGCTGTAATTTCGGCAATCATCATTACAAATGTTAAAACAGTTGCATAAAGAGTATTTCTTTTTGCTCTTTGATTTGAATCATCAAAACTGTGTGAGTGGGACAAGTTTTCTAATATAGTTTTTGTTTGCATTTTATACCTAATTTAAAATATTTATGATACTATACCCCAGTATAACTTATAATATTTTGAAAGGAATTTTATGGCTCACACAATAGCAAATAAAGAGAAATTAATTTTAAGAATAAAAAAGATTAAAGGTCAGTTAAATAGTATTGAAAAGGCTTTAGAAAATGAAACTGATTGTTTTAAAATTTTACAGCAAATAAGTGCTAGTCGAGGTGCAATTCAGTCACTAATGAGTGAAGTTTTAGATGGACATATAAAAGAGCACTTAGGAAATCATGTAAGCGAAGAACAAAGAGAACAAGAGATAGAAAATCTTTCATCACTACTTAAAAGCTATTTAAAGTAGTCTGTTTACCTTTGTTTGGTTTTATATTGTAAACTTCGATAATAGATATAATTATAATTTGGAGAGTAAATGAAAATACTTTTAATAGAGGATGATTTAGAATTTGCCCAGCTTATTACAGACTTTTTATTTACAAGAAGTATTAAAACAGATACTTGTGAAGACCCCTTTAAAGCACTTGTATTAAATCTAAATGATTATGATTTAGTTCTTTTAGATTTAGGGCTTCCTGGAATTGATGGTTTAGAGATTTGTAAAGAGTTTAGAAAGAAAAGTAAAATTCCAATAATAATATCAAGTGCTAGAAACTCAACAATGGATAAAGTTACAGGTCTACAAATAGGAGCAGATGATTATCTTCCCAAACCTTATGACCCTGATGAACTTTATGCCAGAATAGTAAGCTTGATTAGAAGAACTAAAAATTTTAATGATGAAGAAAAATCAAGAAAATCGTTTGAAGTAGATGAAAATAGTAGAGATATGAAATATCTTGGGAATCATCTTTTATTAACAGAAGCGGAGTTTGAAGTTGCTAAAGAGCTTATAAAAAACTATGGCGGAATTGTTTCAAAAGAGCAGTTATTTTATAGTTCCCCTTCAATTACTTCTAGTGATGGAAAAAGTTTAGAGATGATTATTAGTAAAATAAGACAAAAGATAAAACCTTTTTCAGAAGCTAATCATATTATTGCATTAAGAGGAAGAGGATATAGAATTGTTGAGTAACATTAAGAAATCATTATTTAAACAGATAAATACTCTTTTTATAGTATCTTTTTTAGTCATTATATCTTTATGGGTATTTTTTTATTTTCAACAAAAGCACCAAAATCAAGAACATCAAATAGCTAGATATTTTAGCATAGTAAGTTCATTACAACCTCTAATTATGCAATCATACGCTTTTCAAGATAGTGATGTACAAAGTTTTAATATGAAAGTTTACAAGCAAAATCTTGATAAAAATAAAAAAGTATTATTTGAAAGAGGTGATAAATCAAAGGGTTTTTCAATCTTAAAAATTGAGAATAAAACTATAATTCATACTTATAACCAAATTGGAGAGCTTTACTTGGAGGATTTACAAGAAAAAAGTGATTATATATTTATTCATACTATTTTTTCAATTCTATTGATATTACAGTTTCTTCTATATTTAATGCTTCAAAAATCTTTGAAACCTTTACAAACAATCCATGATAAGTTAAAAAACCTTCAAAAGGGAGATATGTCTATTCTTGATTATAAATCAAATTATGATGAGATAAATCAAATAGCAACTTCTTATAATAACTCTATTTCCCAACTTGAGTATATTTTAGAAACAAGAGAGATGTTTAATAAAATCTTTATGCATGAACTTAAAATGCCAATAGCAAAAGGGATGTTTTACCTTAAGATGCAACCATCAGTTGAAGTCAATGAAAAGATGCTGAAACTCATGCAAAGACTCAATAATGAACTAGATGAATTTTCTATTTTAGAGAGTTTGATAGTTAATAAAAATACTATAGAACAAAAAGAACATAATTTTTTGGAACTACTTAATTTAGCTATTGAAAAAATAGGAGTTGAGAATAAAAATAAGATTAATATAAATATTGATGCAGAAACCAAAATATATGGAGATAAAGAGCTTTGGATAATCTGCTTTAAAAACTTATTTGATAATGCTTTAAAATATGCAAATGACAAAAAAATAAGTATTGAATTAAAAGATGATAAATTTTTATTTATTAATAAAGGTGAACCTTTGCCTGTTGACTTATCATCTGAGTTGAAAAATTGGAAAATTGATAAAAACAAAAGACATAAAAGTTCAACAGGTTATGGTTTTGGTCTGTTTATTATTAAAAATATTGTAAATCTCAACGGTTATACTTTAGAATATGAGTATAAAAATGAAAATGTAATTTTAGGAATAAAAAATGTATTATGTAATTAAAGTGTTAATTTCAGCTGTTTTAATAGTAGCTATCTCTGAACTTTCAAAAAGAAGTTCACTTCTTGGAGCAATCTTAGCTTCTATTCCATTGGTTTCAGTTATGGCTTTTATTTGGATATATATTGATACAAAAAATGTAGAAACTATCTCAAAACTTTCATATTCTATTTTTTGGTTAGTTATTCCATCTTTAGTATTATTTATAACTTTACCAATTTTTTTAAAGTATGTTAATTTTTATTTTGCATTAATCTTTTCAATTGCATTAACAGCAATTTCATACTACATAATGATTTTATTACTTGAAAAATTTAATATTTCAATTTAAAGAATAAAACTACTTAGGTTGCAGGAATCCACCTATAAAGAGATAGATAAAGACACACCTAAATCTAATCTGTCAACCTTAGATAGTGCACAAAAAATGATGGATAAATGTTCTAAGAATGAATTATAAAAATATTTATCTACAAGTTCCACAACCTGTTCTTTTAGGAGAATAGACATCACTTTACAATCCTTCAAATATATGAGATAAATAGTAAGTTCAATACAAAGGATTTATTATGAATGTAGGTTACGCAAGAGTTTCAACTTCTAGTCAAAATCTTGAGAATCAAATTGATCAACTCAAGAGTGCAGGCTGTGAAAAGATATTTTCAGAAAAGAGATCAGGAAAGAATGAAGCAGATCGCGAGCAATTTAAGATTATGATGGGCTTCGTAAGAGAAGGTGATGTACTTTATATTACAAAACTGGATAGATTAGCAAGGTCTGTAATAGACCTTCATAACATTGCAAAGTTTTTACAAAATAAAGATGTAAATCTCAAAGTATTACATCAAAACATTGATACAACATCTCCAGCAGGTAGACT
>JBGSBO010000087.1:0-8104 GCA_041730535.1 Minisyncoccia bacterium
AGTCTGTGCCATAATCTAATCCTGAGTTAGAAAAAGTTACACCCAGTAGGTGAAAGTTTTAGGTGTAACTTTTTCGCTTTAAAGTACCTAATTATAGAGCAAGTCGGCTTGTTGTCTAATTTAGTATGGAATTATTAGGGCTCATAGCTTTAAATGTAAAAAAGTATAGAGAAGAAAAAAACATTACCCAACTTCAATTAGCACTTGCAATTGGTCATAACTCATCTGCTTTAGTTGCAAAAGCTGAAACAAATACTTATAATAAACATTTTAATATTGAGCATCTTTATAAAATCTCAAAAGCACTTGATATTCCAGTTGAAAATTTATTCAAAAAAATAGAAGAAAAAAAATAAATATTCAAACACTATAAAATACTCTAAATTATAGTGTTTATTGATTTAATGGTGTCTATAAAGACTTTTTAATCTTTTTTTAATTTTAAACACTATAATATATCCTTATTGATTAGTATTTTATAGTAAACATAGGAGAAAAAAGAAAATGGCTAAATTGATTAAAGAGAGTGTTTCAGAAATAGAGTTTAAAAAACTTATGGCTCAAGTTAGAGGTGATTTAACATTAAAAGAAAATACAAAGAACAATCTTTTAAGAACATTCACCTTACTTTACTATACAGGTTCTAGATTAAATGAACTATTACAATTAACAAATAGTAATATCCTTGAAATATTTAAAAATAATGAGTTAATTATAAAAACACATAAAACTAAAAATGAAAGAAAAATATATTTTAGTGAACAATCTGTTAAAGATTTAAAAAAACTCTTTTTAGATATAGAAAATGAAGAAGCTCATTTTAAAATCATTAGGTCAAAAGGAAAACCTTATCAATCACCACATAATATAACATTCATTCAACAAGTAAATAAATATATGAAAAATTTATTAGGAGATAGATATTCAAGTCATTCTTTTAGACAAGGATTAATTACAGAAATGGCAACAAAAGGGATAAATACTAAAATCATTAAAGAGTATATTGGGCATAGTGATATAAAAACAACTCTTAGATATGTTAAACCCTCTAAAGTGGATATTAGAAATTCTTTAGTTAGATAAATTTATTTTTTTCTTCAACAAATAACAACAGTATACAAAGCTCTATTTTTGGCCTGTTTTTTTGTTGAAAACTTGTTTCTACACTTTTCAACAATTATATAAACACAGTAGAAGTTACAACGAACTAGTCGACAAACCCTAATTCTACTTCTACCCTTGTCGCTATGAGATAATAAGATTTTATTTATTAAAATTTAATAATAAAGTCTTTTACATTTTAAATAATAGAATTCAAAGAAAAAAGAACAAAAAAAGAAAAAGATACATCCTTTAAAAGATAAAATCTCTTCTTAACTTTCATTTGGTAAAGACATGATAAATATTTATCGTAACGATTCCGATTAGTTTTATAAAATTGGACTTGACTTCTTAATATCTCCAGTTTTTATATAAAACTAGAATCATGCAATTATAAACTGTATAAAGAACTTATATTTTATATTTTAATCTAATAAAATCTCCATATGTTGAATTCAAAGATTGAACCGTAATATTGAGCTTTCTTGCTAGTTCTGCTTTAATTGGTTTAGTATTTTCTTTTTTACAGTTTAAGAAATATTTAATTATCTCTTTTTTTCTTTGTTTTACCAATTTTTCTCTATTTAATTGAGCTTTTTTAGACCCTGATTTTAAAGAATTTTCTTGGCATCTTTTATATATAGAATTGGTTATTGATTTTATTTCACACAATGGTAAAGGTTCATGGCAATTATTTAAATTAAGAGTATTTATAAAATTAAATATATCTTTTTTTGTAGCTTTTGAATAGGCAAATTCTCTACAGGAAAGTTTAAAAAGTGAACTATTCCTATTCTCATAAATCTTTTCATATTTAGAAACTCTTAAATAGTTTGATTTATTATAACTTGAAGTTGAATCATCAAATACAATTTCTTTTATTACATTATTTAAGTCATTTAAATCATATATTTTATGTGTAAAAGCTATATATTTATGTTTTAGTGGATTTCTAAATATTGCATTATTTCTTGAACTTGCTATTTCATCCAGCTGTAAATATTTGATATATTTAGATTTAATATCTGATAAAAAATATTGAGGTGAATTTTTTGGGTTATACCCTACTTCAACTGTCATAAATCCTTTTATTACAAATGCGAATTGAAAACCTTTTGTAGTTTGACAAATATATGTTGGAACTATATTTATTTTATCTATTAGCCATTCATAAAAAGTTGGTATATCATTAAAGTGTTCAAGTGCAGTCATATCTTCATGTTTATCTTTATCAAATACAACTATACTAATTCTTTTTTTTGAATTGAACTCTATAAAATTGTAGTTCTTTAATGCTATATGAGTTAAAACAGAAGCTTTAGAAAAAGCTCCTGATTTATTATTTGAACAATGAATCTTAGATGGAAGATTTTTTAATAAAAAAGGAAATAGATGTTCTTCATTTGAATCAAACATTTATCATCCTAAAATTTATCACAATATTTAAGAACTGTACTACCTGATGTTAATTCTAAATAACCTTTTGTTAAAGTTAAAATTTCATCTTTAGACAATCTAGTTTTTAATGATATATCTCTAATTTTAGGCATTGAAGAGTGCTTATTGTTATATTCAGTTACAAACTCTTTTATTTTAATTAGTTGTTTTTCTTCTCTTTCTAATAGTTCACCATCAGATAAATAGTTTATTAATTTATCAATCTCTTTAAATGCTACTTTTTTAAAGAAATCAATTGCAGTTTTTGTAGTAATTACATTAATTTCAATTTGATAGTTATTTTGTTCAAAGCATTTTAAAATATGAAGAATATTCATTATAGTTTGTAAGTTTTGTTCTACTCTTGAGTAAAAATTACCAAACTCTGTACCCATATCATGGTATTTTACTTTTAGATATTGCACCTCTTTTTTAAACTCAAGTTGTAGTTCTTCTGATTCTAATGAATATTTAAAAACTAGATTACATTTTTTTGCAAAATCAAATAGTTCAATAGCTCTTTTATTACTACTTTCATAATCTAAAGTATCTTTAAAAATTGAGTTTATCTCTTCAGGTTTTTTTAGAATAATATTATAAGCTAATAATTGTCTATTAATAAATCCACCTAAGAGTTCATTCATTATTGATTTTTTACCACCAAAATAAGATAGTGTTGTTGCACCCATAAAAGAAAAAGCTACAGGTACAATATTTTTAATATTTGGCATTTCTCCTTTTGTTATAGATAAAGAAGTAACTTCACTTCCATATAATTTTGTTACTTCATCAATAATATCACTTCCTTTACTCATTAAAAGACCTAATTCATCAGTAACGAGTAATTGTGCTCTTACTGTTTTTATACATTGATTTAATGCAGCAACTGTAATTTTTCCTCTATGCATATTATGAAATCTTTTTACTTCATCACCATCATAGGTTAATTGCAAATTTTCTTGTAATTTCTCAATATGATTTAAAAGCAATTTCATTTGTAAAGTAATATTAAATGATTTTCCAGTACCACTATTACTTAAATCACAAAAATATAAAGATGTATTTTTAATGCCACCATGCGATAAAATAAAACCACATGTAACTAATGAAGCCATTGATATTTGAGCATAACTTGCATCACAAGTTAAGACTATATTTTTAATATGAGAATCTAAAAACTCTATATTAAAAGAAAAGAAATTATCTTCTTTTAATAGATTATTTAAATTTTCAAATCTCATTATTTTTCATCCATTTTTTTGATTCATCATAACTACCATCAATATTTCTTTCAATATCTTCATATACGCCCATTACATCTGATTCAATTGCAGAATATAACTCTTTTTTGAATTTTTCATAATTTTCATGGATTGAATATCCATTATCTTCTTCTATCAAGCATTTTGTAGTTCCAAGTAAATTTGGATAATCATAAACAGAATCAGCCATTTTTAGGATTTTATCTAATTTATTTTTTTCAATTTCAAATAATCTAATAGATTCAATTTCTCTTATATTTTCTAATTTATTTTTATAAGAAACAGGAATTAAACTATATTTATCAACTCTTAATTTATTTGCTTCTTCATATAAAGCTATATATTCATCTACTTTTATTAAATTTGCTAATTCCAATTTTACATTATTAATAATCATCATTATTTTTCCTTTTTTATTTGTTTCATTATTTCATCTTCAATTAACTGTTCAACAGCACCTAAATTGTTAATCTCATTACACAAATCTCTTAAATCGAAACCTTTAGATAATTTTTTATTTAGAACTTTTTCAAAATCAATAATAAATATATTTGATTCAACAAATATTTCATTTAGTTTTACAATTAATTTTTCAAAGCTTTCATCATTCTCTTTAAATATGATGATTTGTTTATTTTTAACTTTTTCTATAACTTCTGGAGCTATATACCTATACATAGAATCACTTTGAAGTAAGATATAACTTACATCAATTAATTCAAACAACAAATATTCTGCCATTCCTACTGCAAAAAAGACAAAGTTATCTTCATAATCTAATTTATATGGAACATATGATTTTAAACCATAGGATTTCCACTTAACTAAATTTCCTTCTTTATCTTTTGCAGTTCTTATAGCAATTGTTTGAACTTTATCAAATTCATCAAATATAGAAATTGACAAAGAATCATATTTTTTTGAGTAACCTAAATACTTATCAAAAACACCACTTAATCTTTTATTTATACTTCTTAAAAAATCAAGTTCAAATAATTTATATTCCAACACATTTGCTTCTAAATCAATTTGAGTTAAATTTTTATTTTTTAATTCTTCTCTTGAAGTCTTTAATTTCAAATAAAAAGCTTCTAAATCAATTTCAACTGTTTTAACCGTTGAATAATTAACAGAATCATTAAATGCAATTTTAAATGATTTAAAATCATCAATATTTGGAAGATTACTCATCTTTGAATCTTTCTAAATTAATATTCAATAGTTGAGCAACATAAGTTGTCGCTTCACATAAAGAAATATTTTTATACTCATGAAGTAATGAAACAATATCTCCACTCCAACCTGAACCAAAATCACTAATAATTCCACTTTTTGATATTGAAGCTGATGGAGTTCTTTCATCTCTTAATTTAAATTTGAAATCTCTATTTACGTCATATCCTATAAATGAAAGCATTTCTGCTACATTTATTTGAGTGTAGTTAGCTTTTAGTTCTTTTCTTAATTTTTTTAGATTAAGCATCATAATTATTTCTACTACTTATCCATTCTTCTAAATCACTATTTTTCCATACAGTAACTCTGGATGAAAGTTTTGTAGGTTTTGGAAATTTATTTTCTTTAATCCAAAGCCATATTGTTGATTTACCTAAACCTGTTTTTTCAGATACATCTGAAATTCTTAAAAATTTGTCCACTCTTTTTACCTTTAATTCATCTAATTAGATTCACTTGAATTTCAATATATTGTGGTGGTATTTTAAATGATATTTAGTATCTTGTCAATTTTGTTAATATGATTTATCGATTTTTTTGACTATATTTTATACGATATCATGATATAATTTTATATAAATAAGCAAAACAATTAAGATAATATGAATTTAGGAATTTACAAAATATGAGTGAAACTAGCATGTCTCAAAAGAAAGAAATAAATAAAGCATCTGTGAGATTGACAAAAAAAGAATGGAATGAAAGATTAAAAAAAATAAATTTAAAGAGAAAAGAGTTTTGTGAGATTACGGGATTAAAATATTCTAGTGTTTCAAATTGGGGAAGTATAAAAAATCCATTTCCTCTTTGGCTGAGCAGTTGGCTAGAGAATTACGAGGCATATATTTTTTTAAACAAAACTAAAAAAGTTGAAGAGCTATCTAATAATTTCATTTGGAAAGAAGATGAAAATGATTTTTTCAATAAGCTCTTAAAAAAATATAATTTGACAAAAATTATTTTAGCTAAGAAAATTGGTTGCGATGTCAAAACTATTTACAACTGGGGAACATTTGGAAAAAACTATCCAAAATGGCTTGAAAACTGGTTATATTATTATTACTATAAAAATAAACTTACTGAGTTAAAAGAAATTTATTTAGATAATTTATCTATTATTGATAAAGATACTGCGGTTAATTTAAAAGAGATGAGATATAAAAAAGCTTTAGGTATTTATGAAGATCCTAAAATTATAGAATTTTTAAAAAAAGGCAATAAAGAAGAAACAAAAAAAGCACGAGATGAATTAACAAAAGCTAAAAAATCAATTCAAGATTTAATAGATATTGCTAATTCAAAATTAAAAGCTAAACCATTTAAACAGATTATCAATATTTATAAATAATTATTCTACTGTTTTAAAGAACATAAATATGTGCTCCACCAATTCATAAGTTCTTTTAATTGTTCTAAATAATTTGCTTTATGATTGTAAGCTCGAACAACAATATTTTTATCATAATGATCTAATGCTCTTTCCTTTGCCTCAAAAGAAAATTGACCTTTCGTATCCAAAGTATCTACCATACTCCTAAAAGTACCTCTAAATCCATGTAATCTTATTTTACGACCTTCTTTTTCATCATTAAAATTCATTATTTTCAATGCTTTATTTGGACTTTCATTATGTATTGGTCTTATATTATCACTTCCAATAAATATATACTCTTTTAGCTTTGAATATTTAGTTACAAAATCTTTTTGTTCTTCTAATATATTTATGACTTCATCTGTTAAAGGAATAATAAAATCATCTAAATTTATATTCTTAATTTTCATAAGTTCACGAGGAATAATTAAAAGTTTTTTATCAAAATCAATATATTCCCATTTTAAATTGCATAAATTTTCTGCTCTTAAAGGAATATGTAATACAAGCTTTAATGCATTTCTTACAGATATACTTCCTTCATAAGAATAAATACTATTAACTAATTCTCTTAATATTCCTACCTCAGTTATTTTAGGCATATGTTTGGATTGTTTAGGTTTAATAATATCAGACTTTCTAATATTAGATAATATATTATTTTTACAATAGCCTCTTAAAACTGAATATTTAAATAGATTTTCCAAATAATTATATAATCTTGATGCAATTTCAGGAGCTTCCTTATATTTCATTTTTAATAATATCACGACATCATTAATTTCCACATCACTGATATGTTTATCTTTTAAAAAAGGTATAACATCATTATCAAAAACTCTTTTTTTTGCTTTGTGAGTATTTTCTTTAGTATTCTCACTTTCATTTTGTAGCCATTCATTAATTACTTCTGAACACATACCTTTTTTATCTTTTTGAACTTCTTTAATTTTTGCTTTTTTATCTTCAAGAGGATCAATATTATCAAAAAGTAATTTAATATATTCATCTCTTTTATCTCTTGCCATTTTTAAAGTTATCATTGGATAATTACCAAAAGAAGTTTTTCTTCTTTTATTCAATGTTGGAGAGGTATATCTCATAACCCAGAGTTTTGCTCCACCAGATTTTATTAATATAGATAAACCTCCACCATCAGAGAGGTGATACTCTTTTTCTTTTGGAGTAGCTTTTCTAATCTTAATGTCTTGTAACAAGTTAAAATCTTTCATTTTAAACCTTTAGTGGTACATTGTAATGGTACATTATAAATATAATATAATAAATGTACCTTGAAATGTACCAAATATTTATAAATTGGATTAGCTTAAATTAGAATATTATAGACAAACAAAGTTTATAAGTTACGTTTTCTAGGGACTTTATAGAGTTTATTGGATTGTGTAAGATGAGTTAGTGGAGGAGGTAGTCGGACTCGAACCAACGCATGTCGGATTTGCAATCCGAGGCATTACCAGCTTTGCTATACCTCCAACAGAAATGTATAGTGGTTTATAAATCACATAAATTGAAAAAAGTTAGATGATTTATTTTAAATAATGGCAGAGGGCAAGGGATTCGAACCCTCGGAGGCTTTCACCTCGCCGGTTTTCAAAACCGGTACGATAGACCAACTCTGTCAACCCTCTACATTATAATGGTGCGAATGATCGGAATCGAACCGATACTCCGAAAC
>JBGSBO010000088.1:0-7901 GCA_041730535.1 Minisyncoccia bacterium
AGTGGTAGGAAATATAAAAAATGCTGCTTATAATTCTTTCTTTATCAAAAAATCAATATTGATAAAAATATCACTATGGCTATTAAATATATAGGTATTTGTTTAGATTTTTACTCAATTTTTATGTGCGAAAGTTGAGTAATTAAGAGAATAAATTTAATTTATTTTCTTAATTAAAATATTTATTTTTGAGTGTTCTACTAAATAAAATGCAAAAAAACTAAAAAAACCTGTGGTATGCACAGCAATTAAATCAGTTTTTATATCTTTTGTGTCTTTAATAAAATTTTCTACACTTAATTCAGTTTCTTTGATTATTAATTTCTTTTTATTTTTTATTTCTAATGAGTTATAAAAATCATTCGCATTTTTCAGTGAGTTCTCTTTTGCTTCTTTTTGGAATTCGCTAGTTTCATCTTTGTCTAAACTATAAAAATTTAACCTTCTTTCATAAGGTAATAAATACGAATAATAAATTTTTATTTTTGCATCAGGAAATAATTTAGACACTTCAAGAATATAATCTTTTGATTCTTTTGATAAATCTGTAGGAATTAAAATATTATTAAAACAAATATTTTTTTTAGATTTCATTATTAAACTAAGAGTATTTAAATTTCTAACAATATCTTTTGTATTTGAACTTTCAAAAAATCTACTTATAAAATCATTTTTTTTGCTATATCCTAAAATAACCAATGATATAACTAATTTATCAACATGATATGCAACTTGTTCTTCAACATTTCCTTCGACACAAAAAAATTGTTTTTCTTCTAAATTAGGGAAATATTTTTTAAGTATTTTAAACCCTTTCTTTTTAGTAATGTCTTTATTAACTTTTTCTTGAAGTAATCTATTTTCTATTACATGAATAATATAAAGTTCATTTTCACTATGTTGAATGTAGTTTAAAATATTTTCAATGATTTTAAAACTTTTTTGGGAAAAATCAGTTGCAAACAAGATTTTGTTTTTTGTCATTTTATACTCCTATTTTATATATCATCTATTCTAGCATAAGAGAATTATAATATCGATTATTAATTTGCTTTAAATATTTTAAGATATAATCGCAATTATTTATTAAATTTGAGAAGGATTTTATGGAATCAATTGAACTATATCTATTAATTACAGCTTTTTTGATGCTTTTGAGTGTATTAGCTAGTAAATTATCAACAAATTTTGGTATTCCATCGTTATTTATTTTTTTAGGTTTAGGTATGCTTGCTGGTTCTGATGGAATTTTAGGAATACAT
The DNA here is from genome assembly GCA_041730535.1 of Minisyncoccia bacterium. Lineage (GTDB taxonomy): Bacteria > Campylobacterota > Campylobacteria > Campylobacterales > Arcobacteraceae > Aliarcobacter. The sequence goes on from JBGSBO010000088.1 coordinate 1,263, forward strand.
TTTGATAATGTTGAATTAGCACAAAATATTGGAACTTTAGCTTTAATTTTTATTTTATTTGGTGGTGGATTAGATACCGCTTGGAAAGCAATTAAGCCAGTTCTAAAAGATGGTTTGATTTTAGCTACTTTAGGAGTGTTATTAACCGCATTTTTTGTAGCTTTATGTGTATACTATATCCTTGATTTTACTTTTTTAGAATCTTTGTTATTGGGTGCAATTATTTCATCAACTGATGCAGCAGCTGTTTTTGCGATACTTAGAGCAAAAGGTATTTCACTAAAGAAAAAACTTACTCCTCTTTTAGAATTAGAGTCAGGGAGTAATGACCCTATGGCAATTTTCTTAACTGTTGCAATTTTACAAATTTTATTATTACCTGAAAGTTCTTCTGTATCTGAATGGCTTTTTAAATTTTTCTTACAATTTATTATTGGTGGAGCTTTAGGTTTTGTTTTTGGATATTTATTACCTCATATTTTAAATAGAATACATTTGAGTTTTTATGGACTTTATCCTGTATTTACTATTGGGTGGATTTTATTTTTATTTGCTGGTTCATCAATGCTTGGAGGAAATGGTTTTTTAGCTGTTTATGTAGCTGGTATTGTTGCAAATACAAAAGAATTTGTACATAAGAAAAATTTAATTGGTTTCCATGAAGGTTTATCATGGATTATGCAAATTACAGTCTTTCTGGCTCTTGGACTTCTTGTTTTCCCATCTGAACTTCCCGATGTTGCATTATCAGGTTTAATAATTGCTTTTTGGCTTATGTTTGTTGCCAGACCAGCTGGAGTTTTTTTAAGTACAATGTTTAGCTCTTTTACGATAAAAGAAAAAACTTTTATTTCATGGGTTGGATGTAAGAGGTGCTGTTCCTATTATTTTGGCAACGTATCCATATTTACAAGGATTTGAAAAGTCAAATTTGATTTTTAATATTGTGTTTTTTATAGTATTGTTTTCTATTTTAATACAAGGAACAACACTTCCACTTGTTGCTAAATGGTTAAATGTTGAATCAAAAAGTAAAGATTTTAAACCTGAAGATATTATTGCTTCTCCACTTTTTTATCATACATTAAAGCAGTTTTATATTGAAGAAAATTCACCAGCTATTGGATTAAGTATTGTTGAGTTAGATTTACCAACAGATTTTTTAATTCTTTTGATAAAACGAGAAAAAGATTATATAAAACCAACAGGTTCTTCAATTTTAAAAGAGAATGATATGTTGCTTATTCAATGTAATAGTGAAAACAGATATAAAAGAGTTTTAAAAAGGTTTGCAAGTTAAGCATTTTTATAAACAATCAAAGTTGGAATTGACATAATGTGATATTTCCCACTTATATCTTGTTCAACTTCTGTATTTACTTTTGCAAAAACTGCTTTTAATGGATATTTTTTTGCACTTTCATCAAAGTTTGCATTTGTTAGATTTATAGGTTTATTATTTAAAAGTGACTCTTTACACTTTCCACAATTTGCTTTTAAATAAGAATCTTTTTTAGGTACATTGTTTATACTCAAACAACTAGGACAAATTACTCTCATATAATCACCTCTTTATATATCATTCTATTTTAAAGATTACAAAGTGCTGTAAGATATGCTTGTTCTTGATATTTATTTAACTCTTTTGGAAATTGAATCTGATTTTTCTTTTCAAATGTACTGACAGTTTGAGTTGATATTAATTCAACCGAGCAAAGTGGATTTAGTTGGATTAATCCTTCCATTTTGAAAGTTACTGCACCACCTGAAAAATTGCCTTTTTTTGCTCGTTTTTTTATGAAGATTTTTTCAATCTCATTTTTCTGTAAAAAGTCTAAAAACTCATTACAAAATTTTCTAATATCTTCTTGTTTTTCATCATCTTCAAGTATTATTTTTTTGATTTTAGTATCTATATATTCATTATTTTTTAATACAACTAAAAGAGCATTATTAGCTTTTAATTCAATTCCACAAATATTCATTTTATTCCTTATTTAAAATATAAATGAATTATAGTGGACTATTTTATTTTGAATTAATTTTATTGCATTTTGTAATAAAAATTAAAACTCTTCTCCATCTTCGTCATCTGTATCACAACAGTAAATACATTTTTCATCAAAAAATGAGTATTCATCATAACAATAAAATTTGTGGCAACTTTCACATTTGAAACAGTCGTGTTCTTTTGATAATGTTTGTTCTAGTTTTTCTACTGTAATATTATGAGTTTTAGCATACTCTTCAAAAAGTGCTATTACATGTTCATTTTCGTCGTTTTTTAACTCTTTCGCTAAATCTTCCAAATTATCAATATCCATATTTTTGTCCTTTTATATATTTAGATTTTTTACTATTTTTTCTCTCATATTTGAAATATCAATAACTAATCTATCTTTTATCTCAGGTGAAAATGAATTCTCTTTAAAAATTTGAATTAAAACTTTTTCAAATTCCACTTCACTTAGTTCTTTTGTCTCTTCTATTAGTTTTAAAAATAGTACTTTTATTTTTTCGTATTGGTTCTCTTGCATAAATTAAGCCTTTGGTAAAAATGAAGGCGTATTATGTCAAAAAATATTATAGAGAAAAATAAAAAGGCCTAACTCTTAAGCAAAAATAAGTATCAAAAGCACTCTTATGTTATAATCGCGCCCAATTAAAATACACAAGGCTTTGCAATAATGAATGAATCACAAATCAAAACACAAAAATTTATAATTAAATATTTCACTGAAATAATGATAAAAGGATCAACTGCAAAAAGACAGATGATATCTCAGGTTTATAACAACCTAGTAAATATTTTATCAAAGATTTCAAAGGATATAAAAGTAAAAAAGTTTTTTGATAAGATAGAAGTTGTATGTCCAATAGAAGTAGTTGTAGAAGTAAGATTAAAACTTCTTGATACACCAGGGATTCAACAAATACTAGAAGCTATGCAGTTTGATGATATGAATACTTTAGATGACATCAAAGTAAAAGTAAATGAAATGATGGCACATGAAATACAAGGTAAATCTTTTGTAATCAGATGTAAAAGAACAGGAACACAAGAGTTCAAATCAACACAAGTTGAACAAACTGTTGGTGGATATATGTTAGCAATGAATGACACAAAAGGTGTTGCTTTAAAAAATGCAGAAGTTACAATAAATATTGAACTTGTATTTGCTCAGTTAAATATTATTACTCTTAAACACATGGGAATGGGTGGATTTCCAATAGGAAGTCAAGGAAGTATCTTATCACTTATGTCAGGTGGATTTGACTCAACTGTGGCTTCATATTTAACTATGAAAAGAGGAATTAAAACTCACTTTATTTTCTTTAATCTTGGTGGAATTGCACATGAAATTGGTGTAAAACAAGTGGCTTATTATTTATGGAATAAATTTGGAAGTTCTCATCGAGTTCAGTTTATTTCTGTTCCTTTTGATGATGTTGTAACTGAAATATTCAAAAGTGTGAGTGAACCATATATGGGAGTTATGTTAAAAAGACTTATGTTAATAGCTTCTGAAAAAATAGCTGATACTATGAAGATTGATGCTCTTGTAACAGGTGAAAGTGTTGCTCAAGTTTCAAGTCAAACTTTAAGAAACCTAGCTTTAATTGACCAAGCTACAAATAAACTTGTATTAAGACCACTTGCAATGATGAGTAAACCTGATATTATCGAAATTGCAAATAATATTGGAACAAGTAGATTTGCGGAATCAATGCCTGAGTATTGTGGAGTTATTTCTAAAAATCCAGTAACTCATGGAAATTATGACAGAATTGCTAGTGAAGCTAGAAGATTTGATTATACGGTTTTAGATGAAGCTGTAAGAACATCTGTTTTTGTAAATGTAGATGAAATTGCACAAGATGTTAGTGAAATTGGACAAATGGAAGTAGTTAGTGATTTAAGTAGTGGAGATTACACTGTAATTGATATTAGACAAAGTGCTGATTGTATTGAAACATCTTGTGAAACACTAAAGATTCCATTTTACAAATTAAAAAGTGAATTCAAAAAACTTCCACAAGATAAACAATATTTATTTTATTGTGATAAAGGAATTTTAAGTCAACTTCATGCACAATTTTTAAGAGATGCTGAAAACTATACAAATATCAAAGTTTATAGACCATAATGAAACTTTTTTTATTTGTAGTATTTATTTTTATTTCGATTAATTTAAATGCTTCAAATATAAGAGAAATAGATGAAAATTATGCAAAAAAAATGAAAAATATAAGTTATTTTGAGGGCTGTCCTGTAAGTTTATCTGATTTACGAATAGTAAATATTAAGCATTTAGGTTTTGATGATAATATTTATTATGCAGATATAATAGTTCATAAAGATGTGGCTTTTGAAGTTTCTTCAATATTTGAAGAGTTATTTGAAATAAATTATCCAATTAAACAAATAACTCCAATTGAAAAATACAATGGTGATGATTTTGAATCAATTGAAGCTAATAATACCTCCGCTTTTAATTGCAGACTAGCTGAAAGAAGCCATAAATACTCAAAACACTCATATGGAAAAGCAATTGATATAAATCCAATAGAAAATCCACATATTTATAAAGATGGAACAAGTTCCCATAAAGCATCAAAAGAGTTTATCAAAAGAGAAGATAAAGTTAATAATACAGTACAAAATAAAGCCATGTTGTTGTCTTCTAGTAAGGCTGTGCAGATATTCAAAAAATATGGCTGGAAATGGGGTGGTGATTGGAAAAATACAAAAGATTACCAACATTTTCAAAAATAAATTAAATTAAAAACATAGGAAAAAAAATGAAAAAACTTTTATTTATAATATTAACTAGCTTTTGCCTAGTTTCAAATATGGCATATGCTGATAATAAACAAATAGATAAAGCTTATCACATTAAACAAAGTGATATTCAAGTTCAAGGTGTGGGAAAAGTAATTAAAGTTTTAAAAGATGATACAAAAGGAAGTCAACATCAAAAATTTTTATTAAAATTACCTTCAAATTTGACTATTTTAATTGCACATAATGTTGACTTAGCATCTCGTGTAGAAGATTTAAAAGCAGGTGATACAATAGAGTTTTATGGAGAATATGAGTGGAATAATAAAGGTGGAGTAATTCACTGGACACACCATGACCCAAGAAAAAAACATAAAGATGGTTGGTTAAAACATAATGGAGTTATATATCAATGATTCAAGAAATAAAAAAAGAAAAAATATATTTAATTCCAGGTCTTATGACCGATGAAAGACTTTGGAGTAGGTTAAAACCATTTTTGGAAAATGAGTACGAATTAATTCATGTATCAATTCCTCATACACAAGATTTTGATGAAATTATTGATATTTTATTTAATCTTTTTGAAGAGGAAAAAGTTAATCTTTTAGGGTTTTCTCTTGGAGGTTATATAGCTTCTTATTTTGCAGTAACATATCCAAATAAAGTAAATAAACTCTTTACAGTGGCTTCAACGCCAGGCTCTTCAACTGAGGCTGAAATAGAAAGAAGAAAAGAAAAATTTGCCATAATAGAAAAAGAAGGTTTTGTAGGTTTGTCTTATGAAAAAGCAAAATCTTTAGTGGAAGAAGAAAATCAAAATGACGAAGAATTAATCAAAATTATTCAAGATATGTTTATAGATTTAGGAAAAGATACTTTTATCACTCAACTTACAAGTACTTTTTATAGGAAAGATTTATATGAAGAGCTTGTTAATATTGCTATTCCTATTTGGTTTTATTATAGTGTAAATGATAAGCTTTTAAATCAAAAATCAATCAAACGATTACTTGAAACACAACATAATATAAAACTTATTAGTAGAGTTGGAACTAGCCACAATATTCCTTTGGAAGTTCCTGAACTCTTGAGCAATGAGATAAAAAAATGGATGAAAGTATAAATTACTTTTAAATTCCAAATGTTTCTTTGATTTTTTGTTCAAACTCTTTATCACTAAGTTCTTTTCTTAGTGGTACAAAAGTTTGTGCTTCAACTCCAACTGGAATAAAAATTTCGCTATTTTCATCTTCAATAATATTTTTTACAGCATCTGCAATTGGTTGTGGATTTGGACCTTCATTTATAGCTTTTCCGACAATTGGTACAAAATGAGCTACTAAATCTTTATAAGGTGAGTTTTCACTTGTAGTTCGTGCATTTGCTACTAAACCATTTTTTACAAAGTTTGTACCAAATAATCCTGATTGAATAGAGTGAACTCTGATATTAAAAGGAGCTACTTCAAATCTTAGTGAATCAACGATTCCTTCAACTGCATATTTTGAAGCGTTATAATGTGCAAGTAAAGGTAATCCCATTTTCCCTAAAAATGAAGAAATATTTATAATAACACCTTGTTTTGCTTCTCTCATATAAGGTAATACTTCTCTTGTAGTTTTAATTAAACCAAAAACATTTACATCAAATTGATTGAACATTTCTTCATCTGTTCCTTCTTCAATGGTTGCTAATAATCCATATCCAGCATTATTAACTAAAACATCAATTTTCCCTTCTTTTTTAATAACTAAATTTATAGCTTCTTTGATTGTTTGTGTTTTTGTAACATCTAAATAAATATAGTTTATATTTTCATTATCTGATTTTAAATTATCTTTATTTCTTGTTCC
>JBGSBO010000089.1:0-7886 GCA_041730535.1 Minisyncoccia bacterium
AAGAGCTCAAGATGAAACACATGGATTTACAGTTGACAACTATAATCTACATGCATCACTAGAACCAGGTGAAACAGTAACATTAGAATTTACAGCTGATATGGAAGGTGTTTTCCCTTATTATTGTACAGAGTTTTGTTCAGCACTTCACTTAGAAATGATGGGGTATTTGATGGTTAAAGACCCAAATAAAAAATATGAAAGTGCACAAAAAATTAAAATGCAAACTATGAGTCCTGAACAGTTAAAAGCTGAATATGACAAAACAGTTGCAGTAAATACAGCAACAGATGCAGTTATTCAAAGTGTTGTTAAATTCTTAAAAGATAATAAATTTGGTGACCATAAAGTTGTCGCTGATTTAGTTACAGATGCACTTGATCAATATGGACAAATTCCTGCACAGAAAAAATTATCTAATGAAGCAGTTACTGCTGGTGATTTAGAAAAAGCAGTATTATATGAAAATATGATTTGGCAACTTATGGTTAAAACAGCAGACGTTGGTATTAGAGCAAAAGATACTTTAGTAAGATTAATTGCAACTAAACAATCAGATGAAGCAGCACGTGGAGAAAAAACATTCGCAGAAGGTGGATGTAATGGTTGTCACGTTATTGGTAAAGTATCATCAGGACCTGATTTAACAGGAGTTTTACAAAGACATGAAAATGGTGAAAAATGGGTTGCTGACTTTATTTTAGATCCAGAAAAAAAATATGGAGAACCTTATGTAAAAGGTATGATTGATTTCTTTAATCTAAAAATGCCTAACCAACATATGAGTGAAAAAGAAACTAAAGATATTATTGAATATCTAAAATGGATTGATGAGAATGCAAACCTTTTCTAAAATCATTTAGGTGAAAAATAAAAAAGGAAGAATATAACATTCTTCCTTTTTTTATTGATGAGTATCAACATATAAAATTTTTATTTATGATAATCTAACATTATAATAAGTTTTAAACTATAAATTATAATTATAGCTTATAGTTCAACGCTTTTAAAGAAAGGAATTTTTCTATGCATCCTAGTTTTCTAAAATCTAAAATATTTGCATTACTTGCTCTTGTGATTATGAGTATCTCTTTTACTTTTCCAATGATTGCCTTTCATGGAACACTAAATAAAATTCATGATGGAAAAACAAATGAAATTTCATCACTTGCAATTAGCACATGGAATTTATATAATCAAGGTAAATATAAAAGTACAACTACTCCAAAAGAAGCACACAATAATCTTGAAAATATGATTAAAACATCTTCTGAAATAGGTGTTGCATCACTTCCTATTTGGTCTTGTTCCCTTGAAGCTCCAAACTATCCAAAAGTAGCTTTTCCTGAGGGAATTCCCGTATTTTTTCATTTTGATGGATTTTCAGGTGAAGTTCATGAGATGAATACAATTAATCACTATGTAGGGATGGACCCTATGTGGAGAGGTGGGCAACTTGAAAGAGAAATAGGAATTTATGCACTATTGCTTTTATCATTGTTTATGATTTATTTTATTTTATTTAATAAAAAAATTCTAACTTACCTGATGATTATTCCAGCATCTCTTCCTTTATTATTTATCGCTGATTATTCATATTGGCTATATTGGTTTGGACATAATTTACACGATTGGGGTGCATTTAAAATAAAACCATTTATGCCAACTGTTTTTGGTGATGGAAAAATTGCACAGTTTACAACTCACTCTTATCCATCAATTGGTTTTTATATGCTTTTAGCAATTGGAATACTTAGCTTTTTGGCAATACTTGCTAGAAATAAAGCTATGAAAGAATCAAATAAATAAGGTCTGTTATGAAAATTATTATTCTTTGTCTCTTTCTTTTAAATTTTTTAAGTGCAAATCTTTTACAAGAAGCAATAAATAATGCGCCTGAGGGTTCAGTACTTAAACTTCCTAAAGGAGTATATAAAGGTTCAATTATTATCAATAAACCTTTATCAATAATAGGAAAAGAAGATGGAGTAATAATTGATGGTGGGGGAATTGGTACTGTTATTCAAATTACAAGTTCTTACGTAACATTAAAAAATTTAACAATTACAGGAAGTGGGAATAGACACGATTTATTAGATTCTGCAATCAAAATAAATAATTCTAAACAATCGGAAATTTCAAACTGTATAATCAAAGACTCATTATTTGGAATAGATATAACAATGACAAATAATTCAATATTCTCAAATAATTACATCACATCAAAAGATCTTGAATTAGGTTTAAGAGGAGATGGTCTTAGACTTTGGTACTCAAATGACAATATTGTTTCAAATAATAAATTAGTTAAATCAAGAGATATGGTAATTTGGTATTCACATGGTAATACTGTAGAAAATAACTATGGAGAACAAAATAGATATTCCCTTCATTTTATGCACGCTGGTAAAAATATAGTTAAAGATAATACTTATAAATTAAATTCTGTAGGAATATTTTTTATGTATACAAAAGACACAATTGCAACAGGAAATACCGTACAAAGTTCACTTGGAGCTACGGGAATGGGGATTGGTTTAAAAGATGTTTCAAATATGACACTAAATGATAATACTATTATTTATTGTGCTCAAGGAATTTATATTGACAGATCACCTTATGAACCTGATACTAAAAACTGGCTTGAAAATAATAAGATATTATATAATTCAGAAGCAATACATTTTCATTCAATTAGTGAAAATAATGTAATAAAAGCAAATACAATTTTAGGAAATATAGAAGATATCATCAATGATAGCCGTGGTTCAAAAACAGATTTAAATGAAATAGCAGGAAACTATTGGGATAACTATGAAGGTTTTGATGAAAATGGAGATAATATTGGAGATACAGCACATAAGGTTTATCAATATGCGGATCAACTTTGGGTTTATAATCCAAATGTTAAATTCTTTTATGGATCACCTGTTATTGCTCTTTTAAATTTTTTAGCAAAATTAGCTCCCTTTACTCAACCTATTTTTCTTATGAGTGACAAAACTCCTAAGCTAAAAATGTAAGGACATAAATATGGCAAAAATACAAAATGATAGAAGAGAATTTATAAAATTCTCAACACTTGGGATTCTTGGCTTAACTATTGGGGCAGGAGTTGTGATTTCACCATATGCACTTCAAGCTCAGATGAAATTAAGACCGCCAGGTGCAGTTAGTGAAAAAGAGTTTTTAGCTTTATGTATTAAGTGTGGACAATGTTTACAAGTTTGCCCATATCATTCTATAAAATTAGCAGATATGCTAAAAGGTCATGGAATGGGAACTCCATATATTGATGCAAGAGAAAGAGGATGTTATGCTTGTAGCGCAGTTCCATGTGTATTAGCTTGCCCAAGCGGAGCACTTGATCATGCATGCGAAAAACCACAAGATATAAAAATGGGGATTGCTGTTTTAGAGTTCCCGAACAAATGTATAGCAATGACAAATCAACTTGTGACAAAAGAGCAAATTCAAAGAATTCACACTCATCCAAATACTAGACAATTAGAACAAGATATCTTAGATAAACTGGATAAATTTGAAGATAAACCTTGCACTATTTGTGCGGATATGTGCCCTATTCCAAATTCAGGTGGTGCAATAGCAATGATAAAAGATAAAAATGGTGGTATGAAACCAGAGATTTATGATGGCTGTGTAGGATGTGGTGTTTGTGAAGAATTATGTCCAGCTTTTGAAGCAGCTATTGTCGTAAAACCTAGATTAACTTATGAAGATTATTATATTAAAGGAATTAAATCATGATAAAAAAAATTATATTAAGTACAGCATTAATTTTATTAATAAGTGGATGCGGTGAAAATAAAAAAGATGAAAATAAAAAAGAAGAGACAAAAGTAGAAAATACTCAAACACCATTAAAAATAGAAGTTGAAAAAAATGAAAATAGCAAAGAAATAAAAGTAATTGAACAAGAAAAAACAAATACAAAAGCTGAATCATATTACTACGATTATAATGCAAAAACAACAAATGAAAATATAGAAACAAAAGAAAAGACAAGAACTCCAATTGATGCAAATTTAAACGTGAGAAGTCCCTATGAAAAAGTTCAAATTTCATTACTAGTAAAAAGTTTAAGTAAAGAGTTTATAGTTAAATGTTCAGCTTGTCATAATGATTATGCAAATGGAATTATTGGACCTTCATTATTAAATAAAGATGCAAACTTTATTTATAATCAAATTCAAAAATTCAAAAGTGACAAAAATGCAAATGTACTTATGAGCGATTTAGTAAAACAAATGACTGATGAAAATATAAAAAAACTAGCTGATGAAATCTTTGCATTTAACAAAGAAATTAAGGAGTTAAGATGAAAAGAGTAATAGCTATTGTTTCTACGATATTTGTATTAGCATTAATGGCCTACACACTTTCAAATGGAAGAGCATTTCAAGGTGGCGAGGCTGGAAATATTATTGAAGATATGAAATATATTGATACTGCAAAAACCATAGAAACAAAAGAAGAGAAAAATGAAGAGGAAGAGAGATTAAAAACACTAAGAGATAAAGCTGGAAATTCTGGAACATTTGAAGTTTCAAATGCATATAAAAGTAAATGTTCATCTTGTCATGGAGCAGATGCTTCAGGAATGCAAAATGGCAAAAAACTAATGGGACCTAAATTATATGGACAAGAAGAAGCTGTTTTATACAAAGATTTAGTTGATTTTAAAGCAGGTAGAAAAGAAAATCTAATTATGAAAGGTTTATTAATTAACCTAGAAGATGAAGATTTAAAAAACTTTGCAAAAGAAATAGCTGGATTTAAAGCCAAACAAGAAGCTTTGAATAAATAGTTAAAAGGAGAACAAAATGGATAAATGGAATACACGAGCAACCATAAAAAATACAACTTTTATGTCTACTTTTTTTGATAAAACAAAAGATGGAAAAAGAAAATTTTCTTATAGAATGAAAAGATGGATTGTAGTTATTTCTATTCATTTATTATTCTTTTTATCATTTCATATTGATATACAAACACTAGAAGGAACATTAAATGGTTCAAGATTTTTAGGTTTTCATTTAATTGACCCATTTACAACTATTCAAATGTTTTTAGCAACTTATCATATGCCAATAAATATGATTATAGGAACGGTAACCATATTACTTTTTTATCTTTTTATTGGTGGAAGAACATACTGTTCATGGGTTTGTCCATATGGAATAATTAGTGAAATAGGAGAAAAACTTCATAATATTTTACTTACAAAAAAAATTATAAAAGAGAGAAAATTCGATCATAGAGTAAGACATATATTTTGGATTATGTTTATGGTTTTAGCATTTACAAGTGGTTATTTAGTTTTTGAAACATTTAATGTTGTAGGAATTTTAAGTAGATTTATTACTTATGGTTGGAGTTTAGCTTTGATTTGGGTTCTTGTAATCTTTTTGATTGAGGTATTTTATTCACGACGTGCTTGGTGTACATATATTTGTCCAATAGGAACAACATATGGCTATGTTGGAAAAGTAAGTGCTCTTAGAGTTCAATGGAATGACAATTGTGATCATTGTATGGTTTGTCATGATGTTTGTTTTGAAAATCAAGTATTAGATTTAACAAAAGCAAAATACGATGAAGAAAGAAAAGAAAAAGGAATCAAAACTCAATATATAACAGGTGCTGATTGTACTTTATGTGGAAGATGTATTGATGTTTGTCATTCAGATGCATTAAAATTTGATTTTAGATTAAAAGGCTTAGTATAATGATTCAAGTTAAAAATTTAACAAAAAAATTCTCTTCACATATTTCTTTAGATAATGTAAATATAGAATTTAATAAAAATGAATATATAGCACTAATGGGGCCAAATGGCGCAGGAAAAACAACACTTATTCGCTCTATTTTAGGATATTATCATCCAAATAGTGGTGGCGTTTTAATAAATGGACTAGATCCAATTAAAGAAAGAATAAAAGTATTAGAGCATATTTCATTTGTTCCACAACTTCCACCTCCAATTAAATTAAGTCTTAGTGAACTGATGAAATATATCCAAGCTAGCTCAGATGTGGAAAAAGAATTAATTATGCACTATGCAAATGAAATGAAACTAGATATTAAAGAAAATCTTAATAAATCATTTTTTAAACTAAGCGGAGGAATGAAACAAAAAATGCTAATAGCAATTTCCTTGGCTAAAAAAAGTAATATTATAATTTACGATGAACCAACAGCAAATCTTGATCCAAAAGCAAGGGATGATTTTTATAGACTTCTAAAACAAAATGAAGATGATAAAATTTTACTTTTTGTAAGCCATAGATTAGATGAAATAAAAGATATTGTTAATCGTCAAGTTTATATGGACCTAGGAAAAGTAATATCTGACGATAGGGTTTAATATGTATTTAAATATTTTTAAAATTATAAGTTCAATTCTTTTGGTACTGAGTTTTTCTGCCTGTGAAAAAAAAATATCAACGCAAGTTAAAGAAATTCATTGGGATAGAGATATGTGTAGCCGTTGTGTTATGGTTGTTAGTGATAGAAATCAAACTGTTCAAGTTATTAATCCAGAAAATGGAAAACTTCATGTTTTTGATGATTTAGGCTGTGCCATATTGTGGTTTAAAGACCAAGATATAAAATGGAAAGATGAAGCAGTTATTTGGATTAACGATATAAAAACATCAAAATGGATAAATGCACGAACTGCATTTTATGACACAATGAATGTAACGCCTATGGCTTACGGTTTTGGAGCGCATGAAATAAAAGAAGAAATTCAAGCTGGTTTAGAAATTATCAATTTTTATGAAGTAGAAAAAAGAGTTTTGGAAATAGGAAAATAATAAAAAGGCAAATGCCTTTTTATTATAAATCTTGCTCAATTACTTGTTTAAATCTATTGAAATAAACAAAACTAACTTTATCTAAATCTTTATAAATATCATTTATAGAGATTTTATCACCTGTAACTTGTCCGATTTTTGAATACTCAATGTTAAACGAACTTACAATATTTTCAAATGCTTGACAATTTTCAGGTCTTACTTCAATTATTGCTCTGCTTAAAGACTCAGAAAAAATATCTTTTGAATCATTTAAAGAAATAGAAATTTCAATTCCTTTATTTCCAACAACTGCCATTTTAGCTGCACTTATTGCAATTCCACCGATATTTACATCTTTCGCAGATTTTAATAATCCAAGTTTATTTGCTTCAATTACTGTATTCCATAAAGCTAACTCTTTTGTAAAATTAACTTCGGGATGAGTTCCTGCTACTTTTCCATACATTTTTTTCATATAAAGTGATGCACCAAACTCTGATTTTGTTTCACCTAAAATATATAAAATATTTCCATTTTCTTGAACACAAGAAGGTAATACTTTATTAGCATCTTCATTTACTCCAACCATAGCAATTGAAGGCGTTGGGAAAACCCCTACTCCATTTGTTTCATTGTATAAAGATACATTTCCACCAATAACTGGAGTATTTAACTCTCTACAAGCTTTTTTAATACCTTCACAAGAAGCAGCAAATTGCCACATAACTTCAGGATTTGTAGGATTTCCAAAGTTTAAACAATCTGTGATTGCTTTTGGAACTGCTCCTGTCATTGCTACATTTCTTCCAGATTCCATAACAGCAGCTGCAGCTCCAAGTTCTGGGTTAATATAACAAAGTCTAGTGTTACAATCAGCACTCATTGATAATGCTTTTCCAGTTTCTTTGATTCTAATACTTGAACCATCAAGAGATCCTGGACCTTTGATTGTATTTGTTTGAACCATTGAATCATATTGTGAATAAACCCAAGATTTATCAACAACTTCCATATCAGAAAATAAATCATCAAAAGCAGCTTGATTTGAAATCTCTTTATCTAAAG
>JBGSBO010000090.1:0-7759 GCA_041730535.1 Minisyncoccia bacterium
GCATATCTTTTAAAATCTTTAAATTGTTTTTGCTCGTCACTTACTATTAGTACATCATAACGCATTAACTACCTTAGTGTATGTTTTAATTTTTTAAGTTTTACATAAAATTACTTCAACATTACTTTATTATATAATTCCTGATAATAAAGTTACTATAAAAATTATTTATGTTAATATCTTTTTAATATAAATTTCTTAATACTAAAATATTTGTTAAATCAAATGCTAAATCTTTTTCTTTACAATAAAATCTCTTCCACATAATATCTATTGTTTTTCATATTGATATGCACATTCGTATCAAATATCTCTGATAGATTTTCGCTTGTTAAAATATCCTCTTTTTTTCCACTTTTATAGATTGTATTATCATAAATCAAAGCCACATTTTTTATCTCTTCAAAAATCTCTTCTAAGTGATGCGTTACAAGGATTATTGAGCAATTTTTAGATAACTTTTGAATCATTTTTATAAAATTTATTTGAGCTTTTATATCAAGTCCAACAGTTGGTTCATCAAGGATGAAAGCTTTTGGGTCATGGATTAATGCTCGGGCTACTATACATTTTCTCAGCTCCCCCGTTGACATTTCTTGAACATATTTATCTGCTAAATGTTCAATCTCTAAATACTTCATAGTTTCTCTTGCTTTTTCGTGTTGAGCTTCTGTAAAATCTTGATGTTTAAAAACTCCAAGAGAGCTATAATGACCACTTAAAACAACAATATAGCCACTTAAAAAATAACCTTGAGTTGCAATATAGTTGTGTAAATCATTTGTAATGATTCCTAACTGTTTTTTTAAATCAGAAATAGAGTAAGTTGCTTTTCCTAAAATCTCTTTTTTGTATTCATTTGTTTTTCTTGGATGGATTTCTGATTGGATTAGTTTCATTAGCGTTGATTTTCCACTTCCATTTGCTCCAAGTATCGCCCAATGTTCATTTTCTTTTATTTTTAGAGTTATATCTTTTAATATAATTTTTTCATCGTATCCCACATTTATATTTTCAAAATCAATAATATTCATATTTTTTCCTAACATTTACGTTTTTTAAGATACTACTAGCAAATGTTTAATATAATCTTAAAATTAATAAAATCTACATAATAAAGAGCAAAAATGAAAGTTACAAGAGTAAAAAAATTAATGATTGCAGGACTTAGCACTGTTACAAATAATGAGCTTGAAATGAGCGAGGAAAATGGCAAGATTGCACTTCTTTGGGAAGAGTATTTTGCAAAAGATATTTATAAAAAAACATTTGACAAAGCAAATAGTGATTTTATGTATGGTGTTTATAGTGATTATGAATCAGATGCAAGTGGAAACTACAAAGTAACAGTTGGTGTTGAAGTTACAAAACCAAAAAATGCTATTGTAATTGAAGATAAAAAATATCTAGTTTTTAAAAAACAAGGTGAACTTCCAATGGTTGTAGTTGAGTTATGGGAAGAAATTTGGGATTATTTTGAAAAAAATAGCGAATATGCAAGAGCTTTTGAAGTAGATTTTGAAAAATATGCAAAAGAAGATGAGATAGAGATTTTTGTTTCTATAAAATAGAGGAAATTATATATGATTGAATGTAACTCAATAGAAGAAGTAAGAAATAATATAAATAATATTGATGAACAAATAGTAAAACTTATAGCCCTAAGGGGTGAATTTGTAAAACAAGCAGCAAAGTTTAAAAAAGATAGCGATGATGTAAAAGCACCAGCAAGAGTGGAAGAAGTTATCAATAAAGTAAAAGATTTAGCAAAATCAACTAGTGCAAATGAAGAAGTTCTTGAAAATGTTTATAGAACAATGATAAATAGTTTTATTAAAGCTGAGATGAAAGAGTTTGAAAAGTTAAAATGAAAAATAAATCTTTTTTTATAGGAAACTACGATAAAAAATATTTAAAACAAATAGTTGAACTTTTCATAAATACCGTTCACAATATCAATAAAAAAGACTACTCAAAAGAACAATTAAACGCTTGGGCAAATCCAAAATATGATTTGAAAACTTGGAAAAAAAGATTTAAAAAGTCAAAACCACATCTGTGTATATTTGAAGATGAAGTGGTGGGATTTTATGAGTATTATGATGGATATATAGATTGTTTTTATGTTCATTTTAAATACCAAAATTGTGGAGTAGGAAAACTTCTACTAACTGATGTTTTAGAACTTGCCAAAAATGAAAATATAGATAAAATCAAAGTAGATGTTAGTATTACAGCAAAACCTTTTTTTGAAAAGTTTGGATTTAAAGAAGTTAGAGAAAATTTAGTTAAAAGAGAAAATGTTGAGTTGATAAATTTTAGTATGGAAAAGGATTTGAAAAAATAGTATTAAAATATTACAGTTTGTAATAATTATTTTATTTTTTTATTTTTCTATGATAAGATCTCTAAAAAAAGGATGTAGTTATGTTTACTCATAAAAATAATACTTATTTACAAATTGATACTGCAAAAATATACTATGAAGAGTTAGGTGATAAAAGTCAAGATGTTCTTCTATTTTTACATGGTGGATTAGGAACTATTGAAGATTTAGGTGAAATAGCAAAAGATTTTATAAATGATTATAGAATTATTGGCATTGACAGTAGAGGTCATGGAGCTTCTACATTAGGAAAAAATAAATTATCGTATGAACTTATAGAAAATGATATATATGCTATTTTAGATTATTTAAATATAAAAAAAGTTTCGATTATAGGTTTTAGTGATGGTGGCATTGTTGGTTTAAGAATGGCTTCTTCAAATAAAATAAAAGTTGAAAAACTCGTTTCAATTGCTTCTTCTTGGAGTCTTGACGAACAACAAAAAGATATATATAAATCATTAACAGCTGAAGAAATGAAAAATATTTTTTCTAAAGAGTATGATTTATATCAAAAACTAAACTCAGAAGCAAATTTTGAATTATTATCAAAAGAATTAATTAAAATGTGGATAGATGACTCAAGTAGTGGTTATCCAAATGAAAATGTAAAAAATATTAGTGCAAAAACACTTTTAATAAGAGGAGATAATGATTTTTTAACTTCATTAAATAGTTTTGAAGTTCTTCAAAGTAAATTAAGTGAGTGCTCAATTTTAAATATCCCTTTTGCTGAACATGAAGTATATAAAGAGGAAAAAGAGATAGTTGTTTCATATATAAAAAGATTTTTGTAAATCTAATGTAAATCTCTATGAAAAAATATTATAGTAATATACGTTCCAAAAATTAACTAATAAAGTGAAAAGATGAAAGTAAAATATTTAGAAAAATTTTATGTTGCGGGAATCACAACAAGAACTAACAACAAAATAGAATTAGATGAAACAACAGCCGAAATACCAAAACTTTGGCAAAGATATGTAGATGAAAATATTGAAAGTAAAACATTCAACAAGTCAAGAAATTTGGCTATGTATGGAGTTTACAATAAATATGAAAAAGATGTAAATTCTGATTATGATTATACAATTGGCGTTGAAGTTACAAAATTTAAAAATGCAATTACAATAGAAAAAGATAGATATTTGGTATTTGCAAAAAAAGGTGAATTCCCAAAAGTTGTAATAGAAGCATGGCATGAAGTTTGGAACTATTTTGCTTCAAAAGAGTGCGTATATGAAAGAGTATATAATTTTGATTTTGAAAAATATTCAAAAGATGATGAAATAGAAATATATATTTCTATAAAGTAAAATAGATACTAAAACACCCCTAAATTGTAAGAAAGTATACTTATTGTATAATGCCAAAATCTAAAGTTTAAAAGGAAAATAATGAGTCAATTACCAAACTGCCCAAAATGTGGAAGCGAATATACTTACGAAGATGGGAATTTATATATCTGTCCTGAGTGTGCCAACGAGTGGTCACAGGATGCATCATCTTCTGAAAGTAGCGATACATTGGTAGTAAAAGATGCAAATGGTACTGTTTTACAAGATGGAGATGATGTAACTGTTATAAAAGATTTAAAAGTTAAAGGAAGTTCATCTGGTATAAAAGTTGGTACTAAAATCAAAGGTATTAGACTTGTTGAAGGAAATGATGGTCACAATATCGACTGTAAAGTTACAGGTGTTGGAGCTATTAAATTAAAACAAGAGTTTGTTAAGAAATCTTAAATAACTCTCAAATAAGAAGTTTTGAATTTTAAAACTTCTTATAAATCTCAAGTCTTAATCAAAAGAGTTAATATGAATTTAGAAAAACTAAAAGATATGGAAGCCGAGTTTTTAACTTTTTATCCAAAAGGTTTTGAAGATGCAAAATTTTTTCCAACTATGAAAAAGTTCAATCCCTCAAAACTAGAAGAATTTACAAAAGAGAATCTAAAAAAAGAAAATTTCTCAAATCCAAACTTGGTTGTAGATGCTTTTTTTAAGATTATCCAAAAATCTGTTTTGGTTTCATTATTTGATAAACTAAAATTTAGAGATATGTTAGCTGTTTTAACTACTTATGAAAAAGATATGTTAAGTATTGAACTGTATGAACTTCTACACGGAAATAAAAGAAATGGTTTTGATGGTTTAGTTGAGTTTTTAGCTCAATACAGTCTTGCAAAATGGACGATAATTTCTGTAGTTTTATATTATAACCATAGGCAAAAAGAATATTTTATAAAACCTACAACTACAAAAAATGTAATCAAATATTTTGAAATAAAAGATTTAATTTATAAACCAACTCCTAGTTTTGAGTTTTATGACTCTTATAAAAAGATTTTAAATGAGATGAAAAAAAATGTAGATAAATCTTTGAGTTTTGATAATGCAGCCTTTACAGGATTTTTAAGAATTGGTATGGAAGATTGATTTTATGACTCAAAATTTAAAAGCTCATTTATTAGTATTACTAGCCACTTTCTTAGTAGCTGGTTCGTTTGTTGCCTCTGCAAAACTTTCAGGTGTTATTGATCCAATTTCCCTTACATTATTTCGTTTTTTTGTGGCTTCTTTATTTTTAGCTCCCATAATATTTTTAAATAAAAAATATAGAGAAAAAATACTTTCAGCCATGCCAAAAGCAATGATTATAAGTCTTTTTTTCTCTTTATATTTTATTGGATTATTCAAAGCTTTGGAGACAACAACAGCCTTAAATACAGGAACTTTGTTTACTTTAGTTCCATTAATAACAGCTATTTTATGTATTTTTTTGCTAAAGCAAAAGATGAGTTTTTCTCAACTGATTATTTATCTTATTGGTATTGTTGGAACTTGTATTGTTGTTTTTAAAGCAGATATAGATTTACTTTTGAATTTCTCATTAAATCAAGGTGATATTATCTTCTTATTTGCAACTATTTCTATGTCCTTATACTCAATTTCAACAAAATATTTTCATAAAAAAGATGATGAATTACCAGTATTGGTATTCACTACATTATTAGGTGGCTGTATATGGATGTTTTTATCTCTTGAAATTTTGGATATACCTCTTGAATGGTCAAAAATCCAAGGAGATTTAATTTATTATATGATTTATTTAATAATTGGTGCGACACTTATGACAGTATATTTATATCAAGAAGCAGCTATTACAATTGGTCCAAAAAAACTTATGGCTTATGTTTATTTGAACCCTGCGGCTATTGCTATTTTATTGTTTATTTTAGAAGGTGAAGTTATATCTTTAAAAGTGCTAATAGGGATTATACTTTCAACTATAATTACTTTTTTACTTCTTTTTTAAGATTAGGCATTTTGGTATTTTGTAAATAAAAGTAATCCACCTAAAATAAGTATAATACCAACAATAGAATAAAAATTTAAAGAAGCATTCCCTAAAAGAAGCATTCCTCCAATAAGTGAAAAACCAACTTCACTGGCTTGTGTTGCGTCTACTGCTGCAATTTCATTTGAATCTTTCGCTAAATTTTTTGCATATAGAAAAATAGAAGTTGCAAGAACTCCTGAAAATAAAGCTATTAGTGCGGTGGTGATTATTTGAGAATTGTTTGGAGCAGGTGGATTGATAATTGCTAATAAAATAATCCAAAATGGTACAGAACCAATTGACATTAAAAATACTTTATTAAAGGCATTTGATAGTAATTTTGAAGTTATTTTTGGTACATTTTTATGATTTCCATTTTTAGCTTCCCAAACCAATTGATTTCCCATTGGATAAAAAAATGAGGCAATTAAAACAGGAAGTCCACCAAGTAATAAAGCTTTTAAATCAAAATTTTCCATATGTGATAGGTTCACCAAACAAACACCAACAAAGATTATAAATGAAAAAATCCAAATTTTTTTAGGAAATTTTTTTCCAAACATCATAAAAACAAAAAGCCCTGAAAACATTGTAAATTGCCAAGTTGCAGCAATTACCCATCCTGGTGAATAATCAGCACTAAAACAAAGTAAGGCATAGAAAAACCCATATCCTATTGTTCCACTTATTGTCCAAAACCAATAGTTTTCCATAAATAGTTTACACACGTCTTTTAGTCGTTTTATTCCACCTTGTAAGATTAAAATAACTACTAAAAAAACAATTACAAAAAAGTATCTAAGAATTGCCGACCATAACCAATGTCCACCTGAAACGCTCATAAAATCATTTAAAACAAAAGTTGTACTAAAAAATGCCCCAGAAACAATACCTAATAGAATTAATTTAATCATAAAAGTCCAATAATATGTGATTTATATATAATTTTTCGTACACTAACATAAAAAAACTTATAAAAGTCATTTTTATAAAGAGTTAACTATTAATATTTGATACAATAAATCCATACAAAAATTAGGAAAAAATATGAATACTTTTTTATCAAATCAAAATATACAAATGCCAAATATGATTTATGGAACAGCTTGGAAAAAAGAGAATACCGCAGATTTAGTATTCCAAGCTTTAGTTCAAGGCTTCAAAGGAGTCGATACAGCTTGCCAGCCAAAACACTATAGGGAAGATTTAGTAGGGCAGGGACTTTTAAAAGCTTATGAAAATGGTATAAAAAGAGAAGATTTATTTGTTCAAACAAAATTTACACCAATAGATGGGCAGGATATTTCAAATATGCCTTATTTACAAAGTGATGAAATAGAAATTCAAATTGAAAAATCTTTTGAAACTTCAAAAAGAAATCTAAAAACAAATTTTATTGATTCATATATTTTACATTCACCTGTATATCCAGCTAATAAACTTCAAAGGGTTTGGCAAAAAATGGAAGAGTTTTATGATAAAAAAGAAGTAGGGCAACTAGGTATTAGCAATTGTTATGATTTGGATGTTTTAGTTTATTTATTTAATAATGCAAAAGTAAAACCAAGTGTAGTTCAAAATAGATTTTATGCCCAATCAGATTATGATAAAGATATTAGAAAATTCTGTTTGAAAAATAAAATAATATATGAAAGTTTTTGGTCATTAAGTGCAAATCCACATATTTTATCAAGTGATATTTTACAAAAATTAGCTAAAAAATATAAAAGAAGTGAAGCTGAGATTTTTTATAGATTTTTAAATTATATAAATATTGTGCCCTTAAATGGTACAACATCTAAAGAACATATGATAGCTGATTTAAATATAGGTGAGTTTGAATTATTAGAAGAAGAAATAGATGTTATTTTAGAATTGCTAAATTAATCAAAATAAGTATCTTTTTTAAGATACTTATTTTTTAAGATTTATTTTACTTCAATTCCGAATTTTTCTAAAAGATTTACCCAAACAACACTTTTACCATCTTTATCAAAAATAGTTGGTGTACCTTGGACATTTAATTTCATT
>JBGSBO010000091.1:0-7753 GCA_041730535.1 Minisyncoccia bacterium
AGCTATTTCCTTATAACCTTTTTTAGATCTTTTCTCTGCTAATTTCTCTCTAAATCTATTTGCCATAATATCTCTTTTTTATGCATATTATAGCTGATTTTATCTATTTACTTAATTAAGAGTTTTTAGTGGATGAAGATACCCTTAATTAGTAATTGTTTTTATTTTATCGAAAATTTAATAAAAAAAGGTATAATCAAGGTTAATAAAATTATTTGTAGGGTTATATATTGAATATTTACATTTATGGTAATAACAGTTTTAAAAAAGAAATACACGAAACTTTAGAACATTCAAATATTAAATTTAAACTTGATGAAAGCACATTAATTAAAGAAATTGATGATTTATCACAATTAAAACAAACTATAAAAAATAATCCAAAAGATATCTATTTAATTGATGATGAAAGAATTATAAAAAAAAATTCACTAAATAAAAAAATTAAATTTTTTACACCAAAAGATGGCATTGAAGAAGAATTTTTACTTGATAGTGGTATTTCTGATTTATCAATAAATAGCTTATCTGAAATTCCTAAATATATTCTTCGAAAATACGATGAAGAAAAAAAAATGAATTCAAACATCCAAGAAGTACTATCTAATAATTCAATAGAGGATGATGGAAAAGAAAATACAGTAGAACTAGATGACGAATTAGCTCAATTATTAGCTAAAGAAGAATCTATCCAAGAAATAAAAGTTAATAAGAATTTTGATGGAGAAAATTTAGAAGAATTATTTGACATGAGAAATGATATTAATCTTGGAGATCCTGAAAATATGTTCGATACTTTTGATAATATCGATAATAATTCAATTGAAATCTCTAAAAATGAATTTGATGATATAATGAATTTTAATGATAGTTTTGGATTAAATAATATATCATTTGATTACGATGATGAAGCTGTTGGTAATGATGAAGCTAAAGATAAAGAAGAGTTTATGGACTTTAATTTTGGTGAAGAAATCGAAAATGATGATGAAGAAGATAATGAAGTATTTGAAGATTTAGATTTTTTAGAAGATATGTTTAGTGATAAAAAAGAAAAGATTCTAGATAACAAAGAAAAAGAATTAAAGAAAGAAGTAAGTTTTAATGAATCTTTGCAAGGAGAAAAAAGTATGAGTAATGACGAATTTTTTGAATTAGATTCTCTAAATGAAAAAGATTTACTAGAGGCTCTAAATTACACTAATAGCAGCTTAAATCAAGATAAAAGTGGGGAAATTGATTTATTAGAAAAAAGTAGTAATACCATAAGTGTTACTAGTTCATCGAATACTGATGAATTAGCTCAACTAATTTCTAAATTATTAAGTAATAAAACTTTAGAGATAACAATAAAAATAAAAGACTAACTGTGGATTTAATAGCAATTGCTGAAAATACTGTCAAAATCATATTGATATTAGGACTACCTTCTTTAATTGTTAGTATGATTATTGGTCTTATAATATCCGTATTTCAAGCAGTAACTCAAGTTAGTGATGCTTCTTTATCTTTTGTTCCAAAAATGGTATTTGTTTCAGCTTTTATTTTGATTTCACTTCCTTGGATAGGGGATCATATGGAAGCTTATACAAAAGATTTATGGAATATAATATTAGTATTTGGTAATTAATTTTGATTGAAAAATTATTTAATCTAAAAAAAAATCAAACTGATCAAAAATTAATGCAAAAAGCTCAATTAGAATCTAAAATTGAAAAACTAAATATCGAAATTACATTAACACAAAATAGTATAGCAACCGCAAGTGTAGAAAAGTTTGGAGCAATATCAGATTTTACAATTTTAACAATGCATAAAAATACTATGAAAATGCATATTCAAAAACTCAATAATGAAAAGAATAATATAAATTTACAAGTTGAGGCTATTATTCAAGAGATTATAGAACTTCAAAAAGAAACTGAACAATTTGGATATATTCTTGATGAGGAAAGAAAAGAAAAAATGAAAAAAATTTTATTAGAAGAAGAAGAAGCTTCAAATGAATACATTCAAAGTAAGTATATAAAAGGATAAGATATTGATTAGTAAATTATGTATTTTAATTTTAATGACATTGAGCATAAATGCAGAAGAAACAAGTAGTAGCTTAACAAGACAAAAATTTGAAGTTATAGAATTGAAAAAAGAGCTGAATAATTTTTATAAGGAAAAAGAACAAGAATATCAAGAAAGAAAAAAAGAGTTAGAAAGTATATTGGCTCAAATACAAAAAGAAAAAAGTGGAATTAAAAATTTACATGATAAGAACTTAGAAATATTACAAGATATTAAACTTGCAGTAGAAAGTAAAACATCAAAAATTTATAATTCAATGAAACCAAAGATTGCAGCTGATATTTTTAATCAAATGATAAGTGAAGGCAAAATTGATGATGTTTTTGATATACTCATAAAATTAAAAGAGAGTAATGTAACTCAAATAATGAAATTTTTAAGTGTATCAAATGCATCAGTTGTTACCCAAATGCTTGAGAATTATAATATAAAAAACGAAAAGAAGGACTAAAATGGCAGAAGAAAATAACCAAGAAGTTAAAAACTCAGGTGGAGGAAAAGGTTTAATTATTGTATTAATAGCCTTAGTAGTAATTCTGTTATTAGCAGTTGTTGGTGGAGGTTATTTCTTATATTCTCAAGGAGTACTTTCAGGAAATAATGCTCCTGCAACTCAAGAAGTTCAAAAAGCAGAAGCAGGGGAGAAGAGTGATTCATTTAAAGCAGATATTAATGATTTGGTTTTAAATTTAACTGATTCAAGAGGTAAAGAAAAACTAATGAAACTATCTTTTTCTATAAAAAGTAGTGAACCTACAATTGCAGCTGTTGTTGAATCTTATAAAGCAGAAATTGTTGATGTTGTAATTTCTCAAATTAGTTCTAGAAGTTCAGAAGAATTACTAACCGTTGGTGGTAAAAATCTTTTAAAAGATGAATTAATACAAGATATTAATAATGTAATAAATGAAGTAACATCTTCTAATCCTGAAATTGCTAGAAACAATGTAAAAACTATATTGTTTACTACTTTTGTAATAAAATAAAACCATGATTGTTGCTGTTAAAAGAAATAAAAAACAAAGAATTGTAAAGTTTATATCTTTACTTGTACTAATTTGTATATTTGGTGGATATTACTACTATACAGGTAAGGCTTTTGAAGAGCAGCAACAAAAAGAATTAGAAAATAAAAGAATAGTAAAACTAGAAGAAGATAAACAAGAAAAAATAAAAAAAGATATTGAAAAAGCAATTTTACTCGAAATTGAAAAAGCTGTTGATTTAGTAGGTCAAGAACATGTTAAACATGTAAAAATAATAGAAAATAAAGTTGTGCTAGTTTGTGAAATAAATACAAACCTAGATGCATTAATAGTTAGATACGGTGTGATGGCTTTTGTTAAAAAAACTTTAAACGAAGTAATAATTGCAGTTGACATTGATTTTATATTAAAGAGTAAACTAAATGCGAAATAGTCTTATTATTTTTATCCCTTTGATTTTTGTAGGATGTACAGCCACCTCTACTCCTGAACTGGAATTTGATAAACCAGAAGTTCAAATTCCTAAAAAAGTGCCTGAAGCTAGAAAAAATAAAGGTTCGTTATATTCAATGCAAGGAACTTCTCTCTTTGCAGATAAAAAAGATTTACAAATTGGAGATATTATTCAAATTATAATTGATGAAGATACCACATCAAAAACTAATAATAAAAGAGAACTTTCAAGTGATAGGAGTACAAGTTTAGGTGGAGGAACTTTTACTTCTGGTGGAAGTGGCGTTGTTGGTAAAGCAGCTAATGAATTAAATAGAAATCTCGGAGTAGGTTTTGGAACAAATAGTTCATCTGATGATTCAGGTTCTGTAAAAAGTCAAATGGATGAAACTTTTTCTACCACAATTTCTGCAAGTATCGAAGAAACTTATCAAAATGGTAATTATTATATAAAAGGTGCAAAAGAGATGTTAATTGAAGGGCAAAAACAAAAAATTATAATAAGTGGTGTAATAAGACCTTATGATATTACTTCTGATAATTCGATTAATTCCTCACAAATTGCCAATTTAAAACTATTATACGATAAAGATGGTGTTGAATCTGATATATTAGAAACACCTTGGGGAACAAAAATATTAAGGTCTATTTGGCCATTTTAATCTAATTTTAAGAAATGTAATGTAATAATTTGTAAATTATACTAAAAGGAGTCTCTATGTTAGGTACATTAAATGTTTCACAGACAGGGTTAAATGCCGCAAAAATTCTAGTTGAGAATGTATCTAATAATATAGCAAACCAGAACACCGAAGGGTATAAAAAAAGAGTTGTACAAGTTAGTGAAATTGAGCGCAGATGGATACACGATTTACAGGGCGTGGAGTAAATGCTAGTAATACATATAGGGTTACATCTCAATATATGTATGATAAATTAACATCAGAAAATACAAAATCTAATTATTATAATAAATTATCTAATATGATGGGAAGTATTGAATCAATTTTTGCGGAAACAAAAGATAGTGGTTTTTCATCTGACTTAAATAGATATTTTCAATCAATTGAAAACTTACGTACAAATCCAAATTCAGAAGTTTATAAATCTACACTAAAAAATAGTGGTAATAATTTAGTTGAATCACTACAAAACTTATATACAAGTATCGAAAATCAGCAAGTTACCGAAAAAAAAGAATTAGAAGTTAATGTAAATAAAGTAAATAGTCTTTTAACCGAGATTGGCTCTATAAATGAAAAACTAGAGAAATATGATGGTGTATCAAATGATTTATTAGATAAAAGAGACCAATTAGAATTTGAATTATCTAATTACGTTGATATAAGTATTAGTAGTGATAATGAATATTATGAATTGAAAATTGCTGGAAATGTTGCAATAAGTAATAATACCAATGTAAGAACATTTAGTGTTTTAGAGAATGATACTAATCAAATAGATAAGTTTTATAATAAACAATATAATGCAAATGGTACTTTTAATATAAAAGATTCAATAAAATTTGATAACAATTTGGTGGCTAGAAACTTTGCTATAGGTGATTCTGTTACATATAAAATAAATAATGAATATGAGGTTTCTGTTGCAATAGATGAAGAAATTCCTGATATAACACAAGCAAAAGATTTGATAACTGGTTTATATCCTCCGTTAGATATTAATGGTGATGGGATTTTTAAGCTTAGTTCTGATGAATTAACAAGAGCTTTAGTCTTTAAGATAAATACAAATACAGATACAAAAAATCTTGTAACAGCATATAATGGTGATTATTCTTTAGATACTAATGGTGATAAAATTTTAAATACTAGTGAAGATAAATTTCTGAGAATTGAATCAAAATTTACAGGGATACAAAATCAGTTTGAGGGAAGAATCTCGGTAAATATATCTTCAGAGCCTAATAAAATAGTTTTATTTAAAAATGAAGAAGAAAGTAAACAACCTGAATCAACAGTTGCTATTGGAATATTTGATAAAGAAATTTCTTTAAAAAGTGGAACAATAAAAGCACAGGTTGATAATTTGTCATCAAATTCAAGTAGTAATAAATATCAATCTTATCTTAATAAGTTAGATTCTTTTGCAAAAACTTTGTCAGATATATCTGATAAATTTGTAAAAACAGGAACAAATAGTTATATATATGGAGAAGTAGCTAGTGATACTTCATTAACTAGTGCCACAGTAAATAATATTGGTTTATTTAATGGTTTAAATGTTAAAGATTTGAAATTTAATGAAAATATAGTAAATGATTTAACTCAAGAAAAATTAGATTATTTAGCAACTTTTCAATGGAAAGATAATATATCATTTGATGGATTCGGA
Source organism: Minisyncoccia bacterium (assembly GCA_041730535.1). Taxonomy (GTDB): domain Bacteria; phylum Campylobacterota; class Campylobacteria; order Campylobacterales; family Arcobacteraceae; genus Aliarcobacter. Next base: position 5,874 of record JBGSBO010000091.1, read on the forward strand.
CAAAATGATAGTGATTCAACAAAATCTATTTCCTTATTGGAATTTTTTAGAGACATTAAAGTTGGAGTTTCAGCAGATAAAGAAAATAATGACTTTTTAAAAGAAACTCAAGATAATGTAAAACAATCACTACAAAGTTCTTATGACCAACTTACAAAAGTAGATAATGATGAAGAGATGTTGAACTTAATTAAGTTTCAAGCAGCGTATACCGCAAATGCCAAAATTGTAAGTGTAATAGATGAAATGTTACAAACTTTACTTGGCTTAAAAAGATAAAGGATAAATTATGGCTGATGGTGTTTTAGGATTAGGGTCAGGACAGGCAAGTGCCTTGAATAGTGATTTAATTGAAAAATTAAAAACAGCAGAGAGAAAGTCTGCCGTTGAGCCAATAGAGACAAAAATAACAAATATTACTGGTGAAAAAGAGACTTTTGCAACTATTAATTCAAAAGTAAAAGAACTTTTAGCATCAATAAAACCCTTTGATTTATTTGTTTCTAGTGGAGTAAATGCATTTGAACAAAAAAGCGCTACAACATCTGGTGATTCAGTTACTTTTGATGCGGTTGACCTTCAAGCTTTAAAAAAAGGCTTTACAACTGTTAGTGTGAGTCAACTTGCACAAAAAGATGTTTATCAATCAAGTATTACTTCAGATATAGTAACCCCTTTAGCAGGAATTGGTGAATTAAAAATTGGTGATGAAACCTTTCTAACAGAGGGGAAAACATATACACAACTAGCAGATGAAATTACTGCTAAAAGTGGTATGAATGCGTCTGTAGAACAAGTTGGAACTAATTCTTATCGATTAGTTATTAAAAGTGAAGAATCAGGAATTGATAATGCTTTAAGTATCACTGGAACAGCAAGTCAAACATTAGGTTATACCAGAGATGGAACGGCAATAAATACTTCAAATCATATTTTAGAAGCAAAAAATATGCTTGCAAAAGTTGATGGTGTTGATTATAATGTTTCTTCAAATAATATTACAGTTGATGGATTAAAGATTACTGCAAATAAAGTTGATACATCAGGTTCAAATAGTACTATCAATATAGCCGAAGATAATACTCAAGTTGAAACTTTGATGAATAACTTTATAACTAAATATAATGAATTAGTTGCTTTGGTTGATACTGAAGTTTTAAATGCTGATTCAAAATTAGCTGATAAATCTTCAATTAGAGATATATTAAATCAAGTTAAAAATAAATTATTTGGTTCATATGGTGATGCAAAAGATAAATCAATATTTAATTATGGGATTGAATTAGATAAATTTGGTGGATTAACTTTAGACTCTACAAAATTTAATAAAGTAGTTCAAGAAGATATGACTGGATTAAAAGATTTATTTTTAGGAAAAGCTGAGAATAAGGGTTTAGGAACACAATTGAAAGAGTTATTCGATGACATGACTATAACAGGTGGTGTACTTGATACGTATGATAAAGGTATATCAACAAGAGAAACAAATTTAAATGCAGAAAAAGAAAAAGCCGAAAAAGCATTAAATGCAAAATATGAACAATTATCTCTACAATTTGCTTCATATGGTGCAATTATTAATCAAATGGAAGCTTCATTTTCTGGCTTAAAGTTGATGATACAACAATCAACGGCTAGTTGATAATAAAGTTATTAAATATAAAATTCTTTTAGTATTAAGCTAATATATTATATGCTGATAGATTAAAAAATGATTATTATGGAGTTGTAATTTATGGGAATAGAAGTATATAATCAACAAAACGCGATATCTGATGATCCTTATGTTTTAGTTTTAAAACTGTATGAGGGTGTAATCAAGTATCTTTCTTTTGTGAAAAGTGCTATGCAAGAAGCTAACGTAGAGTCTAAATTTAATT
>JBGSBO010000092.1:0-7722 GCA_041730535.1 Minisyncoccia bacterium
TCTGTGCCATAATCTAATCCTGAGTTAGAAAAAGTTACACCCAGTAGGTGAAAGTTTTAGGTGTAACTTTTTCGCTTTAAAGTACCTAATTATAGAGCAAGTCGGCTTGTTGTCTAATTTAGTATGGAATTATTAGGGTTAGATAGAATTTTAGATTTTAATAAACAATTCCCATTAGAATTACTTACTATTGGTGATATGGAAAGAATTTCAGGATTATCAGCTAGAACAATTCAATATTTATTTCAAGCTAAATTAGGATGTACACCTATAAAATGGTTAAGAAATAAAAGATTAGAAATAGCAAAGAATCTTATTTTATCTACCAATATATCTATTACAGAATTATCATTGAAATTAGGATTTCCTAGTCTTTCAATTTTTTCAAAATATTACAAAGAATATTTTAATGAATTGCCTTCTCAAACTTCAAAAAAAAGTTAATGCAAATTTAAATAATTTCTTATTTTACTATTCGATTTTATGAAAATGTAATATAAAAACAGCAGAATAAAAAGGTTATGTAAAATCACATAAACCTTTTTTTGAACAAAAAATGAGACTGTTAAATATTCCGTGTCAAAGTAATTCTGATAGGAGAAATCCTATCACACCTGAACTTAAATTTTAAGCTCACTATCTAATCTACCATCAAAAAATATTGCCAGTTGTGAAAGTGTTAAGCTCCAATTCCACACTGGCATTGTCCATTTCTTTTCAGCATTTTTTATCCCCATAAATAGCAATTTTAGTAATGAATTATCATTTGGAAATGCACCTTTAGTCTTAGTCAATTTCCTAAATTGTCTATGAACTGATTCAATTATATTTGTTGTATAAATTACCTTTCTAATCTCGGGAGGGTATTTGAAATAAACAGATAAATTCTCCCATTTATTATTCCAAGATTGTAAAACTATTGGATATTTCTTACCCCATTTTTCATCAAGCTTTAGCAATTCATCTTCTGCTAATTCTTTTATTGTTGCTTCATAAACTGGTCTTAAATCTTTCATAAACTCTTTTTGGTCTTTACTTGCTACATATCTTAGAGAATTTCTAATCTGATGAATAATACAAAGTTGTACTTCTGTATTTGGAAATATTGCTTTTATAGCTTCTGGAAATCCTTTTAATCCATCAACTGAAGCTATTAAAATATCTTTCAATCCTCTATTGTTTAAATCTGTAAGAACTGAAAGCCAGAAATTTGCTCCTTCACTTTCAGAAAGATACAATCCTAATATCTCTTTTCTTCCATCCATTCCTACACCTAAAATGGTATAAACGGCTTTACTAATATATTTACCACCATCTTTAATCTTATAGTGAATCGCATCTAACCATACAAATGGATATATCGTTTCTAAGGGTCTACTTTGCCAAGCTTTAACTTTATCTATAATTTTATCTGTAATAGCACTTATTGTTGCAGTTGAAATAGATATTTGATAAATATCTTCTATGTGAGCTGAAATATCTGTATAACTCATTCCTAAGCCATACATTGAAAGTATTTTTTCTTTATTTCATTTGAAATTGTAGTTTGGTGTTTTTTAACTATTTGAGGTTCAAATGTTCCGTTTCTATCTCTTGGTGTTTCAAGTAAAAAACTTCCATTTGAAGTTCCTTTTATAGTTTTACTATTAAAACCATTTCTTCTATTTGATTTACCACTAAGAACATCATTAGCAATATGAGATTCTACTTCTGCTTCAAGTGCAGCTTCTGTTAGTTGTTTAATAAGTGGAGCTAAAAGTCCATCTTTACCTGTTAGTTTTTTTCCATTTCTAAATTGATTTAATATTTCATTAAAATCAAATTCAAATTGTTCTTCCATGTTCAATCCTTGATATTATTTTATCAGATTGACACAGAATTTCTAACAGTCCCTTATTTTATGATTCTAAATCTAATTGATAAAATTTTAATTCATCTTTTGAATATTCATATAATATTTTGTGATTAAAGAAAAAGTCATTTAAGTTTTTATCAAGTTCACCATTATCTGCCATTAATGTTAAAATATTCTTTACTTTTGATAGTGGCATTGCATCTTTATATGGCCTTGCAGATGCAGTTAATGCTTCAAAAATATCAGCTAAAATCATTATTCTATCTTCGAGAGTAATACTTTGTGCATTTAGACCTCTTGGATAGCCTAATCCATTTAGTTTTTCATGATGATTGCAAGCTATATTTAATACATCTTTATATTTTTTAGGAAAAGGTAACCCAGAAATCATATCAAGTGAAAGCTGAGCATGATTTCTGATTATATTAATCTCTTCTTTATTTAAGGTACCTCTTTTGATTGATAGATTATAAAATTCATCTTCACTTATAAAAGCTATATTTGTTCCATCGTTTTTAATATAAACTTTTTTTGAAATAATTTCTAGTTTTTTTATATCTTCATCATCCATAAACTCTCCACCAAAGTTTATTCTTTTTATAAATTCAATATCATTATTTATTTGTTTTATAAAATCTTCATACTCTTCTTTTGAAGTTGAATTTTTTAGATATTCAATTTCTTTATTTAATTTTATAATTTCAAATCTTTGTTGTATTAAATCAATTCGGTCATATATTTTTTCAAGTTTTGTGGCTTTATCTATAACATGCTCAGGCATTGATATCTTTCCAATATCATGCATCCATGCTGCAAGAGATAATTGTTTATAGTCATTTTCATTATATTTAATTTCTTCATAAATACTATTATCATCATTAATAGCTTTAGCAACTAATAAAGCAATCTTTTCAACTTTTAGTATATGATCACTTGTATATGGTGATTTTGCATCTACTGCTTTTGCAATAGTTGATACAAAAGCATCTATAAAATCTTCTAAACTATTAATTAATTGCATATTTGTTAATGCCATGGCAGCCTGTGATGCAAGAGAAGCAATAATTTTTTCATCCAATTTATTAAAATTTATAATTTCACCATCTCTAATTTTATTAATAAGTTGTAAAACGCCAATAACTTCATTATCATGATTAATTAATGGAATTACTAACATTGATTTTGAACGATAAGATGTACTCTTATCAAAATCTCTTGTTCCATCAAATTGATATTTATTTGTTTTATAAACATCTGGAATATTAATAATTCTTTTTTCATTTGCACAAACTACGGCAACCATTTCATTGTTTGGTTTTCCGTCTTTTTTGAAAATTGAGAGAGAAGACCAGTTAAGATTATTTTTTGTTCCACCCATTTTTATTTTTAAAGTATCATTCTGTACTACTTTAAAGTTTAAATATTGCTCATCTTTTGATTTTATATATAAAGTTCCAGCATCAGCTTTTGTGAGTTTTTTTGTAAGTGTTAATATATCTTCAAGTAATTTATTTTTGTCATGTTGTGAACTAAATGCAAGATTTATTTTCATAATTTCTTCAAATTTATGTTCACTTAAAAGTGTAGTTTCAATATTACCTGTTTTAATATGAATTACATCTCCCTCATTTAAAATTTTCCCATTGTAACTTAGTAATTTATGTTTTTCTATGTCTTCTAATAACTCTTTTTTATAGCTAGGTTTTAAGTGATAATAAAAAATTGATATATCTTTTCTTATTAAATTTTTAAGTTCATTTGCAATTAATGCTGGTGTTAAATGTTTTGTTATTCTTGCTAATTCTTCAAATTTATCAGGAAATGAACATTCTACTATTAAAGATTTAATTTCATCGTTATTATTTATTTCTTCCCAAATTTCAGGATTTGTGTGTGTATCTCCACTTATTACAAAACCTTGATTATCTTTAATAATTACAAAACCACATGAACCTGATATATGATTTGCATAAATTGCTTTTATTGAATAATTATGAATTTTAATTATTTCATTAAGTTTTATTGGTTTTAAAATTAATGAAAACATATCATTTTTAGGTAATTTTATTTTTGTAAAATCAGGCCAAATAACATCATTAAATGAGTGCTTTTTTAAAACTTCTAAAGTTTCTTCCAAAGCATAAATAGTAAGAGGTGTTTCTCTTTTATCAAAAAAAGTTTCTATTATAAATGGCAAATCTGTTATATGATCAGCATGAGAATGTGTTAAAAAAATATGATTTATATCTTTAGCATCATCACCTAATGCATTTAGGATATTTCCTGCATCAATAACTATATCTTTGTATATTTGAAAAGAAGTTGTATTTAAGTTTTTTGCTTTGCTTCCGCTTGCACCTAAAATTTTTACATAATTCATAAAAAACCTTTAGTTATAATGTAAATATTATTTAAGATGATTAATGATTAATATCATTCATCTTAAAATCATCATATGGATCCATATGAATATTAATAATCCAGTCTCTTTTTTTATCTAATTTTTTTATTTTATATTCAATAGAATCGCTTGCTTTATGAGCTTCCATCAAAGTTATAATACAATCAAAAACTAAATGAACTTCAACAAAAGTTTGATGTCCTGCTTCTCTTGTTTTTAATAAATGATAGGCATTTACTTTTTTATTGTCTTTTATTATTTTTTCTATATTTGACACTAATTCTTCATCAACTGCCCTATCTAACAAAACTAAGACACCATCATGAATTAATTCATAAGCAGAATAAATAATATATAAAGCAATTCCTCCACCAACAAATACATCAATAATTTCATAACCCGTAAAAGTTACAAGCAAAAGAGAACTTAAAACCGCAACATTACTAAAAACATCTGTTTTATAATGAAGTGCATCAGCCTTAATTACCATAGAATTTGTTTTTTTTGCAATAAAATTTAAATATATAACTAAAGAAATGGTAATTATTAAAGAAATAATCATTACATAAATAGAAATATCAAGATATTGAGAAACTTCACCACTTTTAGCTTTTTTCACAGCTTCATAGAGTAAATAAAGTCCTGAAATTGTAATAATTGTACCTTCAATTACAGAAGCTAAAGCTTCAATTTTTCCTCTTCCATAATTAAAAGTTCTATCAGCTGGTTTTTCAGAATTTGAAATTGCAAAGTAGTTAAAAATAGATACAAACATATCTAAAACAGAATCAACAGCAGAAGCTAAAACAGCAACCGAACCACTGGCGATTCCAATTGCTAGTTTTATAAGTGTAAGTACCGCTGCAACACTAGATGAAACAACGGTAGCTTTTTTTTGTGGAGTCATTATTTGTTTTCTACAAACTCTTTGATTCTTTTGATTCCCTCTTGAATTGTTGCTAAATCTGTAGCAAAAGAAAATCTTACATAACCTTCTGTTCCAAATGCAAGTCCTGGAACTAAAGCTACACCTTTTTGCTCTAATAAATCAGCACAGAATTTCATAGAATCATTTGTTACTTCTTTAATATTTACAAAAAGATAAAATGCACCATCAGGATCAATAGTTGATAATCCTTTTATTGCATTAAAAGATGCAACAGCGATGTTTTTTCTTTTTTCAAATTCAACTCTCATCATTTCAATAGTTTCATCAGCATCACCTTCTAATGCAGGAATTGCTGCATATTGAGTCATTGTATTAATATTTGATGTAACTTGACCTTGAAGTTTAGTCATAGCTTTTGCAAGTGCTGCATCGCAAGTTGCTATATATCCAAATCTCCATCCTGTCATTGCTACTGCTTTACTTAAACCATTGATTATTACAGTTCTTTTGTACATATCTTCTGATACTTCTGCAGCTGCTGTAAATTTTTTACCGTTATACATAATTTTTTCATACATTTCATCTGATAAAACGATAATATCTGTACCTTTTAAAACTTCACCAAGTGAAAGTAATTCTTCTTTAGAATAAACAGAACCAGTTGGATTCGATGGAGTATTTAACAATAATATTTTTGTTTTTGGCGTAATTACTGCTTTTAATTGTTCTGCTGTGATTTTAAAATCAGTTGAATCATCAGTTTCAATAAATACTGGAACACCATCTGAAAATTTCACTTGCTCAGGATATGTAACCCAATAAGGAGCAGGAATAATAACTTCATCACCTTCTTCAATTAAAACTTGAAAAAGATTAAATAATGAGTGTTTTGCACCATTGCTAATTACTATACCATCTAATTTATATTCTAAACCATGGTCTTTTTTTAATTTGTTAATAATTGCTTGTTTGGTAGCGATAATACCCTCAACTGCTGTATATTTAGTTTGTCCATCATTAATAGCTTTTATAGCTGCTTGTTTAATAATTTCTGGCGTATCAAAGTCAGGTTCACCTGCACTAAAACTTAGTATATCTTTACCTTGAGCTTTAAGCTCTCTACCTAAGGCAGTAATTGCCATAGTAACTGATGGAGACAGAGTTTCCATTCTGTTTGCAATTTTCATTAGCATCTTCCTCAATAAAATTATCATTATATTTTTTGATATAATAGTTCGGGATTTTAACAAAAAATTACTTAAGGAATAGTTTGAGTTTTCAAATAGAAATTAATAATAAAATAGTAACAGTGAAATTAGAGAATAAAAAAAATATAAAACATTGTTATTTACGTATTTTAAATAGTGATTTAATACAGATTAGAGCAAATATTTATTTTACAATTTATGATGCAAAAGAGTTAATAAATAAGAAAAAAGATTGGATTGAATCATCAATTTTAAAAATGAAAAAAAAATTAATAAACGATGATGAATTTTTGTTTTTAGGTGAAGTTAAAAAATTAGATGAATATAAAATTAAAAATATTGATATTTTTTATAAAAATGAAATAAAAAAAATATTACCTTTAAAAGTAAAAGAATATTCAGAAAAAATGAATCTATTTCCAACATCTATTTCTTATAGAAAAAACAAAAGAACATGGGGTTCATGTAATTATAAAAATGGATTAAATTTTAATATTTTATTAATGAAGTTTCCAATTGAAGTAATGGAATATGTGATTGTTCATGAATTAGCTCATATAAAACATAAGAATCATTCAAAAGATTTTTGGAATTTAGTAGCTATTTATTGCCCGAATTATAAGGATGTTGAAAAATCATTTAAGAGGTTTTTATAATTTCTCTTATTTTTTCAAATTTTTTAAAAAGTTTTTCATCTTTTGCATTATTTTGAAATATCCCATAAGAACGCTCAACATATAAAGGTTCTTCTTGCTTTTCTGGTTCTTTTTTCTCAATTACATTTGTTACGAAGAAACCAATATCTTCAACATTTGCAATCTTGAAATTTTTTAATAATGATTTTATATCTGCTTTGTTATACTCAAATTCCATTTTATAAACAGGATGGGTTAATACAAAATATAGAGTTTGATTCTTAACATAACCAAACTTTACACCTTTTTTTAGTTTTAAGGGAAGAACATCTATGAACTTCATTATTAAAAAAGATGTATTAATCTTCCTGAATTCAGGATTATTTTTAAGATGACTAAGTATTTCATTAATTTTTTTCATATGCTAATTATAGCAGGTTTTATATTATCATTCAGTGGTTGTGGTTACAAAGGTGACCCAATTTATATTTCATCGGATTCTTCAATTGATGAAAATAATCAAGAAGTTGCAAAATAATGATTTATGATTATATAATAATAGGAACAGGCGTTGCTGGTTTAAATGCAGCAAGATTAATACCTAAAAACAAGAGAGTTTTGATTTTATGTAAAATGTCAACTTGGAATTGTAATACCTTTTGGGCGCAAGGGGGAATTGCAACTGCAGTTGATGAATCAGATATTCCAATTCATATTAAAGATACTTTAACCGC
>JBGSBO010000093.1:0-7524 GCA_041730535.1 Minisyncoccia bacterium
ATTACTTTTACAATGCCAGAAATTGGAAATGTTGGTGTTAATGATAATGATATGGAAAGTAGGGCTTGTCATTGTAAAGGTGTATTAGTTAGAAATTATCATAATGATTACTCAAACTATAGAGCACAAGGAAACTTGGATGCATTATTAAAAGAGCATGGAGTATTAGGTATTTGTGATATTGATACTAGATATTTAACTAAGATGATTAGAGATGAAGGTGCTATGATGATGATAGCTTCTACTGAAATCTCTTGTAAAGATGAATTAGCAAAACAATTAGCATCAAGTCCACGAATTGAAGATATAAATTATATTGAAATCGTATCAACAAAAGAGTCTTATGTTCATAAATCAGGAGCTTGGAATCATTCTATTAAAGCTTATAACAAAGCAGTTATGAGTGATAAAAAAGTTGTTGTTATTGACTTTGGAGTTAAAAGAAATATCTTAAATGAACTTGTTGAGTCAGGACTAGAAGTAGAAATTGTTCCATCAACTTTTAAAGCAGAGGATTTAATTGCAAGATTTGAAGCTAAAGAAATTGGTGGAATTTTCTTATCAAATGGTCCTGGTGATCCACTTACTTTAATTGCAGAAAAAGAACAAGTTCAAAAATTAGTAAAAACAGATATTCCAATTTTTGCAATTTGTTTAGGTCATCAAATGCTTTCAATTGCGCATGGTTATGATACTTATAAACTAAAATTTGGACAACATGGTGGTAACCATCCAGTTGCTAATAATGGGGTTGTAGAAATCACTGCACAAAATCATAACTATAATGTTCCTGATAATATTATAGAGATTGCTGATGTTACACATGTCAATTTATTTGATAATACAATTGAAGGTGTTAAATATAAAAATAAAGAGATTTTTTCAGTTCAACATCACCCCGAAGCAAGTCCGGGTCCTCATGAGTCAAAATACATCTTTGCTGAGTTTGCGAAGATTGTAAAATAGTCTAATAAAAAAGGGGAAGTTTAGTTAAACTCCCTCTTTTTTTAATGAATTAAATTTTTATAAAATAAACTTCACAATCAACTGATAAACTCCAGCCGTAGCGATTCCAGCAGCAATTCCAGCAACAACATCGTCACCCATAACTCCTAATCCGCCTTTTACATCTCTATCTATTTTTCCAATAATTGAGGGTTTCCAAATATCAAATAATCTAAAGAAAAGAAAAGCAATTGGTGCCATATATAATATATTTGAGCTATTTATTCCACAAATTGCTAGGGTTATCCACATTCCTGCTAGTTCATCTATAACTATTTCTTTCCCATCATGAGCACCAACTTCATTTTCATAAATATCAATTTGTTTTATGGCAACTACTGTGATTAATAAAGCTAATAAAAATAGAGTTGATACATGCAAAAATTCAAGTAAAAATAATCCAATAATCAAAGAGACGAAAGAACCAACAGTTCCAGGGGCTTTTGGACTTAATCCACTAAATCCAACTGTTAAAAAAAATTTTCTTAAATTCAAAATAAATCCTTATTTTTTCTTTTCTATGTCTAGTTTTTTTCTTTTTTCCCAAAGTGATTTTCTAGAAATCCCTAGTTTTTTTGATAATTCAGTATCTGGATATTTATTTTGATATGATAAAACCATCATTTTTACATAATCGTTTATTGTCATAATATTAGAGTTTCCTAATAATATATTATCATTATTAAATTCGATTTTTCTATATGGGAAATCACTTTCTTGTTCTAGTGTTGATATTACACAGTTCTTATCTTCAATTATTTTTATAATATTATCTTTTGCATTTTTCTTTAATGTATGATAATCAGTTAAATATATAATTGCTTTAGCCTGAATAGCAGTTACTTGTTTTAGCCAAGTTGTTGATGTTAACGAAATAAACACAATAGGTAAATCCATTTTTCTTGACAATTCAAATACAAGTTTATCTGCACACTTTTGTGAGTTTGATTCTATTAAAGTTGGGAATGAAGGAGGTAACAATACATCCTTAATATCTATTTCTGCCATCGTAAAGTTGAAATATTCTCTTAATGTTTGAAGTTCTCTTCTAATGCTTCTACACTCTTTATAATGGTAGATTTTTCTTACAAGTTCATCCATAATAAATGGTTTCATAATATAATCTTTTGCACCATCTTTTATAGGATTAGTAACCGTTTCATCAGAAATATATGATACTAAGAGAAGAATAATTGCATTTTCACTATATCTTTTGATTATATTTTTACATAATGCTGAAGGAAGGGATGTTGATAATAAAATTGTATCATACTCTTTTGTAAGATTATCTATATTTGGTGATTCTATATAATCACAACTATGTCCTTCATCAAGAAGTCTAGATACTACTTTTTGTGCTAGATAAATTTCATTTTCTATTATTAGTATATTCATTTTGTTTTCCAATTATAATATTTAACGGTTGCTATACTTTGAACAGCAACTCCTTCAGCACGTCCTATAAAACCCATTTTCTCAGCAGTTGTAGCTTTTATATTAATAAATTGTTTTTCAATTTTTAATAGTTTTGCCATTGAGCTTTTGATTTCATCTTTAAATGGATTTATTTTTGGTTTTTGAGCAATTATCGTAGTATCTATATTTACAATTTCATATCCCACATTATAAACAAATGAAACAATATGCTCTAATAAAATTTTAGAATCAATATTTTTATATTTATCATCAGTATCAGGGAAAAACTCTCCAATATCTCCAGCACCAATAGCACCTAAAAGTGCATCAATAACTGAGTGAATCAGAACATCTCCATCACTATGTGCTTTAAAACCAAATTCATATGGAAGTTTTATTCCACCTAAAAACATTTCTTTATTATCTTCAAAGGCATGTATATCAAATCCTGTTCCCATGAAGAAGTTATTTGACGGTTCTTTTAAACAAGGTAATTCATTTAATTCATTACCTAAAGTTAATTTTTTACTTTCAATACTTCCTTGGATATATTTAATTGTTCCATTGATGTTTTTTATAGCAGAACTTTCATCAGTAAATTCAATTGGAGTATTTAAAGCATTTTTTAGGATTTGAGTGTTTGAAAGTTGGGGTGTTTGAATTAATTTTACTTTTTCTCTATTTATGGTGTCATTTTCATAAATTACCGTATCTGTTATATTAAGCGCTGGAACAATACAATTTGCATTTTCCCTCTGCAGAAGAAGCTCTTCTATTACATTTTTAGGAATACAAGCTCTTGCTACATCACTTATCATAACATATTTTGTATCTACGAGTTCAAGGCAATTTAAAATAGATTTTTGTCTGCTCTCTCCACCTTTTACAAAAATAAAATCATCAGTAAAGTTTTTCATGTAATTTAATTCATTTTCATGGGAAGCAACAATGACCTTGTTAAACGATGAAAAAGAGGCTAATCTTTTTGTAACATTTAGCCATAAAGGAACATTGTCAATTCTAATCCATTGTTTTTTCGTTTTATGTTCAAATCTAGTAGAATTACCAGCACATAAAACAATTAATGTAACATCTAACAACAAAAACCCCTTTGTGTAAAAAAGTTACAAATTATAGTATATAGTTACTTATGCATAAGTTAAGAGTTTTGTTTTATTACTTCTTTTATAACATCTATAGAATTTAAAAATTGTTCAACATCTAAATTATAAAGAGCAACTTTTTTTAAAGCTTTTTCAATATTTCTATCACTAAGAGGATCTCTAATATCACATAAAATTTTTATTATATGTAATATTTGAGCTTTTTGCTTAAATGCAATAGGACAAGAATCTAAATCTTCTGCAAATGCTATTGGAAGAATTATATTAGTACTTAAATCCCAACGCTTAAAAATATTTGCTGTGATTCTGGCACATGTAAATCCCATATATTTTTCTTCACAAAAACTTATGTCTTTAGTTTTATTTAATTCTTTTAAAAATTCTTCTGTTCTTTTTTCTTTTTGAATTACTTCTGATATGATAAATTTGCCAACTTCTTGTAAAAAAGCAGGTAATAAAAGTTCATTTTTTAAATCAAAATCTATTGTTGATATCCAAGTATTTACAATATTTGTAGCCAAAGAACTTGTATAAATAAAATCTTCATTTGATACAGCATATGCTAATAAATTTGATTTAATTGTATTTTGAATCGCTGAACCAATTGCAATTGAAATAGTAAATTTTATTCCTAATAGATTTATGGCTCTACTTAAAGTTTCTATTTTACTTCTAAACCCAAACATACTTGAATTTGAAACTTTTAATATATTTGCAACTATTAATGGATCTTTTTTGATAATTTCCATTAATTTATCAATATCTATATCGTCATGATTTCTAAATTCATTAAGTTCAATTACATTTGTAGGAAGAGGAGGTAGCGTATTTATTTCATGTATTATTTGTTTTTTCATATTTTCCCTAAAAAATTAGCAGTTTATCTCATATTCATCATCGTCCAATATATATTTTGCGATGATATTTTTTACATTATCATTATTTGTGCTGTCATGTTTGTCTAAAATTTCTTTTTCTGATTCTAAGTTTTTTATATTTAACATAATTTTATTACATATATCATTATATTTAGTTTGTAAAATATTATTATTTGTAATTTTCTTAAAAAGAAAATAGAGTTCTTTTGCTTTTTCTAAATACAATTTTGATTCTGAATAAAATAAACTTAAATCTATGGATAATTTCATATAAATAGATATTAAATGATTTTTGATGTCATTATCTTTTATGTAAAAAAAGATTTTATTTAAAACTACAATTTTTCTATTTGAATCTTTTTGATATAAATGTTTATTAATTATTAAATCAAAAATAAAAAGTTTATAAAATTCATGATAATCATTTTCAATTGGTTTTGAATTTGCTAACACCTCTGCTATATAATAATACTTGAAATCTTCTATATCATTAGCAAATTGAAGTATATTATAAATTGTTTCTAGATTTCTATTATTAAACATTTTTTCTGAAATAATAAAATCTTCAATTATAGAGTGGTAATTAATTATTTTTGTAAAATCGTAACTAATATTATAATTGTATAAAAGAGAGTTTAATAAATCTTTTTCAAAAGATTCAATATTTTTAGGAATTAAATCATAGTTAAACTCTGTAGAAAATATTTTGTAATAAAGTCTTAAAATTTTTTGGAAAAACTCTATCTCGAAATATTTTTCTTCCGGTAAGATATTTTTTAATTTATGTAGCAATTTAAGAATTAAAATAGAAGAATTATTTTTAAAAACTAAAAACTCATTTGAATCAAAATTTTCATCAAAAGATATATTCTCACTATAAAGTATATATCCAATATTTTGTTTCTCAAAACATAAGAAATATTTTTCAATACTTTTATCTAAATCTTTTATTTCAATCTTTATCTCATCTAAATGTGAAAAATAAAATAAATATTTTCCTTGGATTGAAGATATTTTTTCTAATTGTTCTTTTTTTAATAAAATATTAAATTTTAAGATACTTATAGTTTCTGTTATTAATTCAAGAATATTATGAATATCTTTTGTTTTCATAATATCAATAGAGTTTATTCTACACAATTGAATAAATGTTTTTAATAATATGATGTAAGAATCAAAGGTTAAATGAAAAAGTTTAATATTTATTTGAAATAGGTTTTTTAATGAAGATTCATAATATCTAAAAAGTTTTGATATTGATTCATAGTTATAATCAAAGTTTGAATTCAGGACTTTTTCATTTGTTCCTATTGTAAGTACAGATAAAATAAGAGTTATTTCCTTGGAAAAATTGATGGAATCATTTTTAGTAATATTATCTAGATTTTTTTCCAAAAAAGTATTTATTTGTTCTTTTAAAAAAAGATTTTCTAAAAAAAGATATTTGATATCTTCTGGAATAGTTTTTTGTTTTTTATTTAAAGAAATAATAAAGTTTATTAAATATAAAAAAGTTTTATCAGTAGAGCCAATTAATTGATTTTCATTTTCTAAGATATTATATTTTTCAACAATCAAAGTTATGTCATTAATAAACTTTTGATGTTCTAATTCTTTTTTACTAAATAAAGAAAAAGTAGATAAATTCTCTAAATAATGGTCATCTATCATTGAAACCTCTTTATTGTTTGGTGAATTATTATATAGAAAAGAAACTTATAGTAATAATAATTTAAAATTAATAGGATGAATTAAGGTTATATAAATATTTTTAGCTATAATCGATTTACAATTTAAATACAATTAATTATAGGATTTTAAAAAATGAGAAATTGGTTAGACGATCATAAAAATGACAAAATTAGAACTCAAATGTATTATGCAAAGCAAGGTATTATTACGCCAGATATGGAATATGTGGCAAAAGTTGAGAAACTTGAACCTGAGCTTATAAGAGCTGAGATTGAAAGAGGAAGACTAATAATTCCAGCAAATGTTAATCATAGACACTTAGTTCCAATGTCAATTGGAATTGCATCTTCATGCAAAATAAATGCAAATATTGGTTCTTCTGCGCTTGCTTCAAATGTTGAAGGTGAGATAGAAAAAGTTGATGTTTGTTTAAAATATGGTGCTGATACTATCATGGATTTAAGTACAGGTGGTGACTTAGATATGATTAGAACAGCGGTAATTGAGCATTCAACGGTTCCAATTGGAACTGTTCCTATTTATCAAATTTTACATGATTGTAAAGATAAAATTGAAGATTTATCTATTGAAGTTATGTTAAAAGTTTTAGAAAAACAAGCTTTACAAGGTGTTTCATACTTTACAATTCATGCAGGATTTTTACTTGAATTTATGCCTCATGTTGCAAAAAGAAAAATGGGAATAGTGTCACGTGGTGGTTCATTAATGGCTGCATGGATGATGCATTACCACAAAGAAAATCCATTTTATACAGCTTTTGATGAGATTTTAGATATTTGTGCAAAATACGATGTATCTTTATCTTTAGGAGATTCATTAAGACCTGGATGTTTAGCAGATGCGTCTGATGAAGCTCAATTAAGAGAGTTAAAAGTTCTTGGAGAATTAACTTTAAGAGCTTGGGAGAAAAATGTTCAAGTTATGATTGAAGGTCCTGGACATGTTCCTTTAAATCAAATCGAAAGAAATATGAAACTTGAAAAAGAGTATTGTCATGAAGCACCGTTTTATATTTTAGGACCACTTACAACTGATATTGCTGCTGGTTATGACCATATTTCATCTGCAATTGGTGCAGCCGTTGGTGGATGGCATGGAGCTTCTATGCTGTGTTATGTAACTCCAAAAGAACACTTAGGTTTACCAAATGCTGAAGATGTTAGAAATGGAATTATTGCATATAAAATTGCAGCTCACTCAGCAGACATTGCAAGAGGAAGAAAAGGTGCTAGAGATATTGATGATGAAATGAGTGATGCTAGATATGGATTTGATTGGAATAGACAGTTTGAATTGTGCCTAGACCCTGAAAGAGCTAAAGAGTATCACGATGAAACATTACCTCAAGATGTATTTAAAGAAGCGGAATTTTGTTCTATGTGTGGACC
>JBGSBO010000094.1:0-7391 GCA_041730535.1 Minisyncoccia bacterium
ATCCTTTATGTAATACTCTAGTTAACTAGGTATAACATTATAGAATTCATTAGAAATATATGTAAAGTTTTTAAAGCAAGAACACCCTATTTATAGATCTTTTTGCTAAAAACTTTACATATCAATTTACTTTACATAACCAGTACCTGGAGGTCCGAAAAGGATTTGGTTTAGTGGTTGATTTCTTTGCATTTTAAACTCTTTTTCTTCTTTAGTTATATTTTTACAATTAGTTTCAATAAAATCTTTTATTGCTTCAAATAAAGTTAATCTACTATCATCTCTTCCTAAATCAGGATTACCTCTCCAATTTTCAAATAAAAACTTATACAAATTATCTTTTGTAATTGATTCATAAGTCTCTTTATCAGTATTAAAAGTTATTTTATAATTTCCATTTTCTCTTTTCTCTAAATTTACAAAAGTTCCAATTTTGGTTTGAAGTGATAATTTACCATTAGCATTTTGTATTGCATTATCCAAACAAATACAAATCTCATTAAAATCTTTCTTCATATTTTTTCCTTATCCAAACTCACATCCTCAAAAATAAACTCTTTTTCAAACTCCACACAATAATCAACAAACATTCCAAAATACTTTTCAACCTCATCCTTATCATATCCAGCCAAAGAAATAACAACTTTTCTTTTATCTCCTAAAATCTTAGGAAGTGAAGATAAATCTATATTTTCAGGGATTTTTTGCATAGTATTTATTAGGTCATTTTCACTTGCGTTTATTGTCATTACTCTTCGATATTTTTCAATATTTGATTTTGGATATAACTTATCTAAAGCTTCAACTACCATCGCTTGGCTCATTGAGGGAAAGCCAGGAGTGAAGAAAAATCTATCTTCTAGGTAAAATCCTGCCACATTATTTACTACATTTGTAAGAAGTTTTGCATTTATTGGAAGATACGCCATATTTATTCTATGTGGATATGCTTCGTCTCCAAACTGGTTTAGTATTCTACTTTTTGCCTCATAGTGAAATTCCATAGCTCCAGAAGTGAAAACATTTGCAGCTACAACTCTAGTATAATCATCAGGAGTTGCACCAATTCCTCCAAAACAAAACATTACTGAATTTGGGTCTGATTTGATTAGATTAAAAACATTTTCCATTAGATTTGTGTCATCATTTATGACAAAAGAGGCTTTTTGTTCCCAACCACGACTTAGAAGTTGTTGGTTTATAAATGAAAAATGGGCATCAGTCCTCCGCCCATTTAAAAGTTCAGTTCCGATTATTACACTATAAAAATTTGGCTTTTTTTCTAGCATGATTTAGATTTTAGATTGGATAAATTCATCCATTTCATTTACGATTTTTTCGATTGTTCTTTCACCATTGATTTTTTTTAGTAAATCTTTTTTTGTGTAAAACTCTTGGATTTGTTCTAAAGGTTGGATATAAACTTTCATTCTATTATTAAATACTTCCACATTATCATCAGAGCCTCTTAATCGCCCTAAAACTCTATCTCGTGCTACTTGTTCACTAACCTCAACTTCTATAACATTTACAAGTTTTACAACACTATCATTTATCAAGTATTTATCTAATTCAACCATTTGTTCAATACTTCTTGGATATCCATCAATTATTATTACATCAGTTGGTGCATTTTTGATAGCTTGTAAAATTGTCTCAATAGCAATATCAATTGGTACAATATTTCCAGCACTAATATATGTTTCGATTATTTCACCTCGCTGTGTTCCACTTGCAACTTCCGCTCTAAACATATCTCCAGTTGAATAATGAGTGATATTATTATGTTTTGCAGCGATTAGTTCTGCATCCGTAGTTTTACCGCTTCCAGGTGCTCCAATAATTAGAAATAATTTTTTCATTTATGCCCTTAGTTGAATTTTAAAGACACGATTGTATCAAAATTCATTTAAATTCTTTATGTAGTATTAGAACCTTATGTGTTATTAAAACCTTTTTCTATACAATACAAAAAAACACGAGGATATAATATGAATTTAATGCTATTTGGAGCACCTGGTGCTGGTAAAGGGACACAAGCGAAGTTTTTAATTGAAAAATATAACATTCCACAAATCTCTACAGGTGACATTTTAAGAGCTGCAATTGTTGATAAAACAGATATGGGAATGGAAGCAAAAAAATTTATGGATGCTGGACAATTAGTTCCTGATTCAACTATTATTGGTATTATCAAAGATAGACTAGCTGTTTCTGACTGCAAAGATGGTTTCATCCTTGATGGTTTTCCAAGAACTCTAGCTCAAGCAGTTGCTTTAGGTGAATTAATGGCAAATATGGGAATCTCTTTAGATAAAGTAATCTCTTTAAATGTTCCTGATGAATTAATCGTTGGAAGAATTACAGGAAGAAGAGTATGTTCAAAATGTGGAGCATCTTTCCATGTTGAATTTAATCCATCTAAAAAAGAGTCAAATTGTGACTATTGTGATGGTGAATTAATCATCAGAAAAGATGACAATGCAGAGACTGTTATTAGCAGATTAAACGCATACCATGAGCAAACATCACCACTTATTGATTTTTATACAAAAATGGGTGTATTTGTAGAACTTGATGGAACAAAAGATGTTTCAGAAGTTACAGCTGATATGATGGCTTCACTTTCGTAAATCATCTTTTAATATTTACAAAAACAAAAAAGGACAACTATTTGGAATAGTTGCCCTTTTTTTCTATAGATTATCAAAAGTTATTTAACCTTGCATTCCAGAACTTGAACTATTTTTTTTACTTTTACAGGCAAATTGATTTTTTGCTACAACAATCTCTTTTTGTTTCTCTTTTCTTCGTTGATCTTTTTCAACAAAGATTTTTTTCTTTGTAAATGGGTCAAGTTCTGTATAGTACATTACTGCTGAATAAGTTCCAGGAGTTGGCGTGAAAACCTGAGCTTGTTCTGGATTCATCTTTAACTCATGTGTTGTAAACTGTTTTAACTCATGCATATGCTTCTCTTCACATCCTGGATGTGCTGCAATTAAATAATATGTTAAAAATTGTTTTTTACCTGATTCTTTATTTAATCTATCATACATGGCTTTAAAGTCAATCAGTGTTTGTTTTCCTGGTTTTCCCATATGATGTAAAACTTCATCGTTTGTATGCTCAGGAGCTACTTTCATTTGACCTGAAATATGATGGTCAACCATTTCTTTTAGATATTCATATCCATGTTTTTTATCAGCAGTGATTAAATCATATCGTACACCAGAAGCTACAAATGCTTTTTTAATTCCTGGAATTGCTCTTATATCTTTTAATAATTGGATGTTTCTGCTATGGTCTACTTTCATTGTTTTACAAAGTCTGTGAGCATCCACGCATCTTTTATTTTCTATACAAGTTCCAAGTTTTTCTTTTTTTACGCACTCGTATCCATACATATTAGCTGTTGGTCCTCCAACATCTGAAATAATTCCTTTAAAATCTTTAAGTGTTGTAAAATGTTTTGCTTCTTTTAGAATATTTTCTTCACTTCTTGTTCTTATTGTTCTTCCTTGATGAGCAGCAATGGCACAAAAGTTACACTCTCCCCAACATCCATGATGTGTCATAATAGAAAATTTAATAGTCTCAAGACATTTTACTTTTCCATCTTTTGCATTATATGGATGAGCATCTCTTTGATATGGGAAAGAGGCGATTTTATCCATCTCAGCTTCTTCCATGTGACGGCTTGGTGGATTTTGGATTAAATATCTTCCATCAACTTCTTGGTATAATCCTTTTGAATAAATAGGATCATTATTATCATAAAAAGCTTTAAATAAATCTATATATTTTTCTTTATCTTTTAAACATTCATCATGTGAGGGAATTTCTAAGAAATTTTCTTCTGTTGGCGGTTCTTTTGAAATATAACAAAGCCCTCTTATACTTCGAGGGTCTTTCCCTGCTTTTAAAGTATTTCCTAAATCTATGATAGCTTGTTCACCCATACCATAAACCATATAATCAGCTTTTGTATCAAATAAAATTGGTTTTCTTAACTTATCAGACCAATAATCATAATGAGTAATTCTTCGTAAAGATGCTTCAATTCCACCTAAAACAATAGGAACGGTATTTTTAAAATATCTTCTAATTAGATTTGTATATACAAGAGTTGCCCTATCTGGTCTTTTATCGTTTTTCCCACCTGGAGTATAATCATCTGTACTTCTAAATCTTTTTGTAGCTGTATAGTTTGAAACCATTGAATCAATACTTCCACCACTTACTCCCCAAAAAAGTTTAGGTTCACCCATTCTTTTTACATCAATATCACTATTTACATCAGGTTGGCCTATAATTCCAACACGAAGACCCATATCTTCTAAAATTCTTCCTACAACTGAGATTCCCATAAAAGGGGAATCTATATATGCATCTCCTGTAATTAGAACTACGTCTAATTCATACCAACCTCTATCGTGCATCTCTTCTAATGTTGTAGGTAAAAATCTATTTGGTTTATTAATATCACTCATTTTTATTCTTCTTTTAAAATATATTAGTTTTTTCGTATTGTGCCCTAATCTATTTTAACCCCTACTATAAAAACCTAAATTCTTTTTAAGAAGATTATATTAATATGGTTTTAAAAACTCTCCCTCTCTTCATCATCTTTTTTATTTGAAGTTATAGTTTTATTTGATTCAAATTATACAATTTGGGAACTAAGATTTCATTATTTATTATAGAGTTCTTTTTAACCCTTTATTTAGTATGACTTGCTAAAATTTCACTATGAAATTAACAAAAGAGCAAGAAGAGATAATCAACAGTGATAAACTCTCATTTAAAATCAATGCTGTTGCAGGAAGTGGAAAAACAACTACACTTTTAGAGTATGCCAAGAAAAATTCCAATCTAAAGATTTTATATCTTGCATATAACAAATCTTTGCAAGTATCACTTCAAGATAAATTAAAAGAGTATAATCTTCCTTTTATGCAAATAAGCACAATTCACTCTTTAGCTTATAATAAGATAGAAGCTTACAACTACAACCTCGCACATGATTTAAAAAATCAAGTAATAGAAAAAGTTATAACAAGCCATGAACTAACAGTAAATCAAAAATCATATTATCCAATACCTGAATATGTGGCTTTGATAAAAGATTTAGTAAATTTTTATTGTAACTCTTCTTTAATAGCTCTTGATGAAAAATTAATAGAATCATATAAAAAACAATCAGATTTAGGAGCTAAAATACTTGAGCTTCTAAGTAAAAATGAAAAAAGAGTATTAGAGCATTTAAAAACTATTTTATCAGCTATGAAAAATAAAATAATAGATGCAACACATGATTTTTACTTAAAGATGTTTTACCTAAATAAAAAAGCCTCAACAAACCTACCTTATGATTTAATCCTTGTAGATGAAGCTCAAGATATTTCAGATGTTATGATAGGAATTGTTGAAAATCAAACTTGTAGACGTATTTATGTGGGAGATTCATTTCAACAAATTTATACTTTTAGATTTGCTTCAAATGCTTTAAATAAAATAGATTTACCCTCATTTGATTTAACAAAAAGTTTTAGATTTGGAGATAATTATGCGAAAATCCTACAAAATAATCTAAATAGCCTATATGAAATAAACTCAAGTAAACCCCTAAAAATAGCAGGATTAGATAGTAGAACACAAATAGGAAAAGAAAATATAAATTATAATAAACCCTTTTGTGTAATAGCTAGAAGTACTTTTGGATTAGTTCAACAATTAGTTTATTTTATCCATGATAAAAAGAAAATATATTTTGAAGGTGGATATAATTCATATTCTTTTATGAATCAAACTGTTTATTCTATTTTTTATTTAAAACAGAAAAAAAATGACAAAATTACAATTGATGAAATCAAAGATTTCGACACGATAAATGAGCTTGAACAATTTGCAAAAGATACAAAAAATCAAGATTATTTAAATATTATTAAATTTATAAATACTTACGGTGATAATATTTTTGATATAAATAAAAAAATCAAAGAACATCTTGTAAATGATAAAAAAGATGCAGATATAATCTTTACAACAACTCATAAATCGAAAGGTTTGGAGTATGAACAAGTTATTATGGCTGATGATTTTATCTCTAAAAAAGAGCTTGTAAATACAAAAAACAAACTCTCTTTTCAAAGGGCAAATGAAGAGTTAAATATCTATTATGTAGCAGCAACAAGAGCAAAAAATGTTATACAAATGGCTGATTTAAATCTAAGTTATACCTATAATGAAAATGACGAAACTACAACTTATGTAAAATCAAGATTTGTAAGTAAAAAAGCTGATAATAAAAAAAGTAAAGAGCTACAAGAAGAGTGGTTGAAAAAAAATAGGGTTAAAAAGATATGAAAAAAATCTTAATTATTTTAAGTATTGGTTTTATGGTGACTTTATTTATTTTTTTTAAAAGTCAAAAATCACCAGATTTAACTATCTCTTTTTACCATTGGGAAAATAGTTTTAATCAACAAGATATAAAAGAGAAACTTTATATAAAAGTTTTAGATATTTCTTATTCCACAAAACTAGAAATCTTAACAAGCAATATAATACAAATTCCAAAAGATTTTGTGCCAGTTATTTATATCACAAATGAAACTATGCAAAATGTGGATTATTCTTTGATTTCAAAGGCAATTTTAGAAGGTTTAAAAAAATATGAATTTAATGAAGTTCAAATAGATTGTGATTGGTCAGAGTCAACTCAATCAAACTATTTTAAACTTCTTGAAGATTTAAAAGGCAAACTAAACAAGACTTTAAGTGCAACTATTAGACTTCATCAAATAAAATATTATCAAAAAACAGGAATTCCACCAGTTGATTATGGGCTTTTGATGTATTATAATATGTCAACAATCACTGATTTAAATACTAAAAATTCTATTTTAGATAATGACATTGCAAAAAAATATCACTATAATTTTGATAGTTATAAACTGAAATTAAAACTTGCTCTTCCACTTTATTCTCAAGCTATTCAATTTCGTGATAATAAAGCTTTGAGTATTTTTGAAGGTGTTAAAAAATCTGATTTTGATGAAAATTTTAAAGAAATTTCACAAAATAGATATGAAGTTTTAAAAAGTGCTTATTTTAAAGGAAGATATATTTATAAAGGTGATGTTTTTAGATTTGAAGACTCCGAACTTAAAGATATAAAAATTGCTTTAGCTGATTTTTTAAAAATATCAGAAAATAGATTTGATGAAATAGTTTTTTATACTTTAAAGAGCCACTTGCAGATTATAAAAAACAACCCGTAATTTAAGCTGATTTAAATTTTAAAAAGTTGAATCAAACTTCAGATAAGTTATAATTTTTTACTACAAAAATTTAACAGAAGAGCGATTCAACTTATGGAAATTATT
>JBGSBO010000095.1:0-7357 GCA_041730535.1 Minisyncoccia bacterium
TCCAATATCTCTTAAAAGTTCTTCTCTTGTTTTAATTGAATTTTCTAAAGAAGTTGCCATATTATTAAAAGTATTTGCAAGAATTCCTATTTCATCTTTTGAGTTTATATTTATACGACTTGAAAGTTCGCCATTTGCGAAATTTGTAATCTGTTTAGTGATTCTTTTTAGTGGACTCAAAAGAGTTAATATATATAAAAATATTAGAAGAAGTACAAAAATATCAAGAAAAACTAGAAAATTTAGGATATTTTTTTCATTTAGATTTTCTTCATCTGGAGTTTTTAAAATATATTCTTCATCTAAATAATTTATTTTTATAATAAATTCATCATCAAAAATCTCTTTTAGAATTTCGATTTTTCCAAAGGTATAATCTTGGCTATAAATTATCTGATTAGTAGAATTTGGTAACTCTTTTAGGATTTTAAGATTATTTTTTGAAAGAATAGTATTTATATAATTTTTATTTTCAATGTTTTTAAAAATATCATCTATGATAGTTTGATATTTTTCTTGCACTAATTTATTCATTCTTTTTGAGTTAATGTTATTTGTCCAAAAACCAATAACACTCATTAAAATAAGGCTCAGAAGAAATAAAAGGGAGATTTTTTTAAATATTGACATCTTAACCTACAAACTTATAACCAATACCCCAAACAGATTTTATATATTTAGGATTTTTTGAATCATCTCCTATTTTATATCTAATATTTGAAATATGCATATCAATGGTTCTGTTTTTTGTATTAATATCAAGTGAAGTTGCATTTAGGATTTGTTCTCTTGATGAGATTTTATTTAGATTCTCAGTCAAAAAAATAAAAATCTCAAATTCTATTTTTGTAAAATCAATAGGAAAATCATCCAATAAAACAGTTCTGTTTTCTTTGTCTATTATAAAATCATTTATTTTTATAGTCTTGTTAAAACTCTTTTTTAAAATATGTTCAATTCTTAAAACCAATTCCCTTGGTTCATAAGGTTTTGCTAAATAATCATCAGCTCCAAGCTCAAAACCATGAATTTTATTTCCTATATCACCCCTGGCAGAAGAGATAATAATGGGAACATTTCTTATGGATTTTAGTTTTTTAAATAAATCAAAACCGTCCATATCAGGAAGCATTAAATCAAGTATTATTATTTCGTAGTTTTCTTCATGTTTAAAATTCTCAATAGCATCTTTTGGGTGGGCAAAAGCTGTGCAATCAAATCCATAATCTTTGAGATATTCAGATATAAATTTTTGCATTTGTAAATCATCTTCTATTAATAAAACTTTTTTACTCAATTTCCCACTCCTCCAAATAATCTGCGAATTCTTTTCTTTGTTTTTCATCTAATATGGCATGTATTTTTTTTAATCTTTCAACTTCTAAAATAGCTGCTTTTGTTTTTACATCTGTTAGGATTTTAAGATATTGTTTTTCATCAAAATTTTTATTTTCCATTAAATCTTCAAGTAAATCTTCTTGATTTTCTTTGTATTCATAGAACTCTTTATACTCTTTTTTAAAATCAATTAGGATAGTTTTTATTTTCTCTAATTGAGTAGAGTTTAGATTTAAAAAATCAAGATTTTTATATGAATGTTTATATTTTTTATCTCCATCATCAGCATTTGAAAACAGATATAAACTACTTAAAATCAGAAAGATTTTTAATATTTTCATTTTCTATTAATCCTTTTTCCACATCACTATGACAAGCTTTACAGTTTGCTTTACTTTTTATCTCTTTATGCAAAAAAAGCTCTTTGGGTATATCTTCATGTTTTTTTTCCCAAAAAGTTGTTTTTGTTAGAGCGATTATATCTTTATTTTCTATTGAATTTAAAAATTTCCAAGAAGCTTTGGTTGTGGAAGTTTCAGCACTATTTTTTATTAAATAAGCCAATATCTCTTTATTTGATTCTTCACTTATTGAAGCGTCATCTCCAAAGTGATTTTCTAAATCACTCATCATTATTTCCCATGATTTTTTAGGTAGAAGATTTGGTGGATATAAAATATGACATGAAACACACTCTTTTACAAAAAGTGGATTTTCCACTTTGTAATCTATGGGTTTATGAATTGATGTTGTTAAAATGTTTTTTGGTTCATATAAACTAAATATTAAAAAACTAATAAATGCAATAAACATAAAAAAAGCAAATAGTTTTTGAAAAATATTTAATTTTATACTTTCATTTTCTTGTGTAACTTTAAATCCCGTAACTATTGATTTTAAAGTTTCATTTTTGGAATGAAGTAATCTATCAGATAAAACACCTAAAATATGAGCAATTATAAGTGCTATTAAAACTGATGATAAGAACTCATGAATCTCTTTAAATAGTTTCATTTCTTTAAAATAAGAACTATTTAAAAACGACAAAATTCCTTTTCCATCTTGAACTCCAAAAGCTAAAATACCAGTAATTATAGTTAAAAAAGTAACTATTAGCATTCCAAACATTGCATAAGAAGCAAGTGGATTGTGACCTATATACTTTTGATTTGAATCGAAAATATTGTTTAAAAACTCTTTTACATTTTGTTTTCCAATTGGGAAATCTTTAAATAAAGAGTATTTAGGACCCCAAAATCCCCAAAAAAATCTAAAAACAAGTAAAATTAAAACAGCATAACCAGCAAGGGCATGATAGTTTAAAAGGCTATCTTCATCATCACTTAGAAATGCTAATAAAATAAATACAACCAACAAGAGGTGAAAAACTCTTGTTGGTAATGACCAAATATATGACTTTTGCATAATTTATCCTTTTAGTCTTTCCATTTTCCAAAATTTGGAATATTTATATCTCTTTCTCCATAAATACCTTTATCAGCCGTTTTGTGACAAGCCATACAGTTAAATAAACCTTTAACTTCATTTTGTGTAATCAAATCTTTTCTGATATCTTCATGTTTTTTAATCATATAAGGAGTTGTAGAAATGGAATCAGGAATCTGGTTTTTAGCCAAACTTGAAACTATTCT
Source organism: Minisyncoccia bacterium (assembly GCA_041730535.1). Classification (GTDB taxonomy): domain Bacteria; phylum Campylobacterota; class Campylobacteria; order Campylobacterales; family Arcobacteraceae; genus Aliarcobacter. Next base: position 2,991 of record JBGSBO010000095.1, read on the forward strand.
ATTACTTCTTTTATATTGCATATTTTTTTCTGCACTATTATCATTTAAATATTTACTTAAAGTTTGTAAATCTTTATCGTTTAATGAAGCATCACTATTAAAATGATTTTCTAAATTTGTCATCATTTTATTCCAAGCATTAGATGGAAGTAATCCTGCTTGATAAGGAAAATGGCAAGAGCCACACTCTTTTATATAAAGCTGATTATTTACAGGTGCAACATCTGTTTTTCCTGATGAATATGACTCTGCAAATAATGAGTTTACTAATATTGTTAAAAAAATCAAGTATTTCATGGTTTTTCCTTTATTTGTTTATGATGTAAATTGTTACATCGCCTTTTTCTAGGGCAGTTCCTTCACGATTATAAACATCATTGAAATTTCTTTTCATCCATTTTTCTATTTCATCTAGTTGTGTAAATCTTTTTGGATTTGCCTTTGGTGAAAGTGGCTCAATCGTTTTTCCAGTGAAAATATTTTCACCACTATTACTTAAATCTATTGTATGACAAGATGTACAAGAAATCTCTTTACCTTTTTTTCCTATATGTTTTGAAGTAAAAATCTCTTCACCTCTTTTTGAATCAAAGCCCGTGAAGTTTGGATTTTCTTTTAAAGCTTCTTGTTTTAAAGAGCTTAGATAATCATCAACAACAGCAGCGAATCCTAGATTAAAAACTAAAGCCGTAATTAGTAAAACTCTCATATTAACTCCTTATTTTATTTCATTAAATTTATCAAGAAAAATACTTGAAAAGATCATAAATAAACCTATTAAAAAAGCACCTGTACTTATGTAAACAATTGATTCAGTTAAAATATGATTATGTGCAGCATCTCTACCTATTTGTGGTGCTAAATAAAACATTAAATACCAAGATAATGGATAAAGCGTTCCAATTCCTATCATTGTTGAAGAAAAAGATTTAGCGTTAGTTTTCATTTTTGATACTAAAATAATTAGTAGTAAAGCTAAAGAATAGGCAGCAATTCCAGTTGAGTGAAAATGTGCTCTTTGAACATATCTCCAGATTTTATCTTTACTTTTGTCATCATGAAGTGTAGGATTTGCTTGTATGTTTTGTGAAATATAATTTTTAAATACCTCTTCTTTTGCTCCAAAAACAATACCTAATCCAATACCAAATAGTAATGATAATAAAGTTATCAAAAGTCCTATTTTTATAACTTTTAAGTCTATATTTAAACTCACTTAAACTCCTTTTTTATTTTTATAATGGAAGTATAAATGAATAGTTTAAAGTTTAAAGGTTAGGTTTCTTGACAATTTGTTTACAAAATATCAATTATTATAATAGCCCAAGTAACAACAAAAATAAAAATACTAATAAATACTATTGCACTTCCTGCATCTTTAGCTCGTCCAGCCATATCATGATGTTCTAAAGTTACCAAATCAACAACTCTCTCAATTGCACTATTTGTAGTTTCAGCCAGAATCATTCCCATCAAAGTAACAAACATCAAAGCTTTATTTGTTAAGTTTGTATCTATAAATATAATAATTGGAAGTAAAAGTAGAGTAATTATTAATTCAATTTTAAAAGAGTTTTCATTTTTGATTAAATCAATTAGCCCTTTTATTGCATAAGATGTGTTTTTAAAGAAATTATATTTTGGTTGATTTCTCAAGTTTTTGCCTTTGTTTAAATTGCATTGATTTTACTATTATTAAGATAATGAACCAAGCTATAATCATGGTAATAATAGTATGACTTAAAAAATGATCTCCTAAAAGCATTTTATATGTGCCCATACTCCATCCAACAGCTAAGGTACCAATTAAAGCTCTTTTTTGATTAATCGGAGTTTTAAATAAGAAGAAAAATGCCATAAGTGCAAATCCACCACTTGCATGACCAGCTGGCCAACATTTAGCTTTTGATGTTTGTATAAAATCTTTTGGATAAGAATCAAGAATTTTTACATCAGGATAAATACCATTAAAATTAACAATATTACAAGGACATGGAGTATTTGAAATAGCTTTTAATGAACCTATAAATAAAGGAATAAAAAAAGCAGCTAATAAAACTACAATCAAACCTTTTTTATATTCTTGAATTATTTTATTTTTTCTTAAAAAAATTAGAGAAAATAAAACCCCAACAGCGATTGCAATAAGGAAAATCTTCATTCCATCATAAAGAAAGAACTTTAAAATAGGTTCATTTTTATCTATTAACCATGATTTTGATTCAAAATTGTAAAAAAAGTTTTGAATCAAAATATCTAAATTGGTAAATTGAAATAGAGCAATTACAGCTATTAATAAAAAAGCTGTAATTATTATTTGTTTAGTGAGGTTTTTTTGCATCGTATAAAATATCCATCTCTTTTTTATAAACTTCAGTTTCAACTTCAAAAAGTCCAAGAAGTGTATGAAATAAATTATCTTGTGAAAATAACTTATTTTTATATGTATTTAATTTTTCTAAATCCACATCTTCTTTTATATCTCCCTCTCCAAACCACATTAAAGAAGCTATATGTTTTTGCTCATCAGGTGCCATAAAATAAGGAAGACCATGAAGATATAAACCATTTTCACCAAGACTTTCTCCATGGTCACTCATATAAAGCATTGCTGTTTCATAATCTTTTGAATATGGTTTTAAAAAATTAATTACCTCTGATAAAAAATAATCAGTATATAAAATTGCATTATCGTAAGCATTGCTAACTTCTTCTTGTGTACATTGTTCTAGTTGATTAGTTTTACAAACAGGTATAAATTTTTCAAACTCTTTAGGATATCTTTTATAATAAGCAGGTCCATGATTTCCCATTTGATGAAGTATGATTAAAATATCTTCACCTTGGTGTTTTTTAATATAATTATCAAGACCCACCAGCATTCCCACATCTCTACATTCATCATCACATTTTGTATTTGTTTTAGAAGTTCTATAATCTTCAAAATCAGTTCTTAGTGCAACTCCTTTTGAATCTGAATTATTATCTCTCCATAAAATATTCACATTTTTTGTATGTTTTAAAACATCAAGAATATTTTCAGTTGAAATACCTTTTTTGTAGTCATAATTGGCTTTATCAAAAATAGAAAACATACAAGGAACTGACTCAGCTGTTGATGTTCCACATGAGTACAGATTTGGGAAATTGTAAATTTCCTCTTTTTTCAAAAGAGGATTTGTTTCTTTTTCATAACCATTTAAAGAAAATCTATTAGCACGGGCAGCTTCACCCACAACCATAATAATTAATTCAGTTTTATCAACTTTTTGATGAGATTCTTCATTAATTTTTGCATCTAATCCTATTTGTTTTACAACAATTGGCCCACTATTTACACTTTTATTTATATAATTACCAATGCTATAAATCCAATAAATTGGGTTAACATGGTACCTTAAAGGTTTATGCTCTCTTAAAAACGAAGTGTAAAATTTACTAAATGAGAATAAAATTATTAATACAACAGCTAAAGATAAACAAATAGTTTTTAGTTTTGCGAAAAATTCTTGTTTAAATGATTTATATTTTATTTGAGTTTTATATACAAAATATGAAGGTAAAACTCCAAGTAAGAAAATATAAAGAACTAATTTCAAAGAAAATAAATCAGATGATTCACTTAAATTTGTTTGTAAAGAATTTCTAATCATACTATCATCAATAACAACATGATATGTATCCATAAAATATGCAGCAAAAGATGAAACAACTAAGGTGATTATTAAGATAGGTTTTGTTGTGTATTTAGAGCTAAATAATGTAAATAAAAATACAACTAAAGATGTTAATAAAATTCCAACAGAAAAAAAATGAACGATGTTTAATCCATCTAAAGGATAGGTATTTACAACATTTGTAAAAAATGAAAAGTTATAAAATAGTGTAAAAAATATAGCAATTATTACTATTAATGTGTATTGAGAAATATGCTTCAATATAAGCCTTTATAATTTAGTGTAATGAAATAGTAATTAAATTTTGTTAATATGTAATTAACAAAATATTAATTTTTATTCATATTTACATAAATAAAATAACTATTTTAAAGATGTTTTTAAGAAATATGTGTATATAAGCAAATATTTAGTATAATCGCGAAAATTTATAAAAAGAGTATCAATGAGAGACATTAGAAATATCGCAGTAATTGCGCACGTTGACCACGGTAAAACTACATTAGTAGATGAGTTATTAAAACAATCAGGAACTTTTTCTTCACACCAGAATGTAGAAATAAGAGTAATGGATAGCAATGCTATCGAAAAAGAAAGAGGGATTACTATTCTTTCTAAAAATACAGCTATTGATTATGAAGGTGTAAGAATTAACATCATCGACACTCCCGGCCATGCTGACTTTGGTGG
>JBGSBO010000096.1:0-7084 GCA_041730535.1 Minisyncoccia bacterium
GACTTCTTTGATTTTACTCATACGTATTCTCCTCATTATTTACACCTTTTTTAGGTGCATTATATTGAAGAATACTCTAAAACTTAACTCAAACTTATAGACGCATCATAAAGATTTCATGGCTCTCTTTCAGATGCGCACGCTGGCCAAATCATTATGCGTCAGGTGGCCAAGTGTGAATGCGCGCGCCGGCCAAATTCTTTGCGTCCCAACAGATTTATTAAATGTAATAGTTAGATGTATTTTATTTTTATTAATAAAATATTGATTACTAATATGTTTGTGATGCTCTTGATTAAAAAAATCTGTATATTTCAACTTTTGCCTTTTTTGAGCAAAAGCGTTAATTTATAAATTCCTAAATCATTAGTAACTTAAAATCAAGTTTAATCACTTTCAGATTAAACACTTACAAAAAGAAGAGTTAGCATCTCTTCTTTTTTTTGCTCAATTTTTTATATTTAGATTTATTATAAGTACAACAACTATTCAAATATTCTATAAATCAAAAGTAATCACATATATTTAATTTTTGCAAAAGTTTTAAAAATAGATTTAATTAGATTTTTACTAAGTTAAAATTGCAAATTGCTAATATGCAATTAACAATTTTACCTCTCTTACTACTCTATATATATACTTACTTTTTCCAATCCATCTATAAAATTTATTTTGAAAATAAAAAAGTGATTTTAAAATGACAGAAATTTATTTATTGAATTTCTTTTTATAAAAACACGAAAAGAAGATAAATTCATTTTTTAGTTGCTTAAAATAATTCCTTATAAATATAAGGAATTAAAAAATGAAACAGCATATAAAAATAATTAGTACTTGGAGAATAAAATGATATTTTTAATGTTAATAAATTTACTGGATAACAATATCTCGTTAAATGACCGAACAAGAGTTGGAACTTTTAGAAAAATATTTAAAAGAATTTTATGACCGAACCGATAAATTGGATAAATATTGCATAATAATTTATGATTTATATATTTTATGTATTAGATATAATCCTTTGAAATTTAAAGAAATTTTTAATTTTTATAGTGAATTTGAAGTTTTATATCTTGAACATTTAAAAAATCTGGTTGCATTGGAATTTGAGCAAAAATTGAAATTTAATGCAGATTTTTTGATAAATGGTATCGTAGATTAGATGAACTTATTGAATTAAGTAGATAAAAAAGAGTGTGTTAAAAATTATTAATTTTTAACACCATCCTCATATTTATTATTTCTTCTTAAGAAGATTATTTTGGATATATTCTGTAATTATCTTCATAGTATCTGGTTTTAAAGTATTAATCCCACCTAATATACCACCAGCCTCTACTTCAAAAATTCTGAAACTATTGATTACTTCATTATTCTCATCTATTAATTCTATTCTGAAATCAATTACTCCCATACTATCTCTTAAAGAGTTCTTACCTATTCCTGTTAACATATATCTTGATGCCATACTTCCATTATCATATTTATCAAAAGTAATTTTTAATGATAAAATCTTATCTTTTGCTGTATATGAACTAAATTCATTTTTCAAATCATTAATATATTCAGTTATCAATAATTTATCCATTTTCTCATTATGCTTACCAGAAATGATATTTACTGCTGAAAATTTATTTAATTGCTTATCCTCAATAATATTATCAATTAACATAATTGGTTTTTCTACAATTGGTACATTTCTAAACTTAAAGTCCCAAATAGGGTAATATTCTCTTATATCTGTTGAAAATTCATTTATATTTTTATTAAAATAAGAAAAAGCTTCATCATTTGGTTGCACTAATTTAACTTTATTTAATTCTTCGACAGAACTTCCATAGTATAAATCTTTTATTTCTTTGATTTTATTTTTTTCACAAATAATTTTAAATTGTAAGGCTGAAGATTCTAATTCAGAATCACCATTTAAATTTCTTTTAAATAATAATTTTTCTAATAAATTATTATCACAAGTTACATTAGAAATTTCTTTTTTTATATCTAATCTTTGTTTATCAAGTATTAATGGATAGAAGAGTATTCCCGTTTCAATATTTGCACTTATATTTACAAATTTTGTTTCACCTTTTTTTATATCAATGGTTTCTATATTCTCATTTTGTCCTACATTAGTAAAGAAGTAATGTTTTCCTTCATTTGTTTCATATATTATTCTTTCCCCGTTAGAGATAACACTAACTAATTTTATAGGTTCTTTTTTTTCTATATCAAATTCTATTACATCAACATCCACTGCACTTCCAAAAATACTGGCAGGTCTTGAAAAAACTATATATGATTTTTCCTTATTCATTGTAATTTGTGATTCTGGTGTTTTTACTTCAATATTTTTACTTCCACACCCTGTAAAAAAACTGATTAGTCCAAATATTAAGACTAATAAATACTTTTTTCTTTGATACATTTTCTGCCCTTATAAAATTTATTTTTCTAAATACAATACATAGAACTACATATACTATTAAAAATCAACTGTTAATATTATAAATTCTTATTTAATTGCTAATATTGGGAAAATAAGAATAGTGTTATTCTCACTAATGCATTTCTACTGAATATGAATTATGCCTAATATTACCATAAGGTATTATTAGATATTACCTATAAGTAATAATATTGAACAAATTTTATTAAGGTAAGAAATGTTCATTGCTGAAATTACAGAAGAAGAAACTGATAAATTCCATAAAAAAGTATCTGAAAATGTAAGAAAAATTAGACTAAATAAAAATTTAACTCAATTAGATGTTAGTTTAGCTCTTGGATTATCCAATCCATCATTTGTTACCAATGCTGAATCATTAAAATCTTCTAAAAAATTTAATCTGAATCAGCTTTATAAATTATCAATAATTTTTGATGTTGATTTATGTGAATTTTTTAAGTAAAAATAAAATCTTTTTTAAAAGTTTTATTTTTCTTACATTTTATTTCAATACAATATGAAAGTCTATTAAATTACCTCCTATTTTTAGATATGACTCATAAATACTAACAATTATTCCTATTCCCTTTTCATATTTTCGCTTCCTTATTGAAAAGGGAATTTTATTTTTTCCGTTATCATAAAAGGAATGTTTCGATAAAATAACGCTTCTTTTTATAAAAGCAATTAAAATAGCAAAGGATAAAACTTGATAAATAAATTAGCAGGTAAAAAAGCACCTAAAGAAATACTAGAAAATATTGAAAAATTACTTGAAGCCTATTATATTAATAAGCCAGATATAAATATCCAAAATCAAAAAGTTAGTTTTGGAACATCAGGTCATAGAGGAAGTTCTACAAAATCAAGTTTTAATGAAGACCATATTTTAGCAATCACTCAAGCACTTTGTGAATATAGAAAAAATGCTGGAATAACTGGTGTTATGCATATTGGAATTGATACTCATGCTTTATCAACTCCTGCTCAAATAACAGCTTTACAAGTTTTTTTAGCAAATGAAGTTCACTGTAAAATTGCACCTGAAAACACATATACTCCAACTCCTGTTATGTCTTTTACAATAATTGAATCAAATAAAAGTTCAACAGATTTAAATGATGGTGTTATTATAACTCCTTCACATAATCCTCCATGTGATGGTGGATTTAAATACAATACTCCAAATGGAGGGCCTTCAGATACTGATGTTACGTCTGTTATAGAAAAAAGAGCAAATGAAATATTAAAAGATGGTCTAAAAGATGTTAAATTCATAGCAATTGATAAAATATATGAATCTAAATTTTTAGAAATTGCTGATTTTATAACACCTTATGTAAAAGCATTAGAGACTATTATTGATATGGATATTATAAAAAATGCAAATCTTAATATTGGTGTAGATCCATTAGGTGGATCTGGTTTAGAAGTTTATAAAAAAATAAATGAAATTTATGGCCTTAACCTTGATATTGTAAATGAATCAATTGACCCTACTTTTTCTTTTATGTCATGTGACCATGATGGAAAAATAAGAATGGATTGTTCTTCATCTTATGCTATGGCTTCACTTATTCAATTAGCCAATAAATATGATATTGCTTTTGCTAATGACCCAGATTTTGATAGACATGGGATTGTAACAAAAAGTGTAGGACTTATGAATCCTAATCATTATTTAACTGTTGCTATTTGGTATCTATTTTCAAATAGAAAATCTTGGAAAAATGACCTAGGAGTTGGAAAAACTTTAGTTTCAAGTTCAATGATTGATAAAGTTGTTAAATCTTTAGATAAAAAACTTTATGAAGTACCTGTTGGATTTAAATGGTTTGTTGAAGGTTTATATGATGGAAGTTTAGCTTTTGGTGGAGAAGAAAGCGCTGGTGCTTCATTTTTACGAAAAGATGGAAGTGTTTGGTCTACTGATAAAGATGGAATTATTTTAAATCTTTTAGCAGCTGAAATTACTGCAAAACTAAAAAAAGACCCAGGGGTTATTTATCAAGAATTTGAAAAAGAGTTTGGTAAAGCTTACTACAAAAGAGTTGATGCAGTTGCAAATTATGAACAAAAAGCAAAACTAAAAAATCTTAGTGTAAAAGATATTACATCTAAAACTTTAGCAAATGAAGAAATAGAAAACATCTATACAAATGCAAGTGGGAATAATGCAAGTATCGGTGGTCTAAAAGTGACAACTGCAAATGGTTGGTTTGCAGCACGACCTTCAGGAACTGAGGATATTTATAAAATTTATGCTGAAAGTTTTATAAGTGAAGAGCATTTAGAATTATTAATAAAAGAGGCTCAAGACTTGGTTTTAAGAAGTATAGAAGCTTAAAAAAAACCTCTATAAAAAGAGTTGAATTTCCCATAGAAATTTAACTCTTTTTTGATTTTTCTTACATTATATCTTGTTAATATATTTTTATGAATCCAATAAAAAACCTAATACGAGGTAATAAACTATTTCGTAAATATCATTTTGACGAATTTAAAGATGACTTACAAGAACTAAATACAAATGGACAAAAACCACAAATTTTATTTATTTCTTGTTGTGATAGTAGAATCACCATCGATTTTATGGTTGGAACAAAACCTGGTGATTTGTTTATTTTAAGAAATATTGGAAATTTTGTTCCTCATTTTAGTTTAAACGGAGATTTTCACGGAACTGCTTCTGCTATTGAGTATGCTGTTTCTATTTTGAATGTTTCAAATATTATTGTTTGTGGGCATTCTTATTGTGGGGCTTGTCAAAGTTTATATAAAGATATTCCAAATACTCAAAACTATATAAATATCAGAAAATGGCTAGAGTTGGGTAAAATTGCAAGAGAAATGACCCTTAAAAACAAACATCTTTATAAAAATGAAGAAGAATTATACAAAGCTACAGAAAAAAACTCTATAATCTGCCAATTAGAAAATCTTTTAACTTATCCAGCAATTAAAGAAAAAATAGAATCAAATAAAATTTTAATTCATGGTTGGTACTATAATTTGGATGATGGCTCAATTGAGTATTATAATAAAAAAGAAAAGAAATTTAAAGAAATAAGTGAATATCTAGATGAATAAAAGATTTATAAATAAGAATAGTATTAATGCCTAATCTCACAAACCTCTTACAAATGCTACTTGCAATTTTTATAGGGGTAGTGGGTTCTATTTTATTTATTTATCTTCATTTACCACTTCCTTGGTTATTAGGTGCCATTTTTACCTCATCTCTTGCTATGAGATTTCAAAATCTTCCAATACAAAGTCCAAAAATATTTTCAACACCTGCACGAATTATAATCGGTCTTACAATAGGAAGTGCGTTTACACCTGAGATTTTGGGAAATCTTCATATATATTTTTTTAGTATTTTACTTATTATTCCATATACTATAATTGTGGCTTTTGCTGGAATGTATTATTACTACAAAGTTCTAAACTTTGATAAAAGAACTGCTTTTTTTTCTTCAATGCCAGGAGGTGTTATTGAAATGGTAATTCTTGGGGAACAGCTAAAAGCTGATACTTCAAAAATCACTCTCGTTCAATCTTCAAGGCTTTTATTCATAGTTTTAACTCTTCCTTTTATCATCCAATATATTTTTCATATAGATATAAGTGGAAACAAACTAATAACTGTTCCTATAAATGAAATCTATTTAGCTGATTTTTTTTACTTAGCTATTATTGGAATAATAGGAGCTTATACAGCAAAAAAACTGAATATTTCAGCTGCATATTTAATCGGTCCTATGATTTTAAGTATTATTGCTTTTAGTAGTGGATTTGTTCACTCCAAACCACCTGATGAACTGTTAAAATTTGTTCAAGTAATATTTGGAACAATAATAGGATTTACTTTTAAAGGTGTAACTTTAAAAGTAATTATAAAGACTTTGATAGGTACTTTTGGGCATTTTATTATACTTGCACTTGTAAGTGCTATTTTTATCTCTATTGTATATTTTGCCTTTGATTTCCCTATTATTTCAGTGCTTTTAGCCTTTAGTCCAGGTGGGCAAGCAGAGATAAATCTAATAGCTATTTTAGTGGCTGCGAATATTCCATATATAACAATTCATCATATAGTAAGACTTTTTATAGTTATGAATATTGCGCCTCTTTTAGCTAAAAGAATCAAAGATTAAAAAAGATTAAAGTTGTAAACTCAAGTCATTTACAACTTCTTCAAAAGCTTGATTTATAGCTATTACAAAACCATAAGGGTCATTTGTTTTACATAAAATCTTTTTCTCATAAGTATATGTTTTTATAATATTTTTATTAAACTCTAAATCAAATTTTACTTTTAAAATTGCAAATGATTTATTTTCTTCAATACTATTATAAATATCTATTACATTTGTTTTTAGTTTATATTTTGCTTCATTTTCTGTTTTAGTATCAAAGGAATCTTTCAAACTATTATAAATCATATATGAAGGTTTATTTATCCATTTATTTAAAGCATACTCTTCAAATAAAAAAGCTTTAGTTGTATAAAAAATCGAATGATTATCAAAACTTTTATTTACATTTACTTCATCAATATATATTGATTTTGAAATACTTTTAGATATATTTTTATCCAATTTAAAATCAATTGCATATTGATTTATTTCCAAA
>JBGSBO010000097.1:0-6998 GCA_041730535.1 Minisyncoccia bacterium
ATGGAAATGTTCCTTAAAATACTGGAACAACTTATTAAATCTGCTCAAATTGTCAAGAGAAATAAAGATTTAGAGCAAATTATCCATATGCTAAGGCTTTATACTAAAAAACAGCTTGGTTTTATGTGCGAAAGTTGAGATTTATAATTTTAGGGTACTTTTATAATCATATCTTCAAAACTACCTATTTAAAGGCAAGTTTAATCCTGCATATCACACCAATTTATATCTCTTAATTCTTATTTTTAAAATATATCTTTCACTTATCACATACTTAATTAATCCATTATTACATACCTTTAAATTTTAATATGCGAAAAACCCTTTATACTTAATTTCCGTACTATATTCTAATCCGATAGTATTTTTCGTATACTTATTTGATGGGATTTTGTTAATTTTTGAGTTTTAGTATAGGGTGTCGGAAAACAGATATTTTTATACCTGTTTTAAAGAGTTGTATATTTTAGTCTCTTTACTTTTTATAAAGTATAAATAATTATTAAATCTTATTACTAAACCTATAGATTTAAATTCATTTGAAGAAAAAACATATGATTGGCTATATTTACTTACATAAAGGTACAAAATACACCACGGTTCTTATAATTCTTAGCATAGCGTAGAAATAGTTTTTCCTTATATTAAATTAAACTAGTCAAATGTGAAGGAAAAGATCAACTTAGAATAGTGAAGAAATACTAACTATTTTTATTTCCAAAAGAATTACTTTTTTTATTTATTAATCCTAGATATTAATTTTTATTTCTTAATCTTTTAATGCTTTAAAAATCTTAGTAATAAAACAAATGAAAGGAAAAATCATAAAACTTAAAGAAAATCTTCCCATTATATACTATTACAAAATGCTAAGCAAATAAATTAAATTAAAATTTTCTGACCAACCTATATAATCCACCAAAAGAACACTAATTATTTATACTATCCAATTAACTTCAAGTTAAAGGCTTACATGAAAATATGTTTATTGTTAGATAAAAATTCAAATAATACTATCTTATTAGCAGGTATCATTTCTATAATTATTGGAGTTGGTATCGCGAGATTTTCTTTTACTTCTTTGTTACCATTAATGTTGAATGATATATTAACTGTAAAATTCGCAGGTTTTCTAGCATCAGTAAATTATATAGGTTATTTAAGCGGAGCTATTTTTGCTATTTTTATTAAAGATATTTACACAAAAATAAAATTTTTTAGAATAGGTTTACTATTATCAATTATCTCTACAATAATTTTAGGATTAACAAGAAATGAATTTTTATGGATTTTATCAAGATTAACTGCTGGATTTGGCACGGCGATGATTTTAGTTGTTTGTTCATCTATTGTAATGGTGAAATTAAATGCAGAAGATAAAACTAAAATTATGGGTATCTATTTTTCGGGTATAGGAATTGCTATTACTACGACACATTTATTTTTAAGATATATTAATATGAATGAAAATTTGTGGCAAGTTTCTTGGTTAATTCTTACAATTGTTGCAATAATTTGCAGTGTATATCCATTATATATTTTATCTGTTGAAAATAAAATAGATATACAAGCAATAAAACATAAAATAGACAAGAAGATATTTACTCCTTTTATAATTGTATTAACAATAGCTTATTTTTGTGAAGGGATAGGATTTGTAGTTCAAGCTACATTTTTACCAGATATTATCGATAAAGTAAAAGGGCTTGAAGGATATGGAAATTTAGCATGGTTATTTGTAGGAATTGCAGGAATTCCATCAAGTATTATTTGGATGAAATTAGCTTTTAAATACGGTAGTGTAAATATGATAATTACAGCATTATTTATTCAAATTATTGGTATTTTAATTCCAACTTTAACAAATAATATATTTTTAAACGTTTTTTCTGGATTTTTATATGGAATGACATTTATAGGATTAACTGCTTTATTTATGAATTTAAGTGGTAAATTATCAGATAAAAATCCAGTTGTTTTAATGGGAATAATTACAAGTGCATATAGCTTAGGGATGATTATTGCACCACTTTATTGCGTAGCTTTATACGAAAAATTTAATTCTTATAATTACTCACTATATATAACAGCCATAATTGTTTTAATAGGTGCATTATTGCTAATCTATGCAAAAAGATTAAAAATAGTAAAAGATTAATCTATATCAAACACTAAACAGCCACTTTAAATTCATAGAATCCTTTTAAGATATTAACAATAGTATTTGAATTATTAATAAATTATACATTCTTAATAACTTCAGGATTATTATTCAAAATAAGGAAATATAAATGCAATTTAATCAAGTATTAGAAAATGTTACAACTTATGAAGCTGGAAAACCAATAGAGTTAGTTGTTAGAGAGTTTGGGATTAATCCAAATGATGTTATAAAATTAGCTTCAAATGAAAATCCTTATGGAACAGCTCCTAGAGTTGTAATAAAAATTAAAGAATTAGCAAAAAATATGTTCATTTATCCTGATGATTCAATGTATGAATTAAAAGAAGCATTGGCAAATAAATTTGATGTTACAAGTAAACATGTAATTATTGGTTCAGGAAGTGACCAAATCTTAGAATATTGTGTTCATGCAAAATGTGAAAAAGATTCAAAAATTCTTATGGCAAAAACAACATTTGCTATGTATGAAATTTATGGAAAACAAACAGGTGCAAAAATAATCAAAACTGAAGATGACCAACACAATCTTGAGCAATTTTCAAAACTTTATAAAGAACACGGTGCTGATGTAATCTTCTTATGTTTACCAAACAATCCATTGGGAGAATGTTTAGATAAAGATGATGTTTATGCATTTTTAGAAACTATTGATAAAGAAACTTTAGTTGTTGTTGATGGAGCTTATCAAGAATATGCAGCATTTAAAGATGAGAAAAAAAGAATAGTTCCAAAAGATTTAATTGCTAGTTTTCCAAATGCTATTTATTTAGGAACTTTTTCAAAAGCTTATGCCCTTGGTGGAATGAGAGTTGGATATGGTATTGCTCAACCTGAAATTATAAATGCTTTTTATAAATTAAGAGCACCTTTTAATATCACAACTTTAACATTAGCTGCTGCTATTGAAGCACTTAAAGATGAAGAGTTTGTAGAGAGTTGTATTAGAAAAAACTTTGAAGAGATGACAAGATATGAAGATTATGCAAAATCAAGAGGTTTTGAATTTATTCCATCTTATACAAATTTTATTACAATTAAATTTGGTGATAAATTTGTGTCAAAAACAGTTGCACAAAAACTTCTTGAAAGAGGAGTAATTGTAAGAGATTTAACTGGATATGGACAAAATGCAATTAGGATTACAATAGGAAAAAATAAACAAAATACAAAAGTATTCTTACAATTAGATGAAGTATTTAATCAACTAAAATAAAAATTACCACTAAATAACTAATATATAATAAAGTTCTTATAAAAGGAATTATAATTTTGTTAATATTCCAAATTTTAGGAGAATGTATAAATAAAAATATTCTCTATATTTATACATACACCTATTATTGGAATGGATTTATTGTTAGTATTTTTACTTAAAAAAAAATATTTCAGAGTTTAGATTTAACAGTTAATTTTCTCAAATTTTTACCTATATTTATTTTACTTTCAAATTACCCAAGTAGAAGTAATTCCAAAAAAATTCTTTTTAATTTTCATTTCATTATCTATCTGAATAATATAATCATTAATTATTAGCTCAAAAATGATAGATTATTTTATCGATAAAAATAATATAAAATATTTCAGCCTATTCTAATTTCTTATACTATTATTTTGAGTATTATATATAACTAATAAGTAAAATAATTTCTAGTCTACCACTAAAAGGACACTATGAATTTATATAATTCTTTATGTTGAAAAGATATGGTTAAATATATTCATCCTAATATTAAACTTTTATTTTTTCAATTACCTCCTACTTGTTTTATAGACATATTTGTCTATGTTAAAGATTTCTTATTGTATTTTCTTAAAAATATTATTGTTTATCAATACATAAGAAATCTTTTTCTATTCAAAATATTTAAATTAATTCATTATTAATAAATTCTTATAGAACAGTATTTAAATTTAAGGTGAGATAATATATGCCAAAAGTATACCTAACAGGCGCAGGACCAGGAGATTTTGTATCTGTTTTAATATGTTTAACAAAAAGTTCATTTGCAAATCGTGATATTTGGTTTGTATCTGAATTTACATAAGATACAAAAACATTTTTACAAGTATCAATTAATCTTTTATAATAGTATTTTTGTAGTGATTCTCTATCAAATTGTGTAGGAAGATTTGATAGTTGTTTTAGTTTTGTTGAAAGAAATTTATCTTTTACAGAAATTTTTGGAATAAATGATTCATTAAAATCACAAATAATAATAGTATCAAACTCAACAGCTCTTGTTTCAAGAAGTCCAAGTACTGTTATTTTTCCAGAATTAACATCATCAAGGGTAAGTTTTACTAATTTTTGTAAAAATATTTTATAGACATCTTTTAATAAAATCACATTATCATTTGAAAAAACAATGATATTTAGTTTATAAAGTAGTTCATCATATTTTTCTAGTAACTCTGTAGAATCCTCTTTTGATTTAATAAATTCAGAAATAAACCCAAAACTATCTTTTGTTGCTCTTTTATTCCAAATTGATTTTATATTTTTATCAATAAAGTTTTTATCTAATTTTAGAAAATCAAGATTTGAAATATGCTTAATATCATCTTCACTCAAATATGAATAAATAGCATAGGCTACTTGATATAAATTTGTATATTTAATAGTTTTACCCATGGCATAGTTAAAATACTTCTCAGTGTCAAATAACTGTATGTATGAAGCAAAAGTCTCATCTGGTAATACAAGTGCTATATCTGATGGATTTACACCATTTTGAACTGATTTTACTATTGAGTCTTTTATATATGCTATTTGATTTAATCTTGAAGAAAAACCTTTGATTTCCAAAAATTTAAGATTTTTTTCATTTTTTTCTTCTTCTAAAACTATTTTATTTGATAAATCAATTTTATAATTAAAATCTATTTTTAAATCTAAATTCATATTTTTAAAAACATCTAATGATTTTTGATTATATTCATTTGAATAAAATTGGATTTTGACATTAATAAATTTTGAGATTTTTTCTACTATTTCAAATTCTACTTTTGTAAAATATCCTTCAAAATGTAATTCTACTTCTTCAAATTTCTTTAAAAAATTTTCATTTATTTTATAATGATTATCTAGATTTATTCTATCTACATAAGAATTTTTTTCTAGTATATTTATATAGTTAGTTTTAATAGTTTCAAGTATTTGTAAATGTTCTAAATAAAAATCATAAGTATCTACATTTTGAATATCTTTGATTTGTACTTTTTCACTTGCTAATTCTAGAAAGAATCTATAAATATAGTCACTTTGTTTTAAAAATTTTGTAAAATTATCTGAGATTCCAAGTTTTTGGATGTTTGTATTTTTTATTGCTTCACTTAAAAAAAGAACTCTTTGTTCTTCTTCGCAATATTTCATAGTATTAAGATTAATTGATTTTTTAAAAAACTCATCGATTGTAAGAGTAAAAGGCAAAAGAGTATTGCTACTCTTTTGTGTTGAAATAAAATTTCTAATAGATCTTGAGGTGGGGAAAACTAAAAGTTTTTTTTTAAATTGCATTTGTTTTAATATAAAGATATCCAGTTATTCCATCAACAACAAAACTTCCAGTAATAATCCAGTTATTTTCATCTTTAATTTCAAAATCAGATGTATAAGTTTTATCACTAACAGTAAAATCACTATTACCTAATAACTTATCACTATCATTTGAAATAGTTTTACTAAGAATTAGATCAATTTTTACATCTTTCTTTTCATTAGTAATTTTATCACTAACTGTAAGTTTTAAACTATTCTTTCCAACTTTTAATGAGTTTTTATTTACAGAGAATTTTTCAATAACTCTTTGTGAATATTTTATATCTTCAGTTGATAAAGCAAATTGTTTATCATTTATAAATAATTCAAAATTAAATTTTGATCTAAATAAAACATTTGAATCCATCATCTCATTGTAATGTTCTTCAACATCTTGATATTTCTTCATAAAGCTATGATCTTCAATAACAGGTACAGAAATTGCACTTTTTATAGTCCAAATAATCATACCTAGCGTAAAACTAAAAATTCCGATAAACAGTAAAGGCCAGTAATTTCTTTTCATATTTTTATTTTCTTTTTCTTAAAATTGCGTAAGTATATGCTAATAATCCTAAAACAACCAACGTATACATAAGAACACGCCATATAGTACTTGATACTTTTCCAGCATTTCCTATACTTGTTTCTAGTTTAATTTGTTTTGCTTCTGCAAGAGTATCAGCAATAGCTGCATATCCGTTCAGTGTAGCTGCACTAACTTTTGCAAATAATGTATTTTTATCTTGTGATGCTAATAAAGGAACTATATATCCGTCTAAAATATCATTTTTATCAAGAATATCTTTAAAGTCATCAGAAAAAAGTAGATTAACATGTGTTTCTTCAACTGCAATAGTTAATAAAACATATGGTTCTTCTAGTGTTGATATTATTTGATTTTCACTATTTTTAATGAAATCAATTTTATCTTTTGTTTTAACATTTTCGCCTAAACCTAAATTAGATTTTGCATACACATATATATTAACACCTAATTTAGATTTAACTTCAGCACCAATTTCGTTGATTTTAATAGCGGCTCTATCATCTATTAATTTATCATCATTTAAGATAAATTGTTGAGCGCTTAAATTTGAGCATAAAAAAAGCAGAAGTGAAAAAATCACTCCCACTTTCAAAAAATTAATTTTTTTCATATTAACCTATAAATATTTTCGCATCGTTAAAAAAACTAAAATATACAGTCATAACCGCAGATACTACTAGTAATAATCCTATAATTCTATCCATCTTAGCTCCTTTTATTTAGCA
>JBGSBO010000098.1:0-6985 GCA_041730535.1 Minisyncoccia bacterium
ACCTTTTATAGAAATAATAGTACTATATAAAGAATTAATAAGAAATTAGACTCCTTATACAATGGGCTTTAGGAACTAATATGATACTATAAGAATTAAATATTTTCCGGATTTCCTCCAGAACACGCATGTTCGAATCATTCTGGGGTCGCCATCGATTTAAAGGGCTTTGTTAAGCTTTTTAAGTTTTTCTTTTATTATACTTTCCAACTTATTTCCAACCTTAAAATAAAAAATACTAAATGTTAATTACATTTTAATTTTTAGTATTAATATTTTTTTTTAAGTAAATAATTCTTAAATATACTTAATATTGTTTAATTTAAGGTAATTTAGTTTTTATTGCTATTTATAGAAAAAATATATTTATAATTTTCCTTTATTTACATTACTTTTTAAACCCTATATACTAACTCTATAAATATTTAGAGCTTGGCAAGGCACATATCTGCTTGGTAGATTTATCACTCGGTAAATTTGCTAAGCTCTAAGTATTTTAATTAGATATGTCCCTTGTCAAAATTACATTCTAATTTTAAATACAAATCTCAAAATAAATTCAAATGTTAAATATAAAAGTATGAAGCCACTTAATTGTTGGAGAATATTTTTATGTCTAAAAAGAGGAGGTATCCTAGCAATTCTTAACATGTTAGTTTGGCGACTACAAGAATTGCTAAAAAGTAATCTTATTTTAACAAATATCTAAATAAATTTCAAGCTTTTAATCCAAATTTTTTTCAAAAAAAATCAACTTAAATGTTGAGGATAAAGTAATACCTAAAATAACTATATAAAGCGGTAGAGTATAAGGACTGCACAGTAAGGCGAAATCCTACGACAAAACAAATACTTATATAAGGTGAGAATGAACTTACCGAAAATAATCATAGCCAAATAAGAGACCAAATCAGCAAGGTGTGAGGAAGTGTATGCGGTACGATTCACCTTGGAGATGCCCGTTCTACTATTTTTATAGTAGCAAGGACACTCCTATGGATTTACTAGTTAATATATAAAACAGAGGTTTTTAAATAAACAATAAATGTTTATACTAGATTAATTAAATATATAGGTTATTAGATAAGGGGAACCGTCTAATGTAATTGTGTCGTAGATTAAGAGCTGAACAATAATCTACTAAATGTCGTAACGAAAGTCCTGCAAAAGCCGTGTCATTTGCAACTTTTAGACTAACTTGTCCTGTACTATTTTGTTAAATCCAAAGTAGTACAAGGGCAAGTTGTCTTCACTCTTGAGCCATTCCCTACCATATCATTTGAACTAGCCAACGGCAAACGGCAAGATTAACTTAAAAGAGTGAGGACAACTGAGATAAAAAAGGTGGGGATATCTTATTTTTTATTAAATGAGAAAAATTTATTATACCAAGTGATATTATCTTTTAAAAAAGTAATAAAATTTTTTAAATTATTACATATATAATTTATTTCGATATCATCAAAAGTATATAAAAATGATATAACATTATTTCTATGTTTTTCTGTAATCATATGTTGTAGTGTATCTGTAAAAATTCTAATATTATATTTCTTTATTAAGTTAACTAAATCATCTCTTGTTCTAAAATTTTGTTCTATATTTTCTTTTAAACACTGATTTAATAAGATAATTTCTTGTTGGAAATTACTATATTCTGTTTTCATTTTATTTATAATTCTAAATTCAATAGAATTAATTAATACTTCTTCGGATATTTTAAGGTTACTATCATTTATTAATTCATTATTAAAAATATAAAATAAAGCCTGCTCATCAACTTGTAATACTTTTTCAATTAAAGTCCCAAATGCTTGTCTTGATCTCCATCCACTAATAGTAGATTGATTTGTATTTAATTTATCAGCTAATTGAGTAAGTGTTTTTATATTATAAAAATTTAATAATTTTTCTAATGCTATTTCAATATCCAATATTTTTTCCTTAGTAATGTAAAATATATTGACAATTATTTAATATTTAAATATAATTATTTAAATATTAAATAAATAAGGTCATAATATGAGCAGTATACCACAAACTATTGAAGAAATAAATAAAATTAGTTTATTTCATAAAAAAACAATTGCTTTTAATCAAAGCCAAACAGCTGAATTACTAGGAGTATCTCCGAGTACATTAGAAAATTGGAGAAAGGAAGGAATAGGAATAGAGTACATAAAAGCAGGTAACGGCAAAAGAGGCCGAATTTTATATCCTAAAATTAAAATAGCTGAATATTTATCAAGAACAATTAAAGTTGCCTAATCTCTTTGCTATCGCCAAATTTTAAAAAGATTAAGCTTACCCTCTATAAAGGTTACAGTATTTTAACATAATACAGCCTTTTTATAAATAAAGGAAAAGTATATGAAAAAAAACAACATAGTCGATGCAGAAATGATTTCTAAATTTCAATTACATACTAAACTTTCTGATGAACAGAAGAGAAAGTTAATAAATTGGTTTAATAGACAAAATCTAGAATTTCAATTATTGATATTTGATGAACAAGGAAATCAGTTTTTTAAATTAAAAAATAATGGAGCAGATAAAAAGCTTTTATCTTTTGCTTCATTTCTACTTGCAATCAAATGTTTTTACGATAAAGAACAATTGTTAAAATCAAAAAATAAAAGAGAATCTTTGAATAAATTAGGAGATATCTCGAGAATTGATAGAATTAAATATAAAAAAGAGAAATTAAAACCTAAATTACAAAGACTTTTATCCTTATATAGTGTAATAAAACAATTTCATAATGATGGCTATAGTTCAACATACATACAAGATTATCTTTTAAAAAAATATAAATTTAATGTTTGTCATACTTATATATGTAAATTTATTAATGAATATATTAAAAATGAAAAGCTTCAAGATGTTCAATGAATCAACCTTTATAAGTATGTTAGTGTTTATCTTTATTATTGGTAATTTTACTGGAATTCTTATTTACAATTTTATTCAAAATAAGTTTGTAAATAACCTAGAAAAGAAAATTCAAGATAATATGAAAAAATATGAACATATAGTTCTTGAGAACACAGATAAGATAATAGATGAATTTGAAGAGTTTATTGAAACAACTAGACAACTTTCTAATGATAATTTAAAAATTCAAAATGAAATATTAAATGTTAACACAAATAATAAAAACCAATTTGATAAATTTTATGATGAAATGAATCAAGCTCAAATTATTAGATTTAATCTAGAAAATGAAATTGTAAAGTTGAAAAATATAATAAAAAGACAAAATAAAAATAATAATTTAACTAGAACATGAATTACTTATTTATAACTATAAAATTGATTTCTTTCTTAATATTAAAAGAGAATTTAAGTTAATAATAATTAAAAAATATCTATAATCACAAATTAATAATTTAAATATTGAGGATAAAAATGAAAAAGCTACTTATGGTTACAGCTTTTGCAACAGCTACATTATTATTCAATGGGTGTGCTGGTGCTATGCAAGACTTCTCAAAGTTTGCAGATGACTTAGAAAAAAAGAGTTGGGTAAAAGGAGAAACAGTTAGTGAAACAGTTAATGTAATTAATTTTAAAGATGGATTAAAATTATATGAGTATTCATCTGAACTTACTAGCAGATATTTAGAAAGCAATGAATTAAAAAGCTTTGTTGCAAATGCTAAAGCAAGAGGGAATAAAGCTAAATTATATAGTGGCGATTTTAATATGAAAATCAATGCAAGAATTTATAGTGGAGAAAAAATCAATAGATATTTTAATAAAGTTACATCAACAGATACAACCAAAAAAAGTTTAACAAGCTTACCAATTGCAATTGAATTTGATAAAGATGACAATTCAGTATCGGCACTATCGCCAGCAACAGAAACATTTTGCAGATATAACACTTGCAATAGCAAATCAGATGCCTCAGTTGATGTAAGATACACAACTTTTGCAGATAGTTTAGGTAAAAGCCTTAGTATGAAATATACTAAAAAAGAATTTGATGATGCTTTCTTAAGAGAATTAAATTAAAAGACATTTTTTATTGGATAGTTTAAATATTCAACAAATAACAATTTTACATATTGGAAATATTCGCCTTTAATTATTAAAGATTTTAGGCGAATATAATGACACAACAACAAATGAGCAAATTATTGGATGTTTCTGATAAAACACATCAAGAGATTGAAAAAGTAATAGAATTAGACTATATACTTTGCTTGAAAATCTTGAATATACTGATATAAAAAATAAAATTGATGTTGAAGATTTAAGAGATGAAGTTGAATTTAATCCACATGAATTTTTACAAATCTTTTTGACAAGCAAGTAATACTAATCATCAAAAATTTATACAATTATCTAAAATGATAAATAGTATCAAGTACTCTTCCTAAATAGAAAAATTAGCTAATTTTATAAAAAATAACCAAACATATGAAGAGTTTTTTATAAACTCTTTTATAAACAACTATAAATTATCTTGTAAACTCAAATTCAAAGAGTTTGTAAACTAATCCTTTTAAAAAGTCTATTTTATGGCACTTTCTTACCTTATTGAAAAAACAAGGAAACGGGAGTAAAAATATTTACTTTCCAATTTTTAAATTAATACCGATTTCACTTTACAAAATAACTGATAGAATTTTCTTTTAAATAACTCCTTACAAATTGTAAGCATTGAATCAACACAATGTCTAATGTTGAGCTAGAAAATAAAGTTTACTGGTATCTTTTTTACTAGACTATTTAAAAATCATGAATCATAAAGTAAAGTTTACAGAACTTTTTTGAAAACTGTTAAGCCATTAAAATGGTTAGGTAAATACCTATATTTAGTTCTATTAGATCTATAAAAATCTAATCTTTGTTTGATGTTTTCAAAGATAAATAAAAAATAGAAAGACTTAACTCATACCTGTAACTAAGAGACGGGAAAAAGAAAAATTATAAATAAATGGAAAAGAAAAATGAGAGGAAGTGTTTATTATCAAAGTGCTGTTTTAACTAAAGTAATCTTCTTTGAAGGTGCTAAAAAAATAAATAGAGTCAATCCAAATCATGAACATTATGAATGTGTTGCATCTTTTAAAACAATGGAAAGCTATAAAAAGATTTGGGATAACTTATTTAACTACTTAAAAGAGCATTTTAAAGTAAAAAACTTTGAATTAATCACAGATGAACATATTAAAAGTTATATCGAATATAAAATAGAATATTACCCTAGTAAACAATATCTAGAAAAAATAATATCAGCTATTGGAAAATTAGAAATTGCTTTAAATAAGTACTCAAAAGAGAAATACGAAAATCCAATTATTTATGATTTTAAAATAAGACAAGAACTTTTGAACAATGCTAGGGATTTAAAACTTGTAGCTAATAACTATCATAATAGAGTTTATGTAAATTCAATAGCTATTATTAATAATTTTAAGAATTTAAGCCATCAAATAGCAGCATTAATACAACTTGAAGGAGGAGCTAGAAGTGAAGGTGTAACTTTAATCAAAGAAGAACAGTTAAAAGGATTTAAAATTGATGAAATATCCAAACGAACTGTTGGAGTAATAGAAACAAAAGAAAAAGGTGGCAAAGTTGGTGATGTACTAGTTTCTTTAACTACTTATCAAAAACTAGAAAATTACTTTATAGATAATGATACTAAAAATTTCAAAATCAAGTATCAAAACTATTTAGATGATATAAAAAATAGTTGTAGAGAATTAAACGCTAAGTACCAAGGTTCACATGGATTTAGATGGACTTTTGCTCAAAATAGAGTATGTGAGTATCAAAAATATGAATATACATATGAACAAGCTTTACAAGGTGTTAGTTGGGAAATGAAACATTTTAGAGCAAGTATAACAGAACATTATTTAGGAATGTAAAATGGAAATTAAATATTATAATATATTAAAAGATAAAAAAATAGATAGATCTAAAATAAACTTATTGTTTAAAGGAGAATTAAAAGATATTTCAAATGATGTGGTCTCTATAAAATTAGAAGAAGTTTTAAAATATCATTTATTTTCATATTATGAAAAGAAAGAAATTTGTAGGTATATTTATTCTTATACAAAAAATCTAGAATTTAAGAAAAAGTATTTTTATTACACTCAAGATAAATATAGATTTTATTGTGATTTTAATGAAATATTGTCTATGAAACTTTATGATATAGCCTTTAAAATATTAGAAGATAATATTGAATTAATTAAAAATGATATTAAAATAAAAAACAAGATTCTTGTAGATTTATTTGAAATAGATAGTTTAAAAAATGACACTATTAATTTTTTCTTCATTGACCAGAAGGATGATTTAATTAATAGATATTTTGATTTATTAGTAATGTTTGTTAACAAAGAATTCAAATTTAAATTTTACAAATCATTATATGAATGGAGTTTAAAAAATAAGGATTTTAAAATTTTAGACTATTTAAAAGAATCAAATATTGTTGAAGATATATCTGATTTTCAATTATTAGAAGGAAGAACCAAAAAAACAGATGAAGAATTAAGAACTATAGTATTTAAAATGTGTAGAGACATAACGAAATATAAAATAACAGATGTGAAAAAAAATCAAATTATTAGCGCATTAAACTTTATAGAAAATAATCAGTCTCTTCATAAAAATTCTATAGATTATATAGAAGGATTAAGAACAAAGATGAATTAGAGTTTTATTTATGTTCAGAGTTAAATAAAATAGAAATATATCTTTAAAAAAGTGCGTATAACGGAGTATTTGAACAGTGTTTCCAGAAATACTTGAACACTTTTTGTAAGAATATTTTCTGAACTTTAATTATAACACATAGTGTTCAAGTGTTATAAAGAATTACTCATAATTTTCATCAACTTTTTCATATTTTGGTCTTAATGAATCTCCTTTTAAATTAATTCTATGGGATGAATTTACAATCCTATCTAAGATTGCATCTGCAACCGTATTATTTTGCAAATATCCATACCAATCT
>JBGSBO010000099.1:0-6931 GCA_041730535.1 Minisyncoccia bacterium
ATTCCCGTTGAAATAATTTTGCAGCTATATTCCTTTTCTCTTGTTGTTGCTCTGTTGTTAATTTTCTTGCATCTATTCTTTCATTTTTCATACTCAAATTATATCATAATATTACTGTATTTTATCGGTGGAGTAATAAATCCAATAAAATTTAAAAAAGAACTATCTGTATCTTATTTAGAAAATTACAAACTCAAACAATCAAAATGTCCTAATAATCCTAGAAAAAAAAGATATAAAAAAATTGTTGGTTCAAGAAATAGAAGAATTCAAAGGGATTGGATAAAAAATGAGTCTTGGGAAAATGAAATCCCAACCCATAAACTTTCTAAATCTATATTATGGGAGATAGTCTGATTAAAGAAGAAATATTATTTCCTTTTAAATTCTTAGAATCTTTTGATGAAATCACTATTCCACAGTATTTTTTGTATAAATTCTAAACTAGCTAATTTTTTCTATAATTTCAAAAAATCTCTCCCTTGTAATATCACAACCATCATTTTCGATAATTGCGAAATCACTATCATCTAAATCTACACTTATTTCAATTCCATTCATATAAAATCCGCTTGTGTAATGTGGTAAAAATATTCGGTGAAAACTACCTCTATCAATTCTATTTTTTAATAAAGGAACATTTAAAATAGGATAAATATCAAATTCTTCTAAAAGAAACTTTTCTAAAAATTCCCTTGAAAAAGTATTTAATAATTTATAATGAAATGAACACATAGGATTCTCAAGTTTATGAATAATCTCTTTTAAATGCCAATAGTATTTTATTTGTTTAAATACAAACAAAAAATTTCCAATTATTCTTTTATAATGGTTTTCAATTTTTGAAATATATTTTCCACCACCAACCTTCTTCACTCCATATAGATTTATTTAAAACTATATAAGTTTGAGTTCCATTACTCCAAGAATAAAGCAATAGTTTGATTTTTAAATCATTTGATACTTTTGATAAATAAAGTTTAAAATAAACACCTGAACTAATTTTACTTTCATCATTTTTATCTAGCAAAATATCATCATTTGCATCTATTAAAAATGATTTATTGTTAAATTTTTCATTGTTTTTAAAGAAATTCTTTAATACTAAATTATAAACATTGTTCATAAATAAAGCCTTTTAGTTTGTATATAAGGTATTTTAATTAAACAAATGGACTATTTTATGTCTTAATAGTTTTGTAAACTTTTTAAAATAAATATTAAGGCTAAAATAATGAAAGTAGCGATTATTGGAAGTAGAGATTTTAAAAATAAAAATTTACTAGATGAAAAAATGAAAGAGATAAACAAAGACAATATTATCTCTTTAATCGTTAGTGGTGGTGCAGTTGGTGCGGATACAATGGGTGTTCAATGGGCAAATAAAAACAATATTGAAACAAAAGTCTTTTTTCCTGATTTTAAAAAACATAAAAAAGCTTATCATTACAGAAATAGACAAATAGTTCGTGAATCAGATTTGATTGTTGCATTTTGGAATGGACACTCAACAGGTACAAAATATACTATTACCTATGCTAAAACATTAGAAAAAAATGTCTTAGTTATAAAATATTAAAAAGGAAAAATAAAATGCCACAAATACTAAAAACATTAGCAGAATATGTAGTAGAGACAAGAAAAAGAGATACCTTTTATATGGTTTTTAATACAGTTTATAATGATATTCATGCTTTTAATAAAGAACCAGAAATAGATTCTTTAAAGGAAATATTTACAGGTTATTTAAATGAAAAGTTCACTGATAATAAAGCAAGAGATGAATTTTTACAATTTATGAAAAAGGAGTTTCCTAATACAAAACTTATAGAGGTCTTTGATTTAGTTGATTCATCATATATGACATATCCATATTTAGGAACTATTGCTATTGATTGTGAAGA
This sequence comes from Minisyncoccia bacterium, assembly GCA_041730535.1. Classification (GTDB taxonomy): domain Bacteria; phylum Campylobacterota; class Campylobacteria; order Campylobacterales; family Arcobacteraceae; genus Aliarcobacter. The sequence continues at coordinate 1,905 of JBGSBO010000099.1, forward strand.
AAATGATGAAGTTTATAATGCTATTTGTAAAAAATATGAAGATTTAAAAGGAATGGCACTTTCTAATAATGCTGTTTTTTGGGTTATTAGTTATGAAATCGCTTTAAAATCCTATAAAGAAAGAAAAGAAGCTTGGGAAAGTGAGTTAGAATAAATCTGATAATAAAAGGCTAAAAAGAGAATCTTAAGTAGATTTTCTTTTATCTTTCTATCGGAAAATAGATATATTTATAATCTGATTTTTTGTTAAAACGAAAAGTAATGTGTTTATGGTGTGATTCATTGTTAATATCAAAATTCTCAGGTACAATTCCTAAATCATAAGAGTCATATTCATCTTCTTCTTTGTAAATTATCACCATAAATTTATTACCTTTTTTTAAATTTTCTTTTGTCCAAATGATAAAATCTTTTAGATGATTTTCCCAAATTTTTTGTTTAGTTTTGTGATAAGTTTTTTCGATACACAAATCACAATAAAATCCTTTATGATTTTTTTTAATAACAGTTAATAAATCTAATGGATTTTCCATATACTCTTTTCCATTATATTTTATGTTACACCACATATCAAAAGTACCATCAGCCTCAATAATTACAGAAATATTTGGTATAGAACTAAATTTTAAAATATATCTTCCTTTATATTTTAAATCTCTTACAATGTATGGTTTATAAGTAAATTCTGAATAATGAGAAATTAGCCATCTTTTAACATATTTTATAAAATCATCTGTTTTTTTCATTTTTTGACCTAATTTGAGTTTGGAATATTAAATCCTAATATATTTTATAGACATATTTTCGTCTCGTTCTAAATATAAAATGTTAAAAATAAAAAAGGATTTGATTATGAATAACAACGAGATTATAATGGATTTAGAAGATTATAAATCTATATTAACACATAATGGAAGAATAGATGGAATTGTTGGTACTTGCAAAATAAATGAATTTGATAAGCAACTGGATGAATCTTTTAAAAAGTCATTATCAAAAGCAAAAGCTTTAACAATTAAATTTGGATTTCATAAGAATCAATCACTTTTTATAATAACTGACTATATGAGTCAAATACATGATTTAACAAATATCGATACAGAAATTATCTTTGGAACAGAAAATATTGATGATATAGATGAGAATTTATTAAGATATGAAATAATAGTTACTGGAATAGAATGATTTAAAAATCTAGACATTCAATTGTCTATATTTTATATGTTGTTTATTCTTCATAAAGTAGAATAGTCAATATTTATCAAAAGGACAAATGTGCCACCAATTTTACATAAACAAAACGACAACACCAAATACAACAGAATAAACCAAATCTATGAAATGTTAAAAAACAATGTTCATGGTATGACAATAACAGAATTATCAAAAGAACTTGATGTTAGTACAAAAACAATACAAAGAGATTTACATGAAGTTCTAAAGGACTTTGGAGCTATAAAAGAGGGTAGAACATGGAAGATAGATCCAAAACTAACTCAAGATAATCTAGCTTCAAATGAAAAACTTATTCTTGGTATTTTAGATGAAATGGCAAAAGGTGCAGGAGGAATATTTTACTCTAAAGCTCACTCTTTATTATCACAAGTAACTCAACAACTTGAACATCCAATTTTTGCAAATATTAATGGTGAATATTTAGAAGAAAAGAATATTGCGTTGTTTGAACAAATCGAAAAGACTATTAAACAAAAAGTTGAAATAAAGTTTGATTATGAAAATTATAACTTTCATGTCAGACCCCTTAAATTAGCATTTTTTGATGGATTTTGGTATCTTTTAGCTCTTCATATAGGAGAACAAGAGATATTCAAAAAGTATCATTTAAAGAGTATTAAGAATGTACATAATTTAGAAAAGAACTTTGAGACACCTCAAATAGTAGAAGATAGATTAAGATATGCAAACTCTGTTTGGTTTAATCTTGATGAACAATTTATAGTTAGATTATTTATAGATAAAAGCATTAGAAAATATTTCGAAAGAAAGCCTTTACGTGGTCAAACAATAATAGGTGAAGATAAAGATGGCTCAATTGAAATAGAAATAAAACTAACCCATGAAATGGAAATAATACCTTTAATTCTTTGGTATATTCCATATATAAAAGTTCTTGAACCTCAATGGTTGGCTGATGATGTTAAGGAGAGAGTTCAAGGGTATTTGAAAGAGATATAAAATAAGACATAAAATTGTCTTAAAATTTTTCTATGATTCCTTTATATAAATAAAGGAGTAATTTATGGGTGACACTTGTTGTATTTTTTTGATTTTAATTTTAACAATATTTTTTTTCTTATATTTGAAAAAAAATTATGAAAAAAATAAGAAATCAGAATGCAAAATAAAACTAATTGGATTAGGTGGAGGTGGTTCTAATATCGTAGAATATCTATCAAACACATATCCAATGGAATATGATGCTTTAATTATAAATAGTGATAAAAAAGCATTAGAAACAAAAAATGTTGATAAAAAGATTTTATTACAAAAAGATAATACCTATGGTTGTGGGTCAAATATAGTTTGTGGATATACTCTAATAACTTCAGATGTAATTGCTCAAATTAAATACTTTATAGAAAGAAATAGAGATATTTATATTTTTGTAACTTTAGGTGGTGGTTGTGGTACAGGCTCATTAAAAGCAATTTCTCAAGAATTTATAAATTCTAACTATAGATTAAATTTTATTTTAATAACCCCATTTAAATGGGAAGGAATTAAAAAAAATGAAAGAGCAAATGAAATAGTTGAACAAATTAAAAATGATTTTCAGAATGTGTATATTTATTCAAATGATGAATTATTAAATTTCGGAAATCTAGGTATTAGTGAGTGTTTTAAAATTCAAAATGAGAAGTTTAATAAATTAATTAAAGATGATGAAAAAAATGCTAAATAAATTATACGAAATAAAACAAATCATAAATGAAGCAGAAGCTATTTTAATAACAGCAGGTGCTGGAATGGGAGTTGATAGTGGATTACCTGATTTTAGAGGAAATGAGGGATTTTGGAATGCTTATCCAATAGCTAAAAAACTAAATTTAGGTTTTCAAGAAATGGCAAATCCCATTTGGTTTACTACAAATCCACCTATGGCATGGGCTTTTTATGGGAATCGATATAATTTATATAAAAATACAATTCCACATGATGGGTTTAAAATGCTTTTGGATTTAGTAAAAGAAAAGAATGATAACTATTTCATATTTACTTCAAATGTAGATGGACAGTTCCAAAAAGCTGGATTTGATGAAAACAAAATTGTTGAATGTCATGGTCGTATTTCTCATTTTCAATGTAGTAATGATTGTAGAAAAGAGATTTGGGAAGCAAATGAAGAGTTTGATATTGATATGGAAAAGTTTGAATCAATTACTATTCCTTTATGTCCTAAATGCGGGGATATTGCATGACCAAATATTTTGATGTTTGGAGATTGGAAGTGGAATGCTAAAATAACTTTAAATCAAGAAACAAGATATGTTAAATGGAAAAGAGAAAATAAACCAAAAAAACTTTTAGTTATTGAACTAGGTGCAGGAACTGCAATTCCAACAGTTAGAAGAGAAAGTGAAAATATTGCCAAATACTATAATGGAAATCTTATAAGGATAAATCCAAGAGAATTTGATGTGGATTCTGATTATGGATTTTCTATTCCTTTTGGAGCTTTGGAAGGGTTAAAAGCGATTCTTTAAAATAAAAAACTACATAATTTGTTTAATTAAATGGACATAATACTGTCCATCTAATTAACTATACTTTCCTATATAAATTAAAAAGGATAAACCTTGTACTTACTAAACAATACACCAATATTTCTAGAATTCTTTAAAAGATTTTGTAAATTTGCAGGTTTTGAATTTAAAAATAAAAAAATTCAAAACAAACTATTTTTTCATTCAAAATGTAACTGTGGACAAAAGGATTGTGCAACAGTTTATTTAAAATCAAAAAAGCCATTTAAAGAAGAGATTCAAGGAGCAAATATTATTGAAACTAATAAAGGATTTTTTATTGTTCACATATTAGAAGATGGTTATTTTGAGTTTGAAGCTTTACTATATGAAAAATTTCCATACAAAAACGAGATAGATAAGTGTTTTCATAAACAAAAAAAGATTAATCAGATTGTTCCAATAAAAAGAAAAATTGTTAAAAAACTATCAAAGAAAGATAAAGAAAATTTACATAGATATTTTAAAGATTTAAAATTTAGAGAACCAAATATTATTGATTTGGGTGTAGTTGATTTTAAAGATGAGATTGATGAAGAATTTGGAGGTAAAATATGAAAATGTTTTTAGATGATATAAGAGTTCCTATTGATCATCTTTATGTGGCTCAATAATCCCAAATTGAAAACCATCTTCTAATTCATAATATTGTGCAGGTGAACTACTATCCCTTTGAATCATTTTAAAATTTGGATATTTTTGTGAAATAATTGCCTTTATTTCATCAGAATTTAATCCTTTTGCACCATCTTTTGCATGATTATTTTCCATAAATTCAATAAATCTTACAACATATTTTTTATCTTTAGGACATTATGAAAAATCTAGAAAATATGACTATTTAATGGAAGAGCTTTCAAAAGTTGCAAAAACATTAGAGAAGAGGTAGATATAGTTTAAATATAAAGGAGGGTAAGTTTACTCTTCTTTGTGGTTTATATGATAAATTAAATTTCTTCTAATCTCCAATTTATCAAGCTGGTTTGATAAAAAGTATTTAGAAACTCTTTTTATTTTATGTTTTGTCATATCTTTATTTAGTTTATTAATTTTAATAAACTTTTCAATCTCTTCTTTTCTAATATTTTCATCTTTTATATGGGTATATACTCTTTTTATAAAAAGTAAGCTTATTGGTATTGAATTATATTCTAGCTGTTGTGATGAACAAGTGGATGAACATACACCTTCATACAATCCACCTTTTGAAGACATTTTTTTTTCACAACATTTACAAGTTTTTACTCCATCACCATTAAATGT
>JBGSBO010000100.1:0-6919 GCA_041730535.1 Minisyncoccia bacterium
ATCTTTCGAAGCGGCAAAAGCAAAAGTAGAACAATCATCTTTTTCTTTAAATACTGCAAAACAAAATCTTGATAAAGCTTATGTAAAATCTTCTATTAAAGGAATAGTTTTAAATAGAGCTGTTGAAGTTGGACAAACACTAGCAGCTTCTATGAATGCACCGAAACTATTTACTTTGGCAAAAGATTTAACTCAAATGGATTTAATAATAAGTATTGATGAATCAGATGTTGCAGATATAAAAAAAGATTTAGATGTAACATTTAGTGTTGATGCATATACTAATAAAACTTTTAAAGGAAAAATCAAACAAGTTAGACTAAATCCTGTAACTGTAAATGGTGTAGTTACTTATGAAACAGTTGTTGGAGTTTCTAATGAAGAGTTACTTTTAAGACCTGGAATGACTGCAACTGCTCAAATTATTACAAAACAAAGTCTTGATAAATTGATTATTCCAAACAGTGCTTTGAGATTTAAACCAAAAATGCAAAGTGAACAAAAAACAAGTACGATGAATTTTGTTCAACCTCCAAAACGACCTCAGGGTGAAGCCCAAGTAAAAGATAATGGGAAAAGAGAATTTTCTCCTTTATTTATTTTAGAAAACAATCAAGCAAAAAGAGTGATGGTAAAAGTTTTAGAGACAGATGGAAAATCTACAACAGTTGAATCAAAAGATTTAAAAATTGAAGATGAGTTGATTATTTCACAAAAGAGTGATAATGCAAAGTAACAAAACTATTATTGAATTCAAAAATATAGTTAAAACTTATGGTGTTGGAGATGCTCAAACTTACGCTTTAAATGGAGTGAATTTATCCATAAAAGAGGGGGAATTTGTAGCAATCATGGGTGCAAGTGGAAGTGGAAAATCAACAGCGATGAATATGATTGGATGTTTGGATAAACCAAGTTCAGGCGAGTATTTGTTTAATGGAATTAATGTTGAAAATCTAAATAGAAATCAAATGGCACTTTTACGAAGAAATTTTTTAGGATTTGTTTTTCAAAGTTTTAATCTTTTAGGAAGAACATCAGCTTTAGAAAATGTAGAATTACCATTGGTTTATAGAAAAATTCCTATAAAACAAAGAAAAGAGATGGCTTTAGAAGCTCTTACAAAAGTTGGACTTCAAAGTGTGGTTTATAACACTCCTGCACAACTCTCAGGAGGGCAACAACAACGTGTGGCAATTGCAAGAGCAATAGTTTCTCATCCTTTGGTTTTATTAGCAGATGAACCAACGGGAAATCTTGATAGTATCAAAAGTATGGAAATTATGAATTTATTAAAACAATTAAATGAAGATGAAAATATCACTATTATTATGGTAACACATGAAGAAGAGATGTCTGCATTTGCAAATAGAATTATATATTTTAGAGATGGCAATATTGAAGATAGTTTGAAAAAAGGATTTAAATAATGTTAAGTAATGCCTTTTTAATTGCTATAAAAGAGATAAAAAGAAATCTTTTAAGGTCATTTCTTACGATTCTTGGAATTGTAATTGGAGTAGCTTCTGTAATTGCAATGGTTATGATTGGTGATGGGACAACTGCAAATGTTCAACAAAGTATCTCTAAACTTGGAACAAATATGTTAACTTTACGAGTGGGACAAGAAAGACGAGGACCACCAAGGGAAGATAATAGCGCAAAACCATTTACGCAAGATGATATAAATGCTATAAAAAATGAGCTTCAAAATATAAAAGCAGTTGCTGCTGAAAATTCAAGCCGAATGAATATTGTTTATGGAAATAAAAGTAGTAGTGCTTCTGTTATTGGAACGAACAATGACTATTTTATAATCAAAGATTGGGAAACAACAGAGGGCAGAATTTTTGATGAAAATGAATTAAACAATGGAAAATCATCTTGTATAGTTGGAACAAGTGTTGTGAAACAACTTTTTGCAGATGAAAATCCAGTAGGAATGAATATCAGACTTAAAAATCTAAGTTGTAATATTATTGGTGTTTTAAAATCAAAAGGTGCGGCTGCCTTTGGAAATGACCAAGATGAAATAATAATAGTTCCTCTTAAAATGTTTCAGCAAAAAATAAAAGGTGATAAGGATGTTTCATCAATTCTGATTTCAATTACTGATGGAGATTTAATCAATAATGCAAAAACAGAAATCACATCTTTAATGCAAGAAAGAAGAGGTCTAAAAGTTGATGAACCTGATAATTTTCATATAAGAGATATGCAAGAGACACTTTCTGCTATGACTTCAACAACGAAAATGTTAACTTATCTTTTAGGTTCAATTGCTGGAATTTCTTTACTTGTTGGAGGAATTGGAATTATGAATATAATGTTAGTTTCAGTAACTGAAAGAACTAGAGAAATAGGAACAAGACTAGCTATTGGCGCTATGGAAAATGAAGTATTATTACAATTTTTAGTTGAAGCAATAGTTTTATCAACACTGGGTGGAATTATTGGAATAATTTTAGGTTTGGGTATTGGTTCTTTAAGCGTAAATATGATGGATTTACCATTTATTTTAAATAAACAAATTATATTAATCTCGTTTATTTTTTCAACTTTGATAGGTGTTTTTTTTGGATATTTTCCAGCAAGAAAAGCTGCAAGATTAAATCCTATTGATGCACTAAGATATGAATAATTTTATGAATAGAAATCTCTTAATAAAGATTTCTATTTAAATGAAAAGTTTTCAAACTTCTCAATTAAAAATTTGATTTTTAAATTATGGGCTAAACTAAAAGCACTGTTTCCTAAAAAATCTTCATGATTAATATCTGCTCCATTTTCAATTAAATAATTTATACTATTTAGTTTATTATATAAAACTGCATAAATAAGTGGTGTAGAATTTATATCATCGATTTCATTGATTTCTATGCCACAATTTTTTAGGCATTTTATGACTTTAACATTATCTTGATATACAGCATAATTTATAGCAGATAGATTGGGAGATACTTCTTTTGTATTTATATTAAAAGAGATTAATTTTTTGATTACATCAATTTTATTTTTGTGAATAGCCCAAAACAAACTATTTCGACCTCTATCGTCTTTAATATTTATATCCACAATTCCAAGTGAAAAGATTTCAATAAGTGTATCCCATTTGTTTTCATTAATTAAAGATACAAAAATATTTTTAAAAAGATGCTTGTCTAGATTTTGGTTTATAAGATGATTGTTTGACATTTAACTTCCTTATATTGATAATTGTTATCATATTATAAGGAAACTTAATTGTAATTGAATAAAAGATTATTCTATAGAATTCTTCTCTTCTTTTATAGTTTTTTTTCTTTTACTTTGATATAAAGTATGATGCCATAAAGCAAATCCACAAAAAGCAACACCTGCTATTACATGAACTTTTTTTGCAACACTATTTTTCATAAACATAGATGTAACTACAGTAGCCCCAAGTGTTGCAGTCATTCCAATTTTTGCTGCTTCTTTTTGAATTTCTAAATCAATTGACATTTCTTTGAGTCCTTTTTTTTCTTTTTTCTATTGTTTTTATTGTTTTGTTTACTGTTTTTATTGTTAATAATGCTGTTAAAACTGTTGCTAATGGTAATAAAATAGGCATAAAATTCCTTTTTGATAATAATTATCAAATTTTATCAAAGAGACTCTTAAATAAAACTGATAACTATTATCATATTATTTTAATTTCACACCTTTTATTGAATTTAACAGCAATCCAATTGTTGTTCCATTATGTAATACAGCGGTTACTATTGGTGAAAATATCCCAAATGCAGCACCTGCTAAAATTCCTGAATTTATTCCAACCGTTGCATTAAAGTTTGTATTTATTAAATCCATTGTTTTATTTGCATACTCTTTTGCTTCAACAACACACGAAATATCATCTCTTAATAAAGATATATCAGCCGTTGCTTTTGCAATATCAGCACCTCTACTCATTGATATTCCAACATGAGCAGAGATAAGTGCTGGAGCATCATTTATTCCATCTCCTATGAAAGCTACTTTTTTGCCTTGAAGCATTAACTCTTTTATTATTTTTGCTTTATCTTGAGGTAAAAGTTCTGCTTTAACATCATCTATTCCTAATTCATTTGCAATTGTTTGTGCTTTTTCTTTTGTGTCACCCGTAAGCATAACAATATTTTTTACACCAAGTTTTCTTAAATCAGAAATAGATTTTTTTGCATTATGTCTTAGTTCATCTGATAAACCAATTGTTCCTAAAAGTTTTCCATCATAAGCTATATAAAGAAGTGTTTTCCCATCTTTTAATGAATTTTCTATCTCTAATTTATGTTGTGAAAAATCAATTTTTTCATCATCTTCTAAAAAATGTCTACTTCCAATAATCACAGATTTTCCACGAACTTCTGTTTTTACTCCATGGGCTACAATAAACTCTACTTCTTCATGGTGCATATGCACAAAACCTCTTTGTTTTGCAGCTTTTACAACAGCTTCTGCTACTGGATGAAAATAGTGCTCTTCCGTTGAAGCTGTAAGATTTAAAAGCTCGTCTTCTGTCCAATTTTTACTATATGATTCAACAGATATAACTTCTAATTCACCATAAGTCAAAGTTCCTGTTTTATCAAATACAAAAGTATCAGCATTACTTAAAGCTTCAATAGATTTTGCACCTTTAATCATAATTCCATTATGACCAGCTTTTGAAATAGTAGATTTAAAAGCAACAGGCGTTGCTAGTTTTAAAGCACATGAATAATCAGCTTGTAAAATTGAAGCAACTCTTTCAAAATCCCTAGCAAAAATATAAGAAACACCAGCAATTCCAAGAGTTACAGGAACTAATTTATTTGCAAGTTTATTTGCTTTTAATTGAACTGATGATTTTTCATTTAAAGAGTTTTCAATATAATGTTTGATTCTTTGAGTTGCTGTGTCAGAACCCACATGTTCAGCCCAAATTCTAAATCTTCCTTCTTCAACAATAGTTCCAGAAATCACCCTATCTCCACGTGTTTTAATAATAGGTTCAGCTTCTCCTGTCATAGAAACTTGATTTACACTCCCTGCTCCATCAATAATATGACCATCAACTGCAATTGTATTTCCAGCTCCTACAATTACAATATCTCCAACTTTAATTGTTTCACTTTTTACTAAAATTTCAGTTATTTTTCCATCAATTTTTTTTTCAACCCAAGCTTCTTCTACATTAGGTTTTGATAATTCTTTTAATAAATCATCACTTTTATGAACTGTTGTTTCTTCAATATATTCACCAAGTTCTAACATTGCATTTGTAGAATTTGCAGCAAGATAATCCTTTCTATAAATAGATATTGCAACCGCTGCACTTTCAAGAACTTTTGACGTTAAACCTTCTTTGAATAACTCCTTAGAACCATCAATTAACAAAGGCAAAGCAGCTGTTGTTGTAACTGTTGCTTTTAATAAATTATTTGAAATAAATCTTTCTGCAACTAAAGCACTTGAAGCTCTAATCATTCCTTTAATAGAAGGTTTTTCACTAGAAATACAAGATACACAAACAGCTTCTTCTTCACAATTAGCCAATAATTCTTCACTTGTAAGAGAGTTTAAAATTTCTTCTAGTTTTGGTGTTATATCTTTATTAATCTCAAAAATTATAGAAAAAGCTTTTCTGTTTATTCGTACACTTAAAACATCTTCAATCTTTTTTAAATAGTTTTTTAAGATGTTTTCATCCATATATTCATCTTTTAATAAAAAATATTTATATCTAACTCGTGAAGATGTTTGGTGTACTTTTATAAATTTATTTTTCATAAATAGTTTACTTACTGTTCTTGATTTGCTTGCATTTGAGCTTTTGCATCTTCATATCTTTCTTTTAACTCTTCAATACCAGCAGAAAAAAGTTCACTTCCTTTTCCAATAGTTTTCATAATAGTTTCTTGTGCATTTTTATTTGTAAGTAAATAAGTAGCAAGCGCGCCAATTAAAGCACCTTTTATAAAATCACCATTGTTAAATCCACTTTGTACACTAGAAGAAGCTGGAATAGATTGTTGTGTATTATTTTGTAAAGGATTGAAATTTTGATTAATATAAGGATTTTGATTTATATTAATACCTGTTTGTACAGTTTTTGGTCTTGTACTTTCAATATTTATATCATATGGACTATTTTGAATATTATTCATAGATCTCTTCCTCAATAGAACAATTTTCATTTGTCAAATATTTTTGGTCTAATTTTTCTTCAATTACTTCAAGGGCATAAATTCCCATCATTCCAATAGATGCAGCTGTTAATGCTTTGAATAATCCACCTTTTTGACCTAAATAATTGGCCGTTGCAATAGCAGTTCCTGTAGCAATTGCTCCTTGTGAAGTTCTTTTAATAGTGTCTTTTATTGCTTCATTTTTAGTTATTTGTCTACTTTGAGCTTTTTTATAATTTATAGCTCCACTAATAACAGCACCTGCAATTGCTCCACTTATCACATGTCCTAAAACATTTCTTGGCGCTCCTGTATCTATTACAATTTCTTTCATTCTTAGTCCTTTATCTTTTTTTCTATTTCTTCTTTTATTTCACTTTTCACTTCTTCTTTTTTTGTACATAATTTATTTTTTAATTCACTTACATTTTTTTTAGTTTTTTCAAAAGTATCTTCTGCAAAATCTTTTGACTTATCTAGTAAACCAGCTGTTTTATTTTTTAATTTATCTTTGTTATTAAAAGCAATGATAGCCCCAGCTCCAACTGCTAGTCCTAATATGAATGGTAAAGCCATTTGTTACTCCTCTTCTTTAATATTTTTTTTAGAAGAGCCACTTGCAGATTATAAAAAACAACCCGTAATTTAAGCTGATTTAAATTTTAAAAAGTTGAATCAAACTTCAGATAAGTTATAATTTTTTACTACAAAAATTTAACAGAAGAGCGATTCAACTTATGGAAATTATT
>JBGSBO010000101.1:0-6889 GCA_041730535.1 Minisyncoccia bacterium
GCAATAACTTCCATAGTATCTTCAAGGTTTTTAAGATGTCGATTTACTTCATCATACCAAACTGCAAGAGTAAGACCAAAAGTAATAGGCTCTCCATGAATACCATGGCTTCTCCCTACCATTAATGTATATTTATGCTCATTTGCTCTTTTTTTGATAGATTCGAGTAATATTTTTACATCTTTAATTATAATTTCTAAAGAATCCCTCATTTGTAAAGCAACACCAGTATCAACAGCATCTGAACTTGTCATTCCATAGTGAAACCATCTTGACTCTTCACCTAATGATTCAGAAACACTTGTATTAAATGCAATTAAATCATGTTTTGTAATAGCTTCAATTTCTTCAATTCTTTCTACTGAAAAAGTAGCATTTTTTACTATCTTTTCACAATCCTCATCAGGAATGAGTCCTAGTTTATTCCAAGCTTTTACAGCTGCTTTTTCAACTTCAAGCCATGCTGCATATCTTGCTTCTTGTGTCCATTTTGAACTCATTTGCTCTCTTGCGTATCTTTCTACCATAACTTAGTCCCTTATAATCGTATTTCTATATTTTTTATTATAAAATAGTTTAAAATTTAGTTTGTATTGTACCCAAAAGAACTAAAACGAAATTAAAAACAGTAGGATAAAAATTTGCCATTCACACTAAAAAAACATAAAGCAACTATAGGTAAAAAAATACAAATTTTTTTAATCCATGAATTAGGACTAGACCCAAAAATAGGGCAACGATTAACATCAAAGGGAAGAATATTTGATGAAAACATGAATACTATCAATACGGGAGAAATAATACCAACTGAATATATTTATATTGCTGTTTTTGAAGGCATGACAAGGGGATTAAAGCCATTAATTGAATTTCCTGATTTCGCTATTTTTGATAAACCTACAAATTTAATGGTTCATCCTATTTCAAAAAACACTCCTTATTCTTTACTTGATGAAATTAGGTTTCATTTTGGTGAAAATGCAAACTTAATACATAGAATTGATGCTGAAACTTCTGGACTTATTATTGTTGGTAAAAATAAAAAAAGTGAAAAAGATTTAAAAGAGATGTTTCAAGAAAAAAAATATCATAAATCTTACCTAGCAATTGTGGAAGGACACATAAAAGAAGAGATAAAAATAGATAAAGGCTTAGATAGAGAAGGTTTACTTATTGGTGTTAGAATGAAAGTTTGTGATGATGGAAAAGAATCAGTCACTATTATAAAACCAATTACTTATAATAAAGAAAAAGATTTAACCCTAATTGAGGCCTTACCATTAACAGGAAGACAACATCAAATAAGAGTTCATCTTTATTCACAAGGTCATAGAATTTTAGGCGATCCAATTTATGGGGTTGATGATGAAAATGCTGAAAATTACTTAAATAAAACCCTAAGTGAAGAAGATAGATTTGAAGTTACAAACTCAAATAGATTATGGCTTCATGCTAACTATTTAGAATTTACTTATAAAGATGTAATTTATAAAATATTTTCTAAAAACCAAGATATTTTTAAAGAATTTTCTTCAAAGTAACTAATTATTTAAAAAAGTGACGTGAAACAGTCAAATATTTTCATTATATATTAAGATATATAAAGCTAATATTTTTAATATCGTTATATAAAGTAAAATATAACAAAGGATTAACGTGACAATTTCATCTAATTTAACTTTAGAACTTTTTAATCAACCCTTTTTACTTGAAAAAAGGATTCAACTTTTAATTGCAATTAAACACTCAGGCTCAATAAATAAAGCAGCAAAAGAAGTTCCTATGAGCTACAAATCTGCTTGGGAAGCTGTTGAAACCATGAATAACCTTTCTATTCATCCAATTGTACAAAGAGAAACAGGTGGAGCAGGTGGTGGTGGAACAACCCTTACAGAATATGGTGAAAATCTTTTGAATACTTATTTTTTATTAAAAGCTGAACAAAAAAAATTTATTGAAAATCTAAATAGAATTACTGATTTAAACACAGGAACTTTAAAAGACATAAGGAGATTATCAATGCAAATTAGTGCAAGAAACCAAATTATGGGTGTTGTTGAAAAAATATCACATGGAGCTGTTAATGCTGAAGTTCAAATAAAACTAAAAAGCGGAAATTCTTTAGTTTCAATAATTACAAATACTGCAACTGAAAATCTTGAATTGAACATAGATGATGAAGTTATTGCTGTTATTAAATCTAGTAATGTTTTACTTTCAACTGAAAATGAAATGAAATTAAGTGCTAGAAATTGCATTAAAGGCGTGATTGAAGGTATAAACCAAGGCGAAGTTAATTCAGAAGTTGTTATTAATATAGGAAACGAAGATAAAATGGTTACTATAATTACTACAAATTCAATTAAAAATATGAATTTAAAAGTAGGTACAAAAGTTAATGCAATAATAAAAGCATCTGATATTATGATAGGAAGATAAAAAATAATGAAAAAGATAATTTTAGGATTAATGATTTTATGTTCAAGTATCTTTGCAGATAAGATCACTGTATTTGCAGCATCAGATTTAAAATTTGCGTTAGATGAGATAAAAGAGAAATATACCTCAGTAAATAAAGATATTGATATAAATTTAATTTATGGAAGTTCAGGAAAAGGAATGAATCAAATAGAAAATGGTGCACCTTTTGATATATATTTTAGTGCTAATCAAAATTATGTTGAAAATCTTTATAAAAAAGGATTATTGATAGAAAAACCCAAATTATATGCATTAGGAAGAATTGTAATTTGGTCAAAAAATAAAAATTTTGAAAAAAATAAAGGCTTTGATAATCTAAAAGAAAATTGGGTATCAAAAATTGCAATAGCAAACCCCGAACACGCTCCATATGGAGAAAAAGCAAAACAAGCTTTAGAAAAAGTTGGTTTTTATAAAGAAATAGAAAAAAAATTAGTTTTTGGGGAAAATATTTCAGCAACAACAAATATGATAAATATTCAAGCTGCACAAATTGGAATTATCGCTCTTTCTTTAGCTTTAGCTCCAACTATTGAAGAGCAAAATAATTATTTTTTAATTGACAAAAGCTTACATAAACCACTATTTCAAGCCTATTCTATAACTAAATATGCTCAAAATAATAAAGAAGCAAAAGATTTTTATAAATTTATATCAAGTGATGAATCATTAAAGATATTAAAAAAATATGGATTTGAAGTACCAAATGAGTAAATTTATTGCGATAATAAAAAAGATAAATTCTATTGATAATTTAAATATCGTAGAATTTGATTTTCATGGTACTACTTTGAAAATGATGAGTTTAGATTTAAATGATGATGTGCAAATAGGTAAAAAAGTACAATTATCTATAAAACCCTCAAACATCTCAATTGCAAAAAATCTAAAAGGAGAGATAAGTTTATCAAACCAAATTATTGCAACAATACAAAGTTTAGAAAATGGACAATTATTAGCTAGTGTTATTTTAAAAATAAATGAAACTATACTTGAAAGTATTATAACCGTAGACTCATCAAAAAGAATGAATCTACAAATTGGGGGAAATGTAACAATTTTGATAAAAGCAAGTGATTTATCTATTAGCGAAGTGTTAAATGATTGAATTATTAAAAGATATAGAGTTTGAACCTTTTTTAATTTCATTTAAATTAGCAGGAATTACAACTTTGATTTTGTTTTTTATTAGTTTACCACTTGCTTGGTGGTTATCTCAATCAAAATCAAAAATGAAGCCATTTTTTGAGGCAATTACTGCACTTCCAATTGTTTTACCTCCATCTGTTTTGGGATTTTATATACTTTGGGGATTATCATTTAATTCTCCAATTGGAGCATTTTTTGAAGAGCATTTTGGAATCAAACTTGTATTTAATTTTACAGGTCTAATAATTGCTAGTTGTTTTTACTCTTTGCCTTTTATGGTTCAACCCTTACAAAGTGGTTTTGAAAGTCTAAATAAAATTATGCTTGAAGCTAGTTACATAAGTGGAAAAAGCAAAATTGAAACTCTTTTTAGAATTGCATTACCAAATATAAAACCAGCATTATTAACCGCAATTATCATAACTTTTTCACACACTGTTGGAGAATTTGGTATTGTACTAATGGTTGGAGGAAGTATTCCAGGAGAAACTAAAGTTGCATCTGTTGCAATTTATGAATTTGTTGAAATCATGGATTATACAAACGCTCATATTTATAGTTCAATTATGATAATGCTAAGTTTTCTTACACTTTTGGGTGTTTATATATTTAATGGAAAACAAAAGAAAGTATTTACAGGATTACATAAATGATAAAAATAGATATAAACAAAAAACTTCATGGTGCAAATGGAGAGATGAATTTAAATGTAAATCTAAAGATAAAACAAGGTGAATTTGTTGCACTTACAGGACTTAGTGGAAGTGGGAAAACTACATTTTTACGTATTTTAGCTGGTCTTGAAGAAACAAATGGAACTATAAACATAAATAACAATCTTTGGTTAAATGATAAATTTTGTTTACCAAGCCAAAAAAGAGAAATTGGTTTTGTATTTCAAGATTATGCTTTATTTCCCAATTTTTCAGTTTTAGACAACCTTTTATACGTAAAAAAAGATAAAGAATTAGCAAATTATTTGCTAAAAATAACAGAATTAGAAGAACTAAAAAACCGATTTCCTTTGACTTTAAGTGGTGGTCAAAAACAAAGAGTAAGTTTATGTAGAGCCTTGATGAATAGACCAAAAATTCTACTTATGGATGAACCTTTATCAGCACTTGACTCAAATATGAGAACTAAACTTCAAAATGAAATTCTTACGTTACACAAAGAATTTAATACAACAACTATCATGGTAAGCCACGACCCAAGCGAAATTTATCGTCTAGCAAATCGCGTTGTTACACTAAATTTTGGGGAAATTATAAATGATGGAAAACCAAAAGATATTTTACTAAAAACAAAAGGTAGCCAGAAATTCTCATTTGAAGGAGAACTTTTGGACATAATAAAAGTCGATGTGATAAAAGTAGCAATAATTTCAATAGCATCTCAACTAGTTGAAGTAGTAATTTCTAATGAAGAAGCAAAAGATTTAAAAATAGGGCAAAAAGTGAGTGTAAGCACAAAAGCATTTACACCGAATATTGGTACATAAATTAAAAATTATTTTATTTTTATTAAATCACAATTAGTGCAATAAATAAATATCTTAAAAACTTAGCAATTGTAACAATAATAATAAATTTCTTTAAATCATATTTTAAAATACCAGCTACAAAAGTAAGTGGATCTCCAATTATTGGAAGCCATGAAAAAAGTAGACAAACAAAACCATATTTATCAAAATAAACTTTTGATTTTAATATCATTTTTTCATTTAATAATTTTTTTTCTACTAAATACTCTTCACCTTTTAGGCCTAAAAAATAGTTTAAAATAGAACCTAAACTATTTCCTATAGTTGCTATGATTACTAAAAAATAAATGTTATAACCTTCTTTAATGTCATAAATAAGCAAAGCTTCACTTCCAAGTGGAAATAAAGTTGCTGATATAAATGCACTTATAAAAAGAATTAAATATGTCACTTACTTTTTTTAAACCATGAAATAGAGAATTCAGAGATAAAAACGCCAAATAAAATTACAAAACAAGCAATAAATTCAAATATTGATAACTTTTCATTTAATATAAAATATGCCAAAATCAAAGTAAATACAGGTATTAAATATACAAACATTGCAGCTTTTGAAGCCTCTATTTTTGTTAATGCATAATTATATAAACCATAACCAGCTAAGGTAACCACAATTCCTAAATAAGCAATCCATAAAAAAGATTTTATAGTAATATTCATATCAATAGTAAAATATTCATACAAAAAAAGTGGTGTAAAAAAAATAGCTCCTATAAATACTTGAATTGCTGTAATAAATAAAGCTGAATATTTATCACTTAAATATCTAGCAGTAATTGTATAACCAGCGCCACAAATCATGGCTAAAAGTTCTAAAAAATTACCCAATAAAGGATTTGGTGCATCAATGCTACTTGTTCCTTGTAAACTTAACCAAATAGCTCCACTCATAGCTATAAAAGAACCAAATATAATCTGTTTAGAAATAATCTCTTTTAAAAAATATCCCGCAGCCATTGCCGTAATTATGGGCATTAATGAAGTAATCATTCCTGCTTGTGAAGCAGTTGTATATTGTAAGGATTTTGATTCAAAAATAAAATATAAACAAGGTTCAAATAAAGCTAATAAAAATATATATTTTATATCTTTTTTTGAAAAATCATATTTTAAAAAACTTTTTATAAAATACACAAAACATAAAGATGCAATAAGCATTCTTAAAAATATAACAGTAAAAGGTCCAAGGTCTTCCATAGCAGCTTTTAAAGCTATAAATGAACTTGCCCATATAAACATGGCAAATATTAGGGATAATATGCCTATATAACTAAAATTCTTTGTCAAAACTACATTCTCTACTTTCTATTAAAATAGTATTATACAGATTATTATTCATAAGAAAATTAATTTAGTACAAATTAAAGATTTTTAGTGTATACTTCCAATCTCAAAAGAGGAACATTGAGAATACTTAGGTATTTTGAATGCTCTTCTTTAGACCCTTACAATTATTATTTGAAATAACGCCCCAGGATGGGAACATAGCAAGGCACTTCACTTAGTGGTGTGTTTGGGTATCTGGAGAAGAGTACTTAGGTACTCTTTTTTTTGCCTAAAATTAAATTAAATCTATAGAGCCGCTTGCAAATTCCACCATCATAAACTAGTGAATTTGTAAACCTACTAAACTTATCAAGCAGATCTTTTAAACTTTTAATCATTTTACCGCTTTATGGGTCAATTTTAGATAAAAAACTATTATTGGGTGCGTGC
>JBGSBO010000102.1:0-6346 GCA_041730535.1 Minisyncoccia bacterium
TGCTAAATAAAAGGAGCTAAGATGGATAGAATTATAGGATTATTACTAGTAGTATCTGCGGTTATGACTGTATATTTTAGTTTTTTTAACGATGCGAAAATATTTATAGGTTAATATGAAAAAAATTAATTTTTTGAAAGTAGGAGTGATTTTTTCACTTCTGCTTTTTTTATGCTCAAATTTAAGTGCTCAACAATATATATTAAATGATGACAAATTAATAGATGACAGAGCCAAAGAAAAAATCAATCAAATTGGTGATGAAGTTAAGTCTAAATTAGGTGTTAATATTTATATATACGCAAAATCTAATTTAGGCTTAGAAGAAAATATAAAAACAAAAGATAAAATTGATTTTATTAGAAATAATGAAAGTCAAATTATATCTACATTAGAAAAACCTTATGTTTTGTTAAGTATTGCAGTTGAAGAGACACATGTAAATTTGTTATTTAGTGATGATTTTAAATCTGTTCTTGATAAAGATGATATCTTAGATGGTTACGTGGTTCCTTTATTGGCTTCAAAAGATAAAAATACTTTATTCGCAAAAGTAAGTGCTGCTACATTAAATGGATACGCAGCAATTGCTGATATTATTGCTGAATCAAAACAAATAAAATTAGAATCAAGTATAGGTAACGCTGGTAAAATTTCTAGTACTATTTGGAGAGTGGTTATGTACACTTTAGTAGTTTTAGGTTTATTAGCTTATACTTACGCAGTTTTAAAAAGAAGAAAATAAAATGAAAAGAAATTATTGGCCATTATTATTTATAGGTATTTTTGGTTTTACTCTTGCTATGATTGTATGGACAATTAAAAGTGCAGTAAGTGTACCTGTTATTGAAGATCATAGTTTTATGAAGAAATATCAAGATGTTGATGAAAACTATAATAATATTATGGATTCAAATAAATTATTTCAATCTAAATATAATTTTGAATTTTTTATTAATGATAAGTTATTTCCTTTAACAACTGAAGATATTAAGTATTCACAAAGAGTAATTGAAAAAAAATCTCTTAATAAAGATTTATTAAAAGTTGGAAATAACTCTTTAAAAGTAATTGTTACTGATAAAAATAGCAATGAAAAAAAAGATGTAATTATAAATTTAACAGTTACTAAAGCTATCTCAGATGATAGTGACAAAGTATTAACAAATAGTGATTTTAAAAATGAAGAAAAAACTTTTATCTCTATTTTTGAAATCAAGGAAGAGAATAATTGGATTATCACAGGAAGTTTCATTGTTGATGGAATAACTGGATATATTTATATTAAGACAAATGCAATTTAAAAAAAAACTTTTAGTTTTCCCTACATCAAGGTCAATTAGAAGCTTCACACAAAAGCAAAAGGGTTCTAATACTCTTTTGCCTTTTTTACTTACAATTGATGAATTTTTCAAAAAATCAACTAGTTTAAATAATATGAAATATTGTGAAGAAGAACAAAGAGTTCTTTTTTTAACACAAGCTATAAAAGATACAAATATTCAAAAACTTGGAATTTCAGATAATTTTACAAAATTTTTAAAACAAAGTGATTATATTTATAGATTCTTTTTAGAGCTGGCAAGTGAAAAAGTAGAAATAAAAGAGATTCAAAATATTGATACTTATGATTTTTATTTAGAACACTTACAAATATTAGAAACTATACAAAAGAATTATATTGATATTCTAGAAACAAACTTTTATGTTGATAGAATCAATTTAGATAAACACTATAAAATAAATGAAAATTTTTTAAAAAAATTTGAAGAAGTCGAACTTCATTTTGAAGGTTACTTTACAAAAGTAGAGTTTGAAATAGTTGAAAAAATATCAAAATTTATAAAATTAAACATAGTATTTCATTCAAATGATTATAATCAAAAATCTTTGGAAGTTTTTAAAGATATAGGTTTAGCTTTAAAAATTAATTATAGATATAAAATTGATTTAAGCAATAAAATTCTATTAGATAAAGAAAAAATAGAAAAGAATCTTAAAACATTTGAAATAAAAGGTTTTTCTTCAAGACTAAATCAAATTGCATATATTAAAAATTCTATAGTGAAATGTGTACAAAATGATATAAATCCTTCAAATATTGCTTTGGTTTTACCTGATGAAAAATTTGCTTCTTACATACAACTATTTGATAGCGAAAAATATTTCAATTATGCCATGGGAAAAACTGTAAAATATAGTAAGTTATATCAAGTTTCATATGCTATTTATTCTTATTTGAGTGAAGATGATGTTAAGTATGTAAGTAACTTAGATTTTTTAAAACTTGATAGATTTTTTATTGATAAAAATATAAAAAATATTTGGAATAAAAAAGCAACAATTGAAAGTTTTGAATTTATAACAAATTTTATAAAATCAAAAGAAGACAATATTGAGTTAATTGAAAAATATGATGAACTTTTATATAAACTAAATATTATTTTATTTTCTAGTGAAAATGCAATTTTACTAAAAGATGTATATAAAATATTTTTACAAAAATTAGTAAAACTAACTTTAGATGATGTTAACTCTGGGAAAATTACAGTTTTAGGACTTTTAGAAACTAGGGCAGTTGAGTTTGAAGTGGTGATTATTTGTGATTTTAATGAGTCATTTATTCCTAAAATTTCTGTAAAAGATAAATTTTTATCTACAAAACTAAAACAACTTTCAAATCTTCCAACTCAATTTGATAGGGAATCTTTACAAAAATATTACTATAAAAGATTAATTGATTCTTCGAAAAATGTATTTGTATCTTACGTAAACTCAGATACAAATCAAATATCAAGATTTGCAAATGAACTTTTTGAAAAGCACTTAAAAACAGATACAAATGATAATTCATATAAGCATATTTTATATGATAATCATAAACTTTCACATTTTGATGAAAATATTATCGCTAAAATAGATTTAAGCGCAATGACATGGTCTGCAACGTCATTTAAAACCTATTTACAGTGCAAAAGAAAGTTTTATCTACAATATGTATTAAAAATCAAAGAACACACTATATCGCTTAAACCTAAGGCTTATGAGCTAGGTGATATTATTCATTCTATTTTAGAAGATTATTACACAATGGATGAAAATAGTGTTGAACTTAGTTTTGAAAAAATTGAATCACTATTTAATAAATACAAAAGTTCAAACCCATTTTTGATTTTAGATTTAGAGATTTGGAAAAAGAAACTTTATGATTTTTATTTATTAGATTTAGAAAGATTAAAAAGTAGAAAAATCATAGCTTTGGAAAAATCATTTTCATGTGAATTTGAAGGTATAAAAATAAAAGGCGTAATTGACAGGATTGATTCTTTTGAAGATATTTATGAAGTAATTGATTATAAAACATCAAGTTCTCTGAGCGTAGATACTTTAAAAAATTATGAAAAATCAAATGATTTTCAATTAGAATTTTATTATCTTGCAATGAGTGAGATTTATAAAACAGATAAAATTGAAGCTTATTATTATGATTTGAATAATACTTTATTAATTAATGAAACTGCACTTGATAAAAAACTAGAATTATTGTGTGAAAAATTTAATGAAATAAAGGAGATTTCAAAAGATGAAATCTCTTTTTTAAAATGCGAAGATAAAACAAACTGCCAATATTGTGCGTATGCAGTTATTTGTAATAGAGAATAAATAAGAAACATATAATTGATGTAAATCATTTTATTATTATTCATTTAAAAGTAAACTCGAGGTTTTACTAAAGTGAGGATAGAAATGAATTATTTTAAAAAAATAAGAATTAAATCAAAGTTATTGGTTCTTACAATTATTCCAATGTTAACGATTATTGTTTATTTAGGTTTTACAATTAAAAACCTTTCAGTTGAGAAAGAGAATTTGTCTTCAACTCATAACCGTGTTTTAGAGATGGAATCTCTTTCCAAACTTATACACTCTTTACAAATAGAAAGAGGGATGAGTGTTGGAGTTGTAGCAAAAAAAGATAATGAGGGAAAAAATAAATTATCAGATATTAGAAAAGAAGTTGATTTATCAATTGAAAGTCTTAAAAATGATAATCCAGTTTTAAGTAATCTTAGTGAGTTAAATAATAAAAGAGAACAAATTAATACTTTATCTATTAGTTCAGGTGAAGTAGGTGGATATTTTTCAAAAGTTATTGTTTCTTTGTTGGATTCGACAACAATTATTCCTTCATTAACTTCTGATATAAATAGTAGAAATTTTTTACAAATATACACACATTTAGCAACGTCAAAAGAGTCTTTGGGACAAATTAGAGCAAACTTAAATGGCGCTTTTACAAATGATAAATTTGTAGAAAAAACTTATGATTCTTATGTGGCTAGTTATGGAGCATAGAAAGTAAATCTTAATAAATTTCTAATTTTATCTCCAAATGATTTAAAAGATTTTTACAATAAATCTGTTGAAAACAAAGTTGTTACACAAACTTTTAATATGATTAATATTGCTTTTGAAAAAGGAAAAGATGGAGGATTTGATATAAAGCCTACTTTTTGGTTTGAAAATGTAACAGCAACAATAAATATTTTTAGAGATATTGAATTAAAACTATTTGATACAGTTAAAGAATTAAACCAAAAAAGTATGGATAATAATAATTCAAATTTTATGTATATGATTGGTTTTATAATTATTCTTATTTTGATAATTGTTTATTTAACTATTTTAATTATAAAAGATATAACTTCTTCATTGGCTGATTTTAAAAATGGTCTTCTATTGTTCTTTGATTATTTAAATAAAAAAACATCTAATGTTTCTTTATTAAAAGATGATTCAGAAGATGAATTTGGGGAAATGGCAGCATTTGTAAATATAAATATTAAACAAATTGAAAAAACATTAATTCAAGATATTGCTTTGATTGAAGAAGCAAAAGTTGTAATGTCAAGGGTTAACAATGGATGGTATTCTCAAATTATTGAAAAATCAACTTCAAATGATTCTTTAGAAGAATTTAAAAATAATGTAAATAATATGATAAAAAGCACAAGAGATAGGTTTTCAGAAGTTGATTTAATTTTAGAACATTATTCTAATCATAATTATTTGCCAAAACTTAATATGAAAGCCGATGATGAAAAAGGCGGAGTATTTGAAAGATTGGTTGTAGGAATTAATACTTTACAAAACTCTATAACTCAAATGCTTATAGAAAATAAGTCAAATGGTTTAACTTTAGAAAAAAGTTCAAATATCTTACTTGAAAATGTAGATATATTAAATATAAGTTCAAATGAAGCAGCTGCTTCTTTGGAAGAAACAGCAGCGGCTATTGAAGAGATTACAAGTAATATTAGAAATAATACAGAAAACATTTCTAAAATGGCTACTTATTCAAATAGTGTTACAAAATCAGCCTCTGAAGGTGGAAATTTAGCAACTAAAACAACACAAGCAATGGATGAAATAAATAGTCAAGTAAATTTAATTAACGATGCAATTTCAGTGATTGATCAAATTGCATTTCAAACAAACATTCTTTCACTAAATGCAGCAGTAGAAGCAGCAACAGCAGGTGAAGCTGGACGTGGATTTGCTGTTGTTGCTCAAGAGGTGCGAAACTTAGCTTCAAGAAGTGCAGAAGCCGCACGTGAAATAAAAACTATTGTCGAAAATGCAAAAAACAAAGCAGATGAAGGTAAAGATATAGCAAATAATATGATTGATGGATATAAAGAATTAAATGAAAATATTCAACAAACAATAAATCTTATATCTGATATTCAAAATGCTTCAAAAGAACAACTTTTAGGAATAGAGCAAATAAATGATGCCGTAACTCAACTTGATCAGCAAACACAAAAAAATGCAGCGGTAGCTTCTCAAACACACGATGTTTCAGTAATTACAGATAAAATAGCAAAACTTGTTGTATCAAATGCTAATGCAAAAGAGTTTGAAGGTAAAAATAATATAAGAGCAAAAGATATAAAATAAATATAGAAGGTTTACCTTCTATATTTTAGTGCTATTTAGCAGTTGCGATTAAAACATCTTCTATGATTTTTGTAATGTCCCCATCTAAAATAGCATCAACATTTGAATAACCAATGTTACTTCTACTATCTTTTACTTGTTGGTATGGTTGTAAAACGTAAGATCTGATTTGATGTCCCCAACCATTATCACTTTTTTCTACACCATCTTTTGTGGCTTGTTGTTTTTCAAGTTCTAGTTCATAAAGTCTTGATTTTAACATCTTCATAGCACTTGCTTTATTTTTGTGTTGACTTCTATCATTTTGGCATTGAACTACGATATTTGTAGCAATGTGTGTGATTCTAATTGCACTTTCTGTTTTATTAACATGTTGTCCACCAGC
>JBGSBO010000103.1:0-6328 GCA_041730535.1 Minisyncoccia bacterium
TTAATTGCAATGAACTACCATTTTTTACTATTTTTTCTAATTCTTTTACTGTTTTATTATTTAAATTACTTATATATCTCATATAGTATTATAGCTAAAACTAGCTTATAAAACAAGACATTAATTTTGATTAATTACTTATAAAAAAAATATCTATAGTGTCATTTTTCATTGTTTTTAGAAGTTTATCATCTTTTTTATTTAATAAGAAGAATTAAAACAAAAAATTAAACCAACCTAACAAAAATCATCCCCCCCACTCAACAATAGGATTGCTTAAATCAATTGCATTTAGATTTGTTTCTTCATTTTTAAAATAAACCAACGCTTTTACTATATGTTTATTTTCAAGTTCTACTTTTATAAACTCTTTTAGGTATAAATCAGGATAACCTTCTAAATCATCCAATCTATTAAGTATTATTTTTGATTTGTTTTAAAAAGTTCTCCTTTTATTTGATGATTTTTTCACTTCTTATTAAAAAAGGATATCCATTACCAATACATGGATACATTTGATATTTATCACATGTAATTCAAAAAAGGTTATTTTTCTTTTCACAATATTCTACAAAATATTCAATTTATTCTTTTATTTCTAGACATTTATTAATTAAATTAGTTGTTAGAGATTTTATTATTAAAGTTATGAGAAAGTTCAGTGGGGTTATTTTTTAATTAACTATACAAGGACTTTTACTTGTATAGACAACCTGTAATCATTATGTAATGTAGCTTATTTATACTTTTACAAATCTAACTTGTATAGACATGAGAAAGGAATAAATTTGGTTAAAAAATGTGAAAAACCAATGTATATAAAACTATATGAAAAAATTTTAAAGAATATTGAAAATAAAAAATATTATACATGTGAAAAATTACCTTCAGAAAATGAGTTCGCAAAAGAATTCTGTGTGAATAGACATACCGTAAGACAAGCTTTACAAATGTTAAAAGAAAAAGGAATTATATATACGAAAAAAGGTAAAGGGAATTTTGTTTCAAATATTAAAGTGCCTTATTCTATTTCTGATAAAAGTTCTTACTCTTCAAAAATTCTAGATTTAGGATATGAACCAAAAACAAAACTTCTCTCTGTTGATATTATTGAGCCAAATGAAGAAATTGCAAATAAATTGGGATTAAAGAATAAATTAAATGTTATTGAATTTAAGCTCTTAAGATTTGCAAATGATTTACCAATATCAATCTCGTATTCGTATTTTGATGCATTTTTATATAGAGAACTTATAAATAATCTTAATTGTAAACCTTTTTCTCTATATGCAATTATAGAAAAATCATATCCCAACTTAGAAGTTACAAAAATTTCTACAGTTTTTGAATCAGTAATGGCAACAAAAGAACAAAGTGAACTTTTAATGATGCCTAGTAATTCACCTCTATTAACAGCTTCTACTGTTTCAAAAGATCAAAATGGAAATTTCGTTGAGTATGGAACTAGTTATTTCCGAGGTGACACGTGCAAAATCAAAGTAGATTTAATTTAAACAGGAGTTTATAGTGATAAAAATGAGGAAATTAACCCTAGGGTATAAAAAAGAAATTATTTTAAAAGATATTGATTTAAAAGTAAAAAAAGGTGAGTTTATTGGAATTATTGGTCCAAGTGGTGCTGGTAAATCAACTCTTCTTATGTCAATAACTGGTGGAATAAAAGTATTTGATGGAAAATTTGAAGTTTTAGATTTTGATTTACATAATATCAAAAAGAAAAATCTAGTGAAATTAAGAGAGCAAATTGGTGTGATTTTTCAAGGTTATAACCTTGTAGATAGAATCTCTGTTTTAGATAATGTAATTAGTGGGATGTTAAAAGATATTCCATTAAGTAGAGCAATTATTAAACTTTATAAAGATAAGGAGCTAAAAAAAGCAAAAGAGTATATGGATGTTGTTGATATTACAAAACATTCAATGAAAAGATGTGATGAACTTTCGGGAGGCCAAAGACAGCGAGTTGCAATTGCGCGTGCTTTAGCCGCTGAACCAAAGATTATCTTAGCTGATGAGCCAGTATCTGCACTTGATCCAAAAAGTGCTAGAAAAGTTATGGAGATTTTGAAAAAGGTTAATGAAACTTACGGTGTAACTGTAATTGCAAACCTTCATCATTTGGAGTATGCCAAAGAGTACTGTGACAGAATAATCGGTGTTAATAATGGAACAGTAGTGTTTGACGACAACAGTAACAACTTAACTGAAAAGTTAGTTGAAAAAATTTATGCTAATTAATAGTGTAATAAATTATCTATAAATAGGAATAAAAATGAAACTTATCAAAAAAATCGCACTTGCAACTCTTGCATTAGGTCTTAGTGTAACTACAACAATGGCTGAAGAAAAATGGCCAGAAAAAATCAACTTTGGTGTAATTCCAGTTGCTGGCTCAACATCTATGAAAGAAAACTTTGGGAATTTAACTGAATATCTATCTAAAAAACTAGGTATTAAAGTTGAATTGCAATTAGCGGGTGATTATACAGGTGTGATTACAGGTATGCAACATAAACATATTGATGTAGCTTATTTTGGACCAAAATCTTATGTAGAAGCTCATACAAGAGCAAATGCAGAAGCTTTAGTTATGGAAGTTGATGCAGAAAGTGGATTACCAGGTTACAAAGGAATTATTATTACAAAAAAAGATAGTGGTTTAAATACTTTAGAAGATATTAAAGGCAAAACTTGGGCATTTACATCTTCTCAATCAACTTCTGGAACTTTAGTTCCTATGGTTATGTTCTCAAAAACTGGAATTAATCCTCAAGAATATTTTTCAAAAGTTTTATATTCAGGTGGTCATGAAGCTTCTATTTTATCAATCAAAGCTGGAAAAGTTGATGCTGCTTCTACAAATGATTTAGATTATAACAGAGGTTTGGGAAAAGCTTGGAATGAAAAGGACTTTAATATTATTTGGACTTCGGATTTAATTCCTGGTTCGCCAATGGCTGCACGTGCTGATTTACCAGCTTCATTAAAAACTGCAATAAAAGACGCTTTTCTATCTTATAACGATAAAGATGGATTAGATAAGTTAAAAATCAAAGGTTATGTTGAATCAAATGACTCTATTTATAATCCTGTTAGAGAATTGATTGAAGTAAAAAAACAGTTAGAAGCTAAAAATTAAATATTAAAAAAAGAGAAGATTTTCTTCTCTTTTTATTTTTAAGGAAAATATATGAATATAAGTGAATTAAGAAAAGAAAGTAATCCTTTTTCTATTTATAAAACAATTGTAATACTTGTGCTTGTTCTAATTATTGTTAAAAGTTGGCATGATACAGAAATGGATATATCATTTTTGATTGATGGTGGAAAATATATGCACGATTATATTTTGGGGAATCCTGAGATTGAAGGAAGTGGTTTTTTCCCTCCTAATTTAAATAGTAGTGATTTAATTGATTACTCTTTAGCGATGCTTGAAACAATTCAAATGGCAATAATTGCATTGGTGATTTCTATAATAATTGCTGTTCCTTTATCATATATGAGTTCAAGAAATATATTAAATATTTTAATTCCAGGGAAAACTCCATTTCATGAGTTTATCAAAAGAACAATCTATGCTAGTGCGACTTTAGTTGCAAATATTTTTAGATCAATTAATGAGATTATTTGGGCATTAATTTTTGTAAGTGCAGTTGGTCTTGGACCAATGGCTGGTATTTTAGCTCTTGGAATTCATACAGCTGGAGTATTGTGTAAGTTACTTAGTGAAGGAAATGAAGCAATTGATCCAGGTCCTGTTGAAGCTTTAACAACTACAGGTGCTGGATTTATAAAAGTTTTAATATTTGCAGTTATTCCTCAAACCATGCCACATTTTATTTCAATGGCTTTGTATAGATTCGAATCAGATGTTCGAAGTGCTTCTATTTTAGGATTTGTAGGAGCTGGTGGAATTGGATTTTATCTATTTGATAAAATGAGAGCTTTTGAAAACAATGATGTTTGTACGATTATAATAATTATTGTTCTTACAGTTTGGGCTTTAGACAAATTAAGTTCCGTAATTAGAAAAAGGTTTATATAAATGAAAAGAGAAGATATTAACAATTTTGCTCAACTTGTAAAAATTGAAGAATTAAAAAAAATATATGAAAAAATTGATGAAAATTATGGTGTAAAAGTTTTAACAGCACCAACTGAACAAACTTTACTTGTTCCTGTAAAGGACCCCATTTCAAATGGAAGTTTTTATGCAGGTGAAGTTCTTGTAACTTCAACTATTGTTCAAGTTGAAAATACAAAAGGTTGGTCAATGGTAATGGATAGTAATGAAGAATTATCTCTTTACATAGCATCACTTGATGCTTGTTTTGATGCAAACATATATGTAGATGAAATAACAAATATTTTAGAAAATGCAAAAAATGATAATGAAGAAAAAAATAGAAAAACAAATCAAAAAGTAAACTCAACTCGTGTTTCTTTTGATTTACTTTAAATTGGATAAAAAATGAATACAGTCAATATTGAAAAATTAAATAGAGAAAATTTTAAATCAATAATGAATGCCTTATCAATGCCAGGAAATATAGAAAAAATAAAACCACTTTTTGAATCAAATCTTTTGGCAATTGCTAATTGTTTACTTTATTCAGAAGTGAGTTATTTTTATGAAGGTATTGAAGAGTTTGATTTACTTGATGCAATTACAAATGCTTCAAAAACTAAAGAGTGTGAAGCTGATTATATTTTTTGTGATGAAATAAATGAATATTTACTTACTAAAGCAAAAATAGGAACCTCAAAAGACCCTGAATTTTCGGGAACATTGATTTTTAAATGTAAAGATTTTAATGGCTTTAAAGTAAAACTAAGAGGTCCTGGAATTAATAAAGAAAAAATTGTAAATCTCCCAGTTGATAAATCATTTATTGAATTTTTTAATGAAAAGAATTCATATTTTCCTTTAGGAAATGAAGTTTTTTTCTTAGATGAAAATGCTCAAATAATTGCACTATCAAGAACTACAAAAGTGGAGGTTATTTAAATGGCATATTATGCAATAAAAGGTGGAGAAGAGGCTATTAGAAATTCCTTGAATTTTTATAGTGATATAACTTCAAAATCTAGCAAAATTGATGATGAAGATTTAATTAATACCTTTACTTTTTCAATTGATAAAGTTATTAGTGAAGGTGCTTTATATAGTAAAAAACTTGCAGCACGTGCTATTAAAAGAAGTGCAGGGGATTTGTTAAATGCTTCATTTTTTTTAAGGGCTCATAGATCATCTTGTCAAAGAATTGGAACGTGTAAAGAGTTAGATGTAAATGATATGAGATTAACAAGAAGAATTTCATCAGCTTTTAAAGATATTGAAGGAGGTCAACTTTTAGGACCTTCAAATGATTATGAAATAAAACTTTTAGTTGATCTTGAAAATGATAAAGTAGATATTGAAAAGTATTCAACAAAAGATAATGTAATTAAATCAGCACTAACTCCATTAAGAGAAGATAACTTAATAAAAATATTACCAAAAGAGCAAGAACCTTGGGATATTACAAGAGTATTTCCAAATGCTCCATATCCAAGAAGTGCCTTATTACAAGTTATGAGCAGAGGTGAGAGTGGAAGTTTACTTGGATTTGCATATACCTATATGAGAGGTTATGGAGATGTTCACCCTACAATTGGAGATTTAAGAATAGGAGAGTTGGATATTGTATTTACCCATCCCTTTACTAAAAATGAAGTAAAAATAGGTTCAATTGAAGCAACAGCAGTTGAAAGTGCTGGAACATTTAATAAAGATAGTGACGGGCAAACAAAACTAACAACTGGTTTTGGTTTTTGTTTTGGAAAAAATGAAACAAAAGCTATTTCAATATCAATTATTGATTTAACTTTATATAACGATTCATATACAGTTGGAACTGAACAAATTGTTGCTAGTGATTTTGAAATGATGATGCACCATGTAGATGGAATAGAGTCATTTGGTTTTGCAAATCACTATAAATTACCACACTATGTGACATTTCAAACTGATTATCAAGTATTTAAAAGTGCAAGTAAATATGTAAAAGAGGAAGATGAAATAGGAGTTAAAAAATGAGATATGCATTTTTAGATGAAGAGGCTAAAAAAGAGATTAGAAGATCTATTTTAAAAGCTATTGCAATTCCTGGATATATCGTCTCTCCTGACTTCCGTAAAAGCACTACAAATACGCACAATAAACTCTAAAGAATCCCTTGTTTTAGCACTATAAATATTTTATGATCCTTGTAGTGCCCCACTATATTTATATATTGACATTTATTATAGATTATGGTAAAAT
>JBGSBO010000104.1:0-6258 GCA_041730535.1 Minisyncoccia bacterium
TTTTTACACACTGGAAAAGATTTATTAGTTTTTATATCAACAGATATAAGTATTTCAGGTAAAGAGATTTTAGAAACTTATAAAAAGAGATGGAATATTGAGCAAGGTTATAAAGATCTAAGACTCTTGTTTGGCCTAGGAAAAGAAGAAAATCGTATCTATGAAGCACTTATTGGAAAAATCACTCTTTCTATGTTTACCTACAATATTGTAAGCTATATCAATCGTATAAAACATGAGCCACAAACACTAGGAGAACTTTTTAGAGATTTAGAGTGTGAACTTGAAGCACTGACAATCTCAATGCAACTTTTTATTCAAATACTTACAAAAATCTCTGAAATCCAAAATGTTGTCAAGGATAATAAAGATTTACTTCAAATTATCGCAGTGATAAGTGCTTTCACTCAAAAAGAGTTAGGTTTTATGTGCGAAAGTTGAATAAGTAAACTATTTACTCTATATAAAAATAAAAAATACTCATCAAAAAAAGAGTTTATTACAAGATTAAATCTAAAAATTACAGGTTGTATTATAGATGGGAAAAAATATGGATGGATAAATTTCTTTTCTTTAATCAATGATTTTAAACTGTTGTTTGCATTAGATACATTTGTAGAAAAGAATTGTAAAAAATATCATATTAATTATGAAGATATGAAAAAATTCTCAAGAGCTATATATGAGATTAAAAATCCAAACACAAATTATCTAACTTATGATTTGAGAAGTTTAGGATTATCAAAAAGTCAATTAGTTTGTGATTTTTACGATGATGTGGATTTTTATTGAAAGAAAATATTAAGAAGACAAAATGTGTACAAAAATTTTGTTAAATTACAATAATCATTTTAAAGGAGAAAGAAAAATGAAAAAATATTAAGTATAAGTGTATTATCAATACTACTAGGTTCAAGTGCAATTGCAAGTGATTATACAATGACGCCTGATGGTGGATATGTAAAAGGCAATAGTTATACAATGACACCAGATGGTGGTTATGTTGGAGGAAACTCTTATAATATGGCTCCAAATGGTTCATATAATAGTGGAAGCAGTTCAACAATGACTCCCGATGGAGGATATGTAGGTGGTAATTCATTTCATATGGCACCTGATGGAAGTTATCAAAGTGGAAGTTCGTCTAGTATGATGCCTGATGGAACTTATAAATAATCTATAAAAGTAATATTTTTATATTATCTGGACATTATATGTCTAGATAATATGCTAATATTGTATTTATAAATAAAAATTGGATAAAAAATGAAATCAAACCAAACAGCAAGAGTTTTAGAATTACTAAAAAGATTTAATAGTGGTCAAACTGTATCAGTTGAAAAATTATTAGAAGATGCAAAAGAAGATGCAAAATATGATTATGAAAATTTATGGCTAAATAGTGATAATAAACCAGTATCTGAAAAAACAATAAGAAGAGACTTAGATGTAATAAGAGATTATTTCCCTGATAGTTTTGAACTAGTAAGAGGTGGTGAAAAATCTACTTATAAAGCTGTTACTAAAGATGCCTTTAATAATTTTATTAATCCTGAATTCATGTCTTTGATGATCCAAATGTTTAATCTTGCAAGTAAAAGTGATTTGTTTGATAATTTTGAACTTGATAAAAATGATAAATTGATTTTAGAATCAAAAATAAAAGATACTACTAAATTTTATGAATTTAAAAATAAACCATTTGAAAACTTTAAAAATGATAGTGTTTTATTAAAAGAATTAGAAAATAAAATCAAATATCAAAAATATATAAATATAGAATATGAAGTAGATGGAAAAATAAATAAATTTGAAGTAAAACCATATAAAATAGTTTTTATAAATGAAAATTTCTATCTTGCTTGTGAGATAGAACACGAGAAATTAGAGTTTGCTATGTATAGATTATCTAAAATTAAAAGTGTAGAAGATACAAAGAAAACTTTTCATAAAAATATTGAAATTGAAGATTTTATAAAAGATATGCAAACACCATTTTCTTCATATAAAAGAGATTATAAAAAACATATGATAGAAGTTGTTATTGAAGTTTATTCTTCAAAGGCTTTTTATTTTAAATCAAAAAAATATCTAAAATCACAAAATATAGTAAAAGAAAATGAAGATAAAAGTTTGATTGTATCTTATAAAATCACCCAAGAAAAAGAAATAGATGAACTAATAAAAAGATGGATTCCATATGTAAAAGTAATTTCTCCTATATCATTAAAAGAAAAAATACACAAGGAATTGAGAGACTATTTGGAAGTATAAGTAAAATATTCGATAAAGAAACTGTCTATGAATCAGGGCGTTAAAATCCAAATAGTAAAACTAAAAAAACTTTTGTATTATTAGCTACGAATGTGCCATTTATCCCAAATATTATAGATATTGCAAAAATAAAAGGTTTTACCATATTTTGAGGTTTTACAAATAGTTTTGATATAATAAAATATAAAATGTAAGGAGATCTCTTATGACTATGAAAGTAACGATAAAAGATGAATACTTAGAACAGTTTGAACAAATGTTAAAAACTTTCCCTAAAGATGCTGTTGAAGTAAAAAAATCACTTGATGAAGAGATACAAAAAAGATCTCAGGAGTATAGAAGTGGGAAGATGGAAACTACACCATTTATGGAAGGCCTAGATGAGATTAGGGAGAGTTTAATATCAAGACTCTAATAGTAGAAAAATCTGATAGATTTAAGAGTGAGCTTAAAGTTATCGTTGAGTTTATAGCATTAGATAGTATTCAAAGTGCTTTAAACTTTTATGATGAAATAATTTTGAAAATTTTAGACATCCCCTCTAATCCATATATTTATAGAAAAAAAGATGATGATGCAAATTTACGAGAACTCATCTATAGAGGTTATACTATCCCTTTTGAAATAGATAAAGAAAATCATAAAATTATTATCTTAGGTATTTTTAATCAAAATTTATGGAACTAAAATATGAAAAAAATATCAAAAACTTCAATTCTTTTTTCAGCTTAAATATCAGTAGACTATTATGATAATAGGAAATTAGAGCTTAACTCAAAAACATTTAATAGCCCAAATCTTTAACTATTTTAAGAATCTATAAAAACTGATAATGAAGATAAAAGTTTGATTTTGTATCTTATAAAATCACCCAAGAAAAAGAAATAGATGAACTAATAAAAAGATGGATTCCATATATAAAAGTAATTTCTCCTATTTCATTAAAAGAAAAAATAGAAGCAGAATTAAAAAAATATTTAAACTTATAATATTTGTGATACAATATGTAATACAATATAAAAAGGAGTTTCTATGGTATCAGTAAGACTTGATGAGAAGATAGAAAATCAACTTGATTTTATAGCTCAACAAAAGCATATTCCAAAAAGTAAAGTTATAAAAGATGCTTTGGTTTACTATTTTGATATGTTAAAAAATGAAAATGAACAAAAAAGTGCCTATGAACTTGGAAGTGAATTTTTTGGTAAATATTCAAGTGGTAGAGATGATTTATCAACAACATATAAACAAAAATTAAAAGATAAAATAAATGCTAAAAACAATCATTGATAGTGGCCCTTTAATAGCTTTATTTGATGGCAGTGATAAATATCATAATGATGTTTTAACTTTTATGAAAGAATATAAAGGTAAATTAATTACCTCGTGGGCTGTTATTACAGAAGTTTCTCATATGTTAGATTTTAATCTTCAAGTACAAATAGATTTTTTAAAATGGTGTGAAGTAGGGGGTATTGAAGTTTATAATATCACTCAAGATGAAATATCGAATATAAGAGTCATGATGGAAAAATATATTGATATTCCTATGGATTTAGCAGATGGAACACTTATGTATATTGCAAATAAAGAGAATATAAAAAATATAGTAAGTATTGATAGTGACTTCGATATTTACAGAACTTTAAAAAACAAAGTTTAAATAATCTTCTAAAATAAAACAAAAATCTTAATAGTCAAAATAAGTCCAAACAAACAAATATAATCTTTTTACAAACCCAAATTTTGCAATAGCCAAATCAGAGATCTAAACTACCATAAAATATTGACATTTGTAAATATTTTCAGTAAAATTAATTAAATTTATTGAAATAAAAAAGGAGTA
The DNA here is from genome assembly GCA_041730535.1 of Minisyncoccia bacterium. Lineage (GTDB taxonomy): Bacteria > Campylobacterota > Campylobacteria > Campylobacterales > Arcobacteraceae > Aliarcobacter. The sequence continues at coordinate 4,121 of JBGSBO010000104.1, forward strand.
AGAGATGACCAAGCCAATCACTCAAAGAGTAAAATCAAAAATATCTTCATTGTCTGATGGTGTTGCTTTTGCTTCAAATAGTTTTCATTTTGTAAATGCCAATAAAAACAGTATAGAAAAAGAGCTTTCTAATTTAACTGCTCAAGGTGTTATTAGAAGATTTAGAAGAGGCATTTACTATAAACCTCAAAAAAGTAGTCTCTTTGGCGAAGTGTTGCCAAGTCCTAGTTCTATTGCTAAAGCTATTGCAAAATTATGTGATGCACATATAGTGCCAGATGGTTCTATGGCATTACATATGTTAGGATTATCAGATCAAGTTCCTATGAAATATATCTATCTTAATGATAAACTTCATAAAAGTGAGTTTGTAGGAAAAACAGAGATTGTATTTAAAAGAATAAATTCTAAAAAATTAATAGCTAGTGATAAAAAAGCAGGTCTTATTTTAAGTGCCATGGAGTACCTTGGAAATGATGTTTTTAACGACCAAAAACTTATTTGTGATTTTGCAAAAAGATTAGATAGCAATGATATAAAAGATTTACAAAATGCTTCAAAAGGATATCCTTTATGGGTGCAACAAAAAGTACAAGAGGTGATAAATGAAGTACATTAAAGAGTTGCTAGATTTATCAGTTGATGAACAAAGAGCAGCACTATCATATGTAGCTACTCAAAAAGGTTTACCTCAAGTTGTTGTAGAAAAAGATTTGTGGGTAACTATATTACTTCATATTTTATTTGGAGAAAATGGCTCAAATGGAATTTTGTTTAAAGGTGGGACATCTTTATCTAAAGGATTTAATCTTATCGATAGATTTTCAGAAGATATTGATGTGACATACGCTATTGATACCCTTAAAAAGCATTATGGGGAGTTTGAAAATCCTTGGGATTATTTCAATGAAGATACTTCTTGGTCAAATAAAAAACTAGAAAAAGAGCTTGTAAATCTAAAAAATATTGGTCAAAAATATACTGATGAAGTTTTGTTGCCAATGGTGCAAAATGAACTTCAAAAGATTACAGATTTGAAATTTGAAATAATATCACAAGATGAGATGACTTTGTATATCCACTATCCACAGTTGCTAGAACAAAGTGAGTATGGGGGAACTTATGTCAAGCCTGTAGTAAAAATAGAAGCAGGAGTAAGGTCAGCTAGAGTTCCAACTATAAAAAAACAAATCGATAGCTTTTTTGAACAAGTTTTAGAAAAAAGCGAACCCATAGAGGTTGAGATACTAAGACCTGATAGAACATTTTGGGAAAAAGCTACGATACTGCATGCAGAAAACTCAAGAAATGAGCCAACAAGAATAGAAAAACGAAATCATATGAGCAGACACATTTATGACCTAGTAAAGCTATATTATAGTGAATATGGACAAATGGCGATAAATAATTTAGAACTTTTAGCTGATGTAGTTAGACACAAATCAACATTTTACAAAGACAACAAAGCTGACTATGAAAATGCAACACCATCAAATATAAAAATAGTACCAACAGCAGATCTAAATGATAGTTTTAAAACCGATTACGCAGATATGGCAAAAAGTATGATTGTCGGCAATGCTCTTAGTTACGAGGAGTTGATTGAGGTTTTAAAAATTATTCAAAATAGTTTAAAATAAGTACGACTTAATTTATTTTTGAATAAATATTTATCAAAAAATATAATTGGAAGTGTAAGAAACTTTGAAAATTTATGCCAAATAGTGTTGCGTAATAGAAGCTTTATTATGTATATTGCAAATAAAGAGAATATAAAAAATATAGTAAGCATTGATAGTGACTTCGATATTTACAGAACTTTGAAAAAACAGAGTTTAAACAACCTTCTAAAATAAAACGAAAATCTTAACTAGACAAAATAAGTCCAAACAAATAAATATAATCTCTTTATAAATTAAAAAAGAGGTTATATAAATATGAAAAAACTAATCGCAACTCATAATAAAATCTTCCACGCAGATGAAGTAACAGCAATTGCACTTTTAGAAATATTTACTAATTATGAAATAGAAGTTGAAAGAATTGAACATGATAGTAAGGATTTTTCTAAATATGATTTTGTAATTGATATAGGTAAAACTTTTGATAGTAAAAAATATTTTGATCATCACCAATTT
>JBGSBO010000105.1:0-6221 GCA_041730535.1 Minisyncoccia bacterium
TGCAAGCATTTTTAGCTATTTTAGATGAGATTGCAAAAATTGAAGAAGTTGTCAATAGAAATGAGGATTTTACAGCAATAATCGATCTATTAAGAGATGTGACTGGAAAACTACTTGGTTTTAGGTGCGAAAGTTAAGTTAAAGTAACCTATATCATAAACTTTTTTTTGATTATATTTTTAAAATAATTTCAAGGAAAGTTTTCTTTAAAATGCCAAATTATCTTCAAGTTCTTTTTTAGTAAATATTGTTTCAATTATTTTAGCTTTTGCACCACTAAAATATGTATGATAACAATCTGCTCGTACATCATAGTTACCAGATTTATATACATAAGAACCAAGGGCTGAAACAACTCTTCCATCTTTATCAAATTCTATATAAAATGGTGCAGTTGCAATACCCTGATAACTGTTTTTCATATCTTGATAAAAATGTGTTGCACTAAAATATGGATCAATTCTATCCATACCTTTTTTATTTATTGTATTGTTGTATTTTTTAACTGTATTTCCTCTTTTTTGAGCGAATGCTATGTAATCTTTTGGATAAATACTTTTTTCATAATTTACTAAATAGTTAGGTGTAAACTCTGAAGATTTAACACCTGTAACAATATTTTCTTCTTTTAAAGTAGTAATTCCCTTTTTATTATAATCAACTTTATTCCAGTCCTTAGACAATGAAGCTGATAACTCTTTGTCTTCAGATAAATCCATAAACATTTTTTCACTATTTGGTTGTCCATTTTTAAATGCCATATTGTCTGTAACTTGTTGTGTACATCCAGTTAAAAGATATGCACTTGCTAATGCAAGTAATCCAATTTTGATTATTGGCTTTTTTATTTTATTTATATCATCTATTAATAGTCCAGTCATTCTTCACTCCCTTTAATAATTACGCCCTATCAGGTGTTGTTAATATAATTGTATAGGAATAAAATTAAATAAAACCTTATAGGGTGTTAATTTAATGAAAATTGTTGATTTTGAAAATGGATGTTTAGAAGAGTTTTATAAAAGAGTTAGCAAAAATGTTATTAGAATCAGAAAACAAAAAAAAATATCTCAATTAAAATTAGCAAATGCTATGGGTCATCAAAATGCAACTTTTATAGGAAAAGCTGAACTTTTATCAGAAAATAAGCACTTTAATCTTGAACACTTATATAAAATTTCAATAGTTTTAGATGTTGATATAGAAGAGTTTTTTAAAAATGAGTTTTAAAGACTTCACTTCTCTACCACATCTCTACTTTGCTCAAAGTTTTATTTAATCTGACACTATTTTTCCCTGCTTTTCCCCAATCTCAATTCCCCAATCTCAATTCCTCAAACCTATGAGCTCTAATTTTTTTTAAACGTAAATATTTTTTGTATCTTTCAAACTCTTTTTTTAAATCATTTTCTATAAAAAATGGTTGAGTAAGAAGTATTAAAAAAAACGTAATAAACATACTTACTATTGAGCTATCACTTACTTGATAATAAAATGGTATTACTATATATAGAGCAAGTATATAAAGTAATATTTTTCCATTAGCAAAATCATATAAATAGATAAACATATATTTATAAATAAAATCTCTTGGTATCATTTTATTAATCCTTTATTTCACATTTTGAGACAGGAATTTGAGTTTTACCTTTTATAAAAGAGTAATCTTCTATTTTCCAATCATCTTTGTTTGAAACATCTATAACTAAATTTTTTAAAGTACAAGTTAATATTTTATTAGCTCTAAAATCATTTATACTTTTATTTCTATCTCCTAGATGAAAATATAAAGCAGCAATTGGAACTAAAACTATAAAATTTGTATATAAGAATTTTAATTGGACCCTTGTATTTGTAATATAATATTTTATTCTTCTTTTTTCAATTATTTTATTTTTTACTTTTCTACTTTTTGTTCTAAAGATTTATCATTAAGATTGTTTTTATGCTTTTCACTATAAAAACTACTATATTTTTCAGTAATTAATGTTCCTGTTGTAAATGGAATTAATATATATAAAATAGAAAATATAAATGTGTTCATATCAAATATAAATGTATCATCAAATGATGAAACTATTATCAAATAAATTAATCCTATTGGAAATGCTAATACACCACCAACCCATAAAATTTGTGCAAATCTATAAAAAAATAGATTTAAATGTTTATAAATATTCATTATATTTTTTCCTCTTTATTGCTTAAATTATTTTAAACTACATCTTGAAATTAAAAATATGTTTACGCCATCTGTTATAAAGTCAGTTCTCTTTTCATCAAATTTATACCCATTAGATATAGATACAACTTTTGAGAAACAAATAAGCTCCTTGTTTGTTTTAAAAGCTTCAATTAAATCTTCTTCATCTTTTATAGTAGATTGTTGCCAATTATAAACAATAAAAAATGCACCAATGGCTAATATTATTTTTAGAAAAATATTTACAAATAATTTTCTTTCACTAATGTTTTCTTTTTTTAACTCTTCATTTTCCATAACAATTTTTCCTTATAATTAAAAAATCAATTTTTATCTATATTAGATAAATATATGTGAAATTATATATCACATAATTAATCTTTGTCAAGCCATTTTGACTAATATAGATATTAATTAAATAATTTAGTTGCCATATCAGATTTTTTAAAATTTGTCAACGCGAAATGAGGAATTGAAAAAATTTTAACCAATATAGTAATCATATGTTATAATATTGACTAATATAAATAATGGATTTTTTGATGACAAAAGAAGAGTTTGCTGTAAGATTAAAAGGGTTAAATTTATCAATTAAAGATTTTTCATTTATTTCAGAGGTTCCATACTCAACAATTAATAATTGGGGAGCAAAAGCGAATGATAAAATAATACCAGTTCCAAAATGGGTTACTCCATTTTTAGAACATTATGAGAAATCTAAAAAATATGATCACTTAATAAAAGAAGTTTTTAGAGTTGTAAAAGTTTTAGAAAAAGATAAAATTAAATAGTAAAAAGGATAAATCATGTCAGTAACAGTTATTAGTGGACTTATTTTATTTTTTCCTATTTTATTAGGAATTATGGGTATTGCTTTATTTTCTGCAAAGAGAAGAGAAAAGTAAAATTAAATTAGTTTTTTAATCATCAGATGGTCTTCTATAATGTTCTGTTATTTCCTCTCTATGATGACCAATATTATAAGAGATTTCTTTTAATGCTTCATTATGGTTTTTAAATTCATTAACTCTTTTCTGATATTCTTTTTGAACATAGTTAAATCTTAATCCATGAGTACCATTAAAATCTTGATTTGATGCAATTGTGGCTGTTTTTAGATTTTTTCTATAAGTAGAATATGGAATTTCAATTTTTTCATTATTTTTTTTCAATTCTTTTCTCAATCTATTTGCTAAATCTTCTTTTAATTCAATTTCTCTTATATAACCACCTTTACCTTGAATAGTAAGTACATTTTCAGTTAATTGATTTTGTTTAATATATGTTGCTTCATTTACTCGTAAACCATGAGTTAATTGAAGTTCAAAAGAGACTTTCATATAATCTTTTAATTCATTTTTTATAAGTTCTGGATTATTAAAAGCCCTATTCTTATGTTTTGAGATTACTGCATTAGCTTTAGCTAGTGCTCTAACATTTTTAAGAGTTTCTCTTGTAAATAGTTGAAAATGCTCTTCTCGATGTTTCATAAATTTAGATAAACCCAGTTGTATTTTCTCAAGTTGAGAAATGTAAGTACTTATACTCCTATATTTAAGTCCATTATCTATTTTTTCTTGAATATACTTAATAATTACTTCATTAGAAATTGCTTGCATATCATTAATATTAAAATTATCTTTTGCATAAGTTGCAAGCTCTTTAGCTCTATTAATAAACTCATCTTTAGAATTGTATGAATGAACTTTATCACTAACTTTATGACCATTCTGAGCTTTAATATTACTATCTTTTCTTGTTGTTGCTTTTGATATATTAATTCCGTCAACTTTTGACCAAAGCTGATTAACTTGATAGTTTATATTACCTCGCATTTTGAAATCACCTTGCTAAGTTTTGCTGAAAGAATTTGTGCTTCAGTTTTATCATATGTTATAAATGAATTATTAGATAATTTTATTGATAATATAGGTGAATTTGATTCTTCACTATTTTTAATTTTTGCAGTAAAAAAAGATAATTCATATTGTTTCTTAGTATTCAACTTATTATTTGAAAAAGCTTTAAGTATTTCAACAAATTCAATAACATCAAGAATTTCTTCTGTCAAAGGTATATAATTAGTTTCTGAATTTCGAAAACCAAAAGTTTCCAAAAATTCATAATGCTTATAATCAGGAACTTGATTATAGTCAAAGTTATATTTTGAACCATTTTTACTCACATTAGTTATTCTATATTGAGTAGTTTCAAACACTTTTATAGTACTTTCAGTAGTAATGCAAAAGTCTTCAATTATTTTTCTCATTTTCTAGCCTTTTTATTTTTTTATTTCTTTGCTCAATCATTGATTCTAATCTTTTAATGTGATCATTTTTTTGAATAATTAAGTCATTTTTTACTTCTATTTCACGGAGTGAATTAATATATACTTCATTCATAGCAGTTTCAACTTTTTCTAGAATAGACGTAAATCTTGAAAATTCATTTTCTATATTAGTTATATTAGTTAAGATTTTTGTTGAAGACTTTTCAAATTTTTCATGAGTAGTTTCAATTTCATAAATATTAGTTTCAGTAACTTTGTCTAAATGATCAGTATAGTTATCAATCAAAGTTTCCATACTTTTTACTTTTTGTGTTATGAAATCCTCAAATCGTTCATTAATTTTAGTTTCAATCATTTTTTCATATTTTTGATATTTGAATTTATGAAACCACAAATGCAAATAGGCAAGAACAACTATTAAGAGTATTATATAGTTATATAATTCATCAGTCATTATGCAATTCCTTTTTCTTTTCTAAATCTATTTATGTATTGTCTATTAAAATAATCTTGTTTGTGTACATATCTTGAATTTAATATTGTAGCAATCTTTGCATCACTCATATTTTTTTCTCTTTCTTCTTTAATTATATATTCATATCTTATTGCAATTGCATATTTCTTATGACTTTTTATTTTTGAAAATTGAGATTTACTTTTTTCTTTTGCTGAAGGGGTATAGATTGAATTTAAAAAACTTTCAATCTTATCAAGACCATTTTGAGTTTGATATTCGTAAGATTTTAGTACTTTTGTAAGATGTAGTTTTGCATCTTCAAGAGTTTCGGAACTCTCAATATCTTCTGATAATTTTTTTATAGCTTTTGTCAAATTCATTATGGCTCATTTATATTTATAATACTCATTATTTTATAAAATATTTTATTAAGAATAGATAAAAACATGTAATATTTGTTTTGTAATATTTATAAAAATAATCAAGCACTATTTAGACTATTAAAATACTAAAATTAGGGTATTTATTAAACAATATATTTAATATCTTTGTGTCAGAGATATTAGATAACTTGACGGGTAGTAAAGAACCTGATATAATTCAATAATTTTAATTTTTTACTTTATGTTCTTGTTGTATATATGCATGTGACGCGATGTATTACGCGTAGTTTTTTTTCAAATTGTTTAAGCTTTAATACTGTTAATAGAACAGTAAAAAACAATTTTCTTTTTGATACTACATTTTATAACCAGATGTAAAATCAAATGTAAATTAAATTTTACGAAAAAATATATGGTTAGTAATTTTGCATTTTTTATATAAAAAATGAAGATATTTTTATTAATACAATACAGGGTTACTCTAAGTGATTGTGTATTTATTTTATTAAATATTACTAGACATTTTGTGCAAGGTCTTTAAATCACAATAAATTCTAATCGTACAGTCAAGCGAGTGTAAAAAATTTGATTTTGGTTCTTACCACGTGATATTATATTTGGAAAAAGTTTTTTAGAGAAGAAAGTTTATTTTAATTTGAGAATAATTTTCATTTTACTTCCAAAAAAATATCAAGAATTTATATTTATTAAAAACTTTTAGTAAAGGAAGAGAATTTGTTAACATTAACATTTAATGGTGATGGAGTAAAAACTTGTAAATGTTGTGAAAAAAAAATGTCTTCAAAAGGTGGATTGTATGAAGGTGTATGTTCATCCACTTGTTCATCACAACAGCTAGAATATAATTCAATACCAATAAGCTTACTT
>JBGSBO010000106.1:0-6191 GCA_041730535.1 Minisyncoccia bacterium
TACAGAACTTAGAGAAAATACTGAGAATTATATGGATAATTTAATAAAAGATACTCAAAAAGTATCTAACTTTTTTAAACACCCAAGTATTAGTTATGCAGCTTGATTTTTATGGTATTTTGTTGGGGGAGTAATAATTCTGTTTCATAACCAAATATTTCAACATCAGCTACTTTACAAATTACATTGATATTATTTTCTATAAAATTTGGACGTAATAAATCTATTGTTTTATTACAACATTTTTCTAAATAAAAATTTTCTTTTTCTTTTTGTGGTTTAAAAAAGTATCTAAAATCATCAATTGTATTTGATAAATATTGTGAAGTATTCATCACTGAATCTAGGGTATTATGTAAAAACTCATCATCTAAATCATTCATCATTTTTTTTACTTTTATTCCACTAATGCTAGTAGTAATAATAGATAATGGTTGTCTCCATTGGTGGGCTATGTTTTCTATCATTTGTCCCATTGAAATCATTTTTTGCTGTTGAGATAAAAGCCTATCTTTTTTTAGATTTTCTTCAACTTCTTTTTTAATCCTTTTTTCTAATTGGCTATTGATATCTCTTAATTTTTTTGTTTTTTCATCAACTTTTTGAATTAATGCGTTATTAATCTTTTTTAGAAATCTTTGTCTATATAAAATACCTACAAATATTATTAGAATAAATACAGTTATTTTCCATATAATAGAATAATCAAACTCTTTTTGATATTCTGTAAAAGTCCATCTATTAAGTAAGTCATTTTTTGAATAATCATCAATACTTAAAACTGCTTTTTGAAAAATACTATATAAAATATTATCATTAATTGTTGCAATTGATAAATCAACATTTTCATCAAGTTTGGCAGAAATAGAAATTTTTGTTAAATATTTAGTTTGTAATTTATACCATGCCGTTGAAATAGCATCAATATGTCCAAATATTTCACCATTTAAAGTTTTACTTATACCTTCATCTATATCTTTAACAGCTATAAAATCTATATCTTTATATTTTTCTTTTAAAATATCTAGTATTGCATAATTTTGAGTTACTGATATTTTTTTATTTTTCAAAGAGCTTAAATTATTTATAAAAGAGGTATTGCTTTTAGTTAAAAGAACAAAAGGAATATTTAAATAAGATTTAGTAAAACCAAATATTTCCTCTCTTTTTTTTGTCCAAACAGCAGAGGGTAAAATATCACACTTACCATTTTCTGCTAATGATAAAGATTCACTCCAAGATTTTGTAGGTATTAAAGTTATTGGTTTTTTAATTTTATTCTCAATTAAAGTAATATAATCAGCTACAAATCCTATAAATTTGCCATCTTTAATATCACTATATGGCATAGAATTTGGTATAACACACATTGTTATATCATCTCTTTTTTCTAAATAGTTACGCTCCATAGCAGAAAATGTTAAGTTTCTTAAATTATTTAAATCAAAAACAAATTTTTCTAAATCAATAGGTGCTTCAATAAGTCCCATAAGATTATATAAATCATAGATTCTTTGAATTTTATCTTTTTTAATCTCTCCTAAATTTGCAGTATTAAAGTATGAAAGTTTTTTTAACTCTTTTCCTTCATAAATTATTTCATTTTTTGTTAAATTTTGAGAGTTATATATTTCAAATATTAATCCAGAACTTTCTTCAATATTTGAATAGGCATATTCCCAGCCTTTTAATGATGCTTTTTTAAACAATAATACTGTATTTAAATCACTATTTATCAGGTTTTCACTTGTATATAACATATCACTATACATATCAAAACCAAATTTTTTTGGGTCAAAAATATTATATTCAACACCTTTTTGATTAAGTTGAAAGGGAGCTTTTGAAATATATGCAGAAATAACATCAGTTTTTTTATTTATTAAATCATCAATATTATGACTATGTTTCAAAAATTCTAAATCTTCAATTTTAACTTTATTTGAAATAATCATAGCCTTTAATGATACTTCGCTTGAATCATCTATTGTAGTCATTATTTTTTTATGTGAGAAATCATTTATACTATTTATTCCTGATTGTTTTGTGGTCATCAAAATCAAGGGACTTGCTTGAAAAAGTGCATATAAAGCAACAATATTTCTATTTTTACTTCGCTCTAAAATTAAAGTTTCACGACCTACTGCAAAATCAATTTTACCATCACTAACCTCTTTTGGAATATCAATACCAAATACAAAAGGTTTTATTTCTACATCAAGACCTAATTCTTTATAAAAACCTTTTTCTTTTGCCATATAATACCCTGCAAACTGAAACTGGTCAAACCATGATAATTGAATAGTGATTTTTTTAAGATTTTCGCAATATAAAGAAGTTGTGAATAAAAATAATAAAAATATTAGTTTAATAAATTTAGATGAAATCAAAATAAACTCCGCAGTAAAAATACTTGGAGTATATCAGAAAATAATTGAAAAAAAAGAAAAAAGGAAGGGAAGAAATAATATCACAAACTAAAAGCTTATGATATTATTTTTATAGCTATTTCTAATGTAAAAAGTGTCTAATGCCTGAAAAATATAAAGCAATCCCAAATTCATTTGCTGCATCTATAATTTCATCATCTCTTATTGAACCACCTGGTTCAATTACACATTTAACACCAGCAGCTGCAGCTGCGTCAATTGAGTCTCTAAATGGGAAAAATGCTTCAGAGGCTAGTACTGCACCTGTTACATCAATTCCCATATCTTCTGCTTTTCTTAAAGCTGCTTTTGATGCATCAACCCTTGAAGTCATACCCATACCAACAGCAACCATTGCAGAATCTTTTACATAAACTACGCAGTTTGATTTTGTTAATGAAGCAATTTTATAAGCTATTTCCATATCTTTTACTTCTTGTTCTGTTGCTATTCTTGTTGATTTTAATTCTGAATTTCTAACTTCATCGTTGTGAACTTTATCAGCATCTTGGAATACAAATCCTCCATCAACTCTTTTAAAATCAACAGTATCATTTGCCAGTTCTAAATATTGTGTTCCTTGCTCAAATAATTTGATTCTTTTTTTAGAATCAAATACGGCAACAGCTGCAGGTGTAAAATTAGCTGCAAATATAACTTCTAAGAAAATTTCATTCATTTTCTCTGCTAACTCTTTATCAACTGTTCCGTTAACTGCAACAACTCCACCAAATGCAGAAACTGGATCACATTTAAGTGCTTCAATATAAGAATCTAATAATGTATCTTTAATTGCAAATCCACAAGGATTTCCATGTTTTACAATACATACAGCATTATCTTTTCCAAATGCGGCAGCAATTCTTGCAGCTCCTGAAATATCACCCATATTATTAAATGATGCTTCACCTTTTACAGTTTTAAATTTATTAGTAAATTGTGCATCAAACTCATATAATGCACCTTTTTGATGAGGATTTTCTCCATATCTTGTATCAAAAACTTTAGAACCAACGATAAATTGTTTTGCTCCAAATCCACCATTAAATCTTTTATTCATATAGTTTGCAATCATAGAATCATAAGCAGCTGTATGCTCATATGCTTTAATCATTAAATCACGTCTAAACTCAACTGTATTTGTGTCATTTTTAAGATTATTTAAAACTAAATCATAATCAGCAACATCAGTAACAATAATCACTGAATCGAAGTTTTTAGCTGCACTTCTAACCATCGCTGGTCCACCAATATCAATGTTTTCAATAATTTCTTCAAAATCATCAGTTTTTTCAATAGTTGCTTTAAATGGATATAGATTTACACAAACTAAATCAATTCCCTCAACGCCAAGTTCACGGGCCTGATCAAGATGAGATTGTTTATCACGTCTGTGTAAAATTCCACCATGAATATATGGATTTAAAGTTTTAACTCTTCCTTCAAAACATTCAGGAAATTTTGTAACTTCATTTGCTTCAATTACTGCAATTCCTTCATCTTTAAGTTTATTATATGTTCCACCAGTTGAGATGATTTCATAACCTAATGTTACTAATTCTTTTGCAAAATTTTCAACACCACTTTTATCACTAACGCTAATTAATGCTCTCATATATGCATACCCTTTGATAATGTATTTAATCACTTTAAAGCAATTTCTTTTATTTTGATAAATAGGATTATATAAAAGTATTAGTTAGGGATAGCTTTCATAATAAAATTCTCTATTGATGTATATCAATCATATAAGCTATTGTTATATGATAAAATGCCCAAATAATAAGGTAGGTGTATATGAAAAATTTATTATTAATTGCGTATTTAGATTTAAAAGAATCCATCAGAGCAAAGTGGTTTGTGGTTTATTCACTAATTTTTGGAGGAATGATTGCTTTATTTTTTATAGCAGGAGTTACACAATCTCAAGTTATGGGATTTAGTGGATTAAGTAGATTATTACTTATGTATATTCAAGTTACAATTGTGATTTTACCTATTTTCATACTAATAACCACAGTTAGATCAATCTCAGGAGATAGAGATAATCATATTTTAGAATATATGCTTTCTTTTCCAATTTCATTAAAACAATATTATTGGGGAAAAATATTAGGAAGATTTATAACTGTATTTTTACCTGTATTTTTTGCTATGTTTTTAGCAATCATTTATGGCTCAATTATAGGGGCTTCTGTTCCTTGGGAAATATTTTTTTTATATTCTGGATTGTTATTTGCTCTTTCATCTGCATTTTTAGGAATTGCATTTTTTATCTCTTCATTTGTAAAATCAAGTGAAGTTGCTCTTGGAATATCTTTTTTTGTATGGATTTTTTTATTAGCTTTTATTGATATTGCATTAATATCTTTAATGATGCAAAATAGATTTGAAGAATCTATGATAATTGCAATTGCACTTATAAATCCAATGGAAATATTCAGAGTTGCTGCCATTTCATTATTTGATCCAGAATTAACAGTTATGGGTCCTGTTGCATTTCATATTTTAGATACATTTAAACAATCTACATTTGTTATGTTTTCAATTTTATATCCTATTTTATTAGGGCTTTTCTTTGCTATTTTAGGATATAGAATATTTTCAAAAAAAGATTTAGTATAAAAAGGAAAAACATGAAAAAAAGATTATTAAACATTATCATTTTATTTTTTGCTTTATTTGCAGTTTCAAGCTTTGCAGATGAAATAAAATATGAAATGAATTTCACAAAAGAAACTGCTTGTGAAATTAGAAAAATTAAATTGTATGAAAATCCAGTTTGGGCTAGTAAAATTGATTTAAAAGACGGGAGAAGTCTATTTTTTTGTTCACCAAAATCAATGTTTGAATTTTATTACAATGAAGAAAAATGGGAAACTTTTGGAATAAAAAGTACTTCTGATTTTAAAAATATTCTTGTAACAGATTATAAAACACTAAAAATAATCGATGCAACGAAAGCATTTTTTGTATATGGTTCAAATAAAATCTCTCCAGCTGGTGATGATTTAGTGGCTTTTGAATCAAAAGAAAATGCAACAAATTATGCACAAAACAATAATGGAAAAAGAGTTTTTAACTTTTTAGAAGTTAAAAATTCATTAATTAGATTATTAAATGGAAGAATTTAATAACTAATATTTTTATAATAGAATTAACAATTAATTAACAGAATCTTGATATGTATCATTTTTATAAACTTTCCTAAGTGTTAAAATGTTTTAGATATTTAATAAGTTAGATATTAAAAAATCTAATACTTAAGGAAAGGAAATTATCATGAAACCTGTGATTAGTAAAATTTCTTCTTTACTTTTAGGTACGACTATTGCTGCAACTGTTTTAGTGGCTGCGGATATAGAACTTGCCAAAGTAATGAAAGATAGAGGTTTATCCGAAATTGATGTGATTCGTGCTGCGAAAACATATAATCCAACTGGAGTTAAAGATGAATTCGTAGTATTTAGTTCAGGTGGACAAAGTGGGCAAGTTATTGTTTATGGTGTTCCATCAATGAAAATATTAAAGTATATTGGAGTATTTACGCCTGAGCCTTGGCAAGGATATGGATATGATAAAGATTCATTATCTGTTTTAAGACAAGGTAATATTAGAGACAAAGAGATTAACTGGGGAGATACACACCATCCAGGTCTTTCAGAAACAAATGCAAAATATGATGGAAAATGGTTAGCTATTAACGATAAAGCTAATCCTAGAATTGCTATCATTGATTTACAAGATTTTGAAACAAAACAG
>JBGSBO010000107.1:0-6132 GCA_041730535.1 Minisyncoccia bacterium
AGGAGAAGATAATTTTCTATCTGTTACCCTTGACCATAAAATAGGGTGCATTTCTGCCATATTTGAACCCCAAGTTACAACTGTATCTGTAAGTTCAATATCATCATAACATCCTGATGGCTCATCAATACCAAAAGTTTGATAAAAACCTGTAACTGCTGATGCCATACAATGTCTTGCATTTGGGTCAATTGCGTTTGATCTAAATCCTGCTTTCATCATTTTTAAAGCAGCATACCCTTCCATAATTGTATGTTGTCCAGATGCAAAAATACCAATACCTTCAGGACCTTTTTCTTTTAAAGCAGATTTAATATGTATTTCCATTTCATCAAAGGCTCTCTTCCAAGAAACAGGGGCAAAGTCACCTTGTTTGTCAAATTCACCTTTTGCATTCATTCTTAATAGTGGTTGTTTTAATCTATCTGCACCATACATTATTTTCGCATTGAAATAACCTTTGATACAGTTAAGACCTCTATTTACAGGTGCTGCTGGGTCACCTTTTACTGCAACTATTTTTCCCTCTTTAGTAGCTAGCATAATCCCACAACCAGTACCACAGAATCGACAAGCTGCCTTGTCCCATCTCCATCCACCTTCAGCGGCTTGAGCTTGTGCTTGTAAATCAGCTGGTACTGCCATACCCATTGCTGCTGCTGCACTTGCTGCTGCTGAACTTTTTAGGAAGTCTCTTCTTGAAAGCGACATATTTTCTCCTTTTATGAAATATATAATTGTTTTAAGATAGTAATTGTAACACTTAAAAGTTCCATAATGATTGACCCAAGTCAAGTTAATTAAGTTTAAATTAAGATAAAATTTGTCTTATTTAAAGGAATAGGAGCTAAAAGATGGGGTTTCACAGCTATATAAGAGCAGTTGGTACAGGTCCAAAATCAAATAGAGAATTAACAAAAATAGAAACAATAGATGCAATTGAGTCTATTTTAAATCAAAATGTTCAGAGTGAACAAATAGCAGCTTTTTTATTAGGATGGAGAGTTAGACTAGAAACTATAGAAGAATTGAAAACAACTCTTGAAGTTTGTAATAGATATATAAAAAGAGTAAAAATTAAAAACTCAATTGAACTTGGTTATCCCTTTGATGGAAAAGCAGACAATCCATACTTATTGCCATTAATTGCAAAGTATCTTAAAAAGTTTGATTTAAATTTAGTTGTAAGTGGGGATGAACTTCAACCTGCAAAAAAAGGTTTAACAGTTAAAAAACTTTATGAAAATATAGATTTTGATGATAATATTTTTTATTTTGATAGAAGTGAATATTTCAAAGAATTAAGTGATTTAACAAAAATTAGAAATATTTTGGGTTTAAGAACTGCTTTTAATACGGTTGAAAAACTATTAAATCCAGGAACTTCTGATTATGCTGTAAATGCAGCTTTTCATAAACCTTATGTTGCAAAATATAACCATCTTTTTGGTGAAAATTATAAAAATCTAATAATTGTAAAAGGTAATGAAGGAACACCTGAAATTTTCTCAAAATGTAAATATTGGCTTACAATTGATGGAAAAATAAATGAGTATACAATTGACCCTGAATATTTTGGAATAAATTATAAAAAATCAACAGATATAATTTCATCGGAAGAGTCTTTAGAAATGACAAAAAATCCAAGTGATGATTTAGAAAAATTAGCAAAATTAAACGCAGCAATGTTCTTAATCGCAGCTCAAAAAGCAGATGATATCAAAACAGCTTTTGAAATGATTGAATAATAGCTTTTATTATACTTTGGATA
Organism: Minisyncoccia bacterium; assembly: GCA_041730535.1. Classification (GTDB taxonomy): domain Bacteria; phylum Campylobacterota; class Campylobacteria; order Campylobacterales; family Arcobacteraceae; genus Aliarcobacter. Next base: position 1,772 of record JBGSBO010000107.1, read on the forward strand.
TTATTGTGCAAAATAAATATCCAAGGTTGTTGTTTTGTCAATGTTCCAAAAATCAGTTCTAAATAGTATAAAACAAGATGAAAGTTTAGTGGCTCTTAGATGGGCTGAATATCAAAAGTTTTTAGCAAAAGTTGAATATATCAAAACAGTTAAAGAAGAAAAATATCAAGATGGATTTTTAAAAGATATTTTTGAAAACTGTTTAGGTTATACCCTTGATATGACAGACCCTTCAAACTTTAATCTTGAAAGAGAAAAGAAAAATGAAACCGATGGCAAAAAAGCCGATGGTGTTATTTATGTGGATAAAAAAATCGTTGGAGTAATCGAGCTAAAAGCTCAAGATACAAAAAACCTTGATAAGATAGAAGCCCAAGCTTTTAATTATCATGCTTCTCATTCAAACTCAAAATATATCATTATTTCAAACTTTGATGAATTAAGATTTTATATTGATAAAAAAACAGCTTATGAGAAATTTTCTCTTTTTAATCTTGATTATGAAGAGTTTAAAAAGCTTCATCTTTTAATCTCATATGAGAGTATTAAAACTGATATTCCTTTGAAACTCAAAGAAAAAACTTCAAACTTTGAACAAAATATTTCAAAAGAACTCTACAAAGATTTTTCAGTTTTTAGAAATCATCTTTTTGAAAATATCGTAAAAAACAATGAAAACATAGATAAATCAACACTTCTACGACTCACTCAAAAGCTATGCGATAGAATCATATTTATACTTTTTGCAGAAGATAGAGGTCTTTTAACTCCAAATATTATAAAACAAATCAGAGAACGACACGAACAAGATGTATTTGGAAATCCTATGTATGGATACTACAAAATCTATTTTGATGCTATAAATAGTGGAAATGAAAAGTTAGGTATTCCAAAATACAACGGTGGATTATTTTCTAAAGATGAAATTCTTGATAGTTTGATTATCGAAGATAGTTTTTTGGATATGGAAGCTCAAAAGCTAAGTGATTATAACTTTGAAAGTGAAATATCTGTAAATATTTTGGGACATATATTTGAGCAATCACTCACAGATTTGGAAGAACTACAAGCCAATATAGAAAATACAGATTTTGACAAAACAAAATCAAAAAGAAAAAAAGACGGTGTATTTTATACTCCTGAATATATCACAAAATATATAGTTGAAAATACATTAGGGAAAATGTGTAATGATAAAAGAGAAGAGTTAAACCTCTCAAATATCACAGCACCCGTAAATCCAAAAAAACTTACAAAAGTAGAACAACAAACAAAAGACAATATTCTTATATACAAAGACTGGCTATTTAATCTAAAAATTCTTGACCCTGCTTGTGGAAGTGGTGCTTTTTTAAATCAAGCGTTGGAATACTTGATAAAAGAGCATAAACAACTTCAATATGATTTAGCACTAATGGGAGATTTATTCTCATCTTATACAGTAGAAGAAAGTGTTTTAGAACATAACCTTTATGGTGTAGATATAAATGAAGATGCAGTGGAAATAGCAAAACTCTCACTATGGCTAAGAACTGCTCAAAAAGGAAGAACTTTAACGAACTTAAATGATAAGATAATCTGTGCAAATTCACTTTTAGAAATGCCCTTTAGTGAAAATAGTTTTGATGTTGTTATTGGAAATCCACCGTATGTACAATTACAAAGTATGATTGAAATGTCTAAAACTCTAAAAAATTCTAATTATGACACATTTGAAAGTACGGGCGATTTATATGTTTTATTTTATGAATTAGGAAATAGACTATTAAAGCAAAACGGATTATTAGGTTATATCACATCTAATAAATGGATGCGTGCTAAATATGGAAAAAGTTTGCGTAAATATTTGGCAGAAAACACCTCTATAAAAGTATTAATAGATTTAGGAAAAAATATTTTTGAAGATGCAACAGTAGATTCTAATATTTTGATATTCACCAAAGAAAAAGTTACAAATCACGACTGTATAGCTTTGGATTTATCAAGTGAAACAAAATTAACTGATTTTGGTGATTACATGCAAAACACTATAAATATTAATAAATTTACGGATGAAAATTGGATACTAAATAATCCTATAGAGCAACAAATACAAGATAAAATTGATAAAGTTGGAGTATCTTTAAAAGATTGGAAATTGAACATTAACAGAGGAATACTAACGGGTTTCAATGAAGCGTTTATAATTGATAGTGCAAAAAAAGAAGAACTAATCGCAAAAGATAAAAAAAGTGCTGAAATAATAAAACCTCTTCTTAGAGGAAGAGATATTCAAAGATATTATCCTGATTTTGCAGATCAATATGTGATTGCTACATTTCCTGCTTTAGGTGTAAATATTAATGAGTATTCTGCAATTAAAGAACATTTAGAAAGTTTTGGAAAAGCTATTGAACAATCAGGAGAAAAAGGAAGTCGTAAAAAAACAAACAATAAATGGTTTGAAACGCAGGATACAGTAGGATTTTTTAAAGAATTTGAAAAAGAGTTAATCATATGGAAAAGAATAGGTTCGATATTGAGATTTTCACTTGGAGAGTATTATTGTTTAGACAGTACATGTATTTTATCTAGTGAATACAATAAATATTTATTATGTGTATTTAATAGCAAAATGGGACATTATTTGATGAAAAACTCACCAAAAACTGGAACAGGTGATTTACTTGTAAGTGTACAAGCTATTGAACCACTGAAAATCCCAGTAATAAATAATCAAGACCTTTTCATTCAAAAAGCTGATTTAATGATTGAATTAAATAAAAAATCACAAGAAACAAAACAAAACTTTTATAATGAATTAAAACTTGAAAAACTTACAAATAAACTACAGAAATTTGAAGAATTAGAGTTTGATGATTTTATAAAAGAATATACAAAATCAAAAAAAATCAAATTCGCCGATAAACTTGAAGAAAGAAACTTCAAAAACGACTGGAAAGCCCTTTTTGAAAATGATAAAAAAGAAGTTATAGAAATCCAAAGTCAAATTAATCAAACAGATAAAGAAATCGACCAAATGGTTTATAAACTTTATGATTTAACAGAAGATGAAATTAAAATTGTTGAGAGTGTTTGATGAACAAAGATGATATTAAGTTTATACGACAAAAAGATTTCAAATTTTTAAAAGAAATAGGTCAAGGTGCATTAGGAAAAACTGTTTTACTAAAAGACGAAGATTTAAATGTTGAATTTGTTTGTAAAAAATATAAGCCAATCAATGGTGTATCAAAGGAACAATATTTTAAAAACTTTATAACAGAAATAAAACTTTTACATCTTCTCTATCATAAAAATATAGTAAGAGTTTTTAATTATTACTTATATTCTAATTACTTTACGGGTTATATAGTAATGGAATTTATAGAAGGGTTAGAACTAGATTGTTATCTTGAAAAATATCCTGAAAATATAAATAATATTTTTGAGCAAGTAATAGATGGATTCGTATATTTGGAAGAAAATTCAATTTTACATCGTGATATTAGACCTTCAAATATAATGGTAGATAATAATCATAATGTAAAAATAATTGATTTTGGATTTGGTAAACAACAAGAATTTATACACGATGATGAAAAAAGCATTAGCTTAAATTGGTGGGGTGGTGAAAAACCAGATGATTTTAAAACTAATACATATAACTTTCAAACAGAAATATTTTTTATTGGTAGATTATTCAAAAATATAATTAATAATATTGGCTGTTCTTTCAAATATCATGATATTTTAAATAAAATGATTGAACTAAATTCAATAAATAGAGTAGATTCTTTTCAAAATATACTAAGAGGTATAAAAGAAGAGGAAAAAAATATAATTGAATTATTTGATTATAGTGAAAAACAAAATTATTTAAAATTTGCTAAATATTTTTCTGATGCTTTATCTTCAAGAGAAGAAAGTTCAAAGATAATTATAAATGCTAATTTAATAATAAAAGATTTGGAGTTATTACAAAAAAGAACTTTACTTGAAGAGTATATTAATCCTGTAAATATTCTTCGTATCTTTATATCAGGAAGTTATAAATATAGAAAACACAAACAATTTCCTGTTTATATTTTTGAAAAATTTTTAAATTTATTTAAACTCAGTTCTTTAGAAAAACAAAATATAATTTTATATAATTTAGAAACAAGATTTTTAAATATTGAATCTTTTTCAGATTATTATTATGATGATACAGAAATACCATTTTAAAGAATTAAAAATAAATAACTCAACTTTCGCACATAAAACCTAACTGTTTTTTGGTGTAAAGCCTTAGCATATGGATAATCTGTTCTAAATCTTTATTTCTATTGACAATTTGAGCTGATTGTATCAATTGTTCTAATATTTTTAAAAATATTTCC
>JBGSBO010000108.1:0-5972 GCA_041730535.1 Minisyncoccia bacterium
AATGAGAACTATATTAGACAATATAGCTTTAATTAAGAGATAAATACATTTTAAATGCTTTATAACACAAGAAGTGAGAAGAAAGAATCATATAGAACTTAATTGTTCTCAAAATAGATGTTATAACATATGAAATGAGAAGAATCCTAGTAAAGACAGAATCTTTCTAAAATTGGATGTTATAACATATAAAACGAGAATTATAGTTGTATATGAAATTTCTATTAAATAAAATGAATAACATAAAATTTGAGAACTAATTTTCCAAATGACATAAAATATGAGAAATTTAAGGTTTAAATAGTTATCATAAGTAAAATTTTATTTAATGGAATGCTAGTGGATAAAAAAATAAAGCCAACAAAACAACAACTGTTTAATGAAGAACAAAAAAAATTGTTGAAAAACAGAAAAGTTGTACAGTTAAATAAATTTATTAAAGGGGATGTATCAGCATTTAGTGTTAATGATTTAAAAATATTCAAACTTATTATTTCAAAAGTAGATAGTAAAGAATCATTATTTAGAGATTTTTATGAAATTACAACAGATGAAATAAAAGCATTAAATATAAATGAGAAACACCTATATAGTGAAACGCGAAAAACTCTTAAAAGACTTGCAAATATTTATATAACATTTGATGAAGGTGAATCAATTCGAGAAGTAGGGCTCATTAGAAATGACTTCAAATTTGAGAAATATACTAAAAAAGTGTTAATAAATTTTAATAAAGATATGGATGAATATTTAATAAATCTTAAAAAGAATTTTTTTATGTATGATTTAATAGATATTGTTAATTTTAAGTTTAAGCACACAATAAAATTTTATGAATATATAAAATCACAATCCTTAAATGTAATTAAATTAAAAATTGAAACCATTAAAGGTATTTTAGACTTAAAAAACAAGTATTCTAGATATACAAATTTTAGAACAGATGTTTTAGAGGTTATATTAGAAGAAATTAATGAAAGCTCAAATACGTTATACATTTCTTATACAGAAGAGAGAGTAGGGGCTAAAGTTGAATATATAATATTTCACGTAAAAAGAATAAAAAGTGATTTATTATTAGAAGATAATACTAATAGAAATAAATACTCATATTTGATTGGCAAAGAATGTGAGTATCTAGATAAATTTTATATACTAGATAATGTTGATACTGATAAAAATACTATTATCTTAAAAGAAGCATTAACTAATAACTTTACAAATATTGTGAAAGATAATGAAATAGGTGTTGATGAAACATTAAAAGCACTATTTAAAACTGAATTTATTGAATCTTCTCCTATGAATGATGAACAAGATGAAGTTCAACGATTATTAACTGTAAAAGATTTTAAAAAGTTCAAAGAGCAGGTTATTAAACAATATGCAGGAAAGAATTTAGGAAATAATTTACCTGGATTTGATGAAGATGATATGATTTCAGTTCAAGAAGAAACAGGATATTTAATTAATTGTACAACTGGAAAAGCAATTAAAAAAGAAGAAAGTTTATTGATATGGAGATTTTTATATAAAAATCGAGATTTAGTTGGAAAAACAAAAAATCTAGTAGAAGATTATATGAACAAAATATTTTTTATTTATAAGAAAAATCAATTTGGGGATAGAGAACTTTTTAAGTATATGGTTGCAGATATTAAAGAAGAAGAGGATGAAAATAATAATATAAAATATAGATTATTTATACAAAATTTAAATGATCCTCTTCAAGAAATAGAAAAATCAAAATCTTTATTGACAATTGAACAGTTAAAAATATATATTGAAGAAAATAGTAAAATAGATAATTAAAAAAGTACTCGTTCTAGAACGAGTACTTTTTATAAAAAGGTGAACCATTGGATATATCACATTCAATTAATATAGAAAAAACAGTTTTAAGCTCTATAATATTTAGATCTGACGAAATATATACAGTATCTGAAATTTTAGAAGTGGAAGATTTTTATTTAAAAGTACATCAAGAAATTTATAAAATTATGCTAGATCTTCATAATGAAGGCATGCCAATTGATGAAGATTTTATAAAAAAAAGAGGAGTAGGGCAATCTTTTAATGATACTAATTTAATTGATATATTAATTGTAAATCCTATTACAAATGTTGAAGCATACTGTATTGAAATAAAAGAAGATTCTAAAATTAGAAAAATACAAAATCTAACAAAAAGAATTCCAAGATATATTGAAGAAAACAATAAAAGTGATGATATTTTATACACATTACAAAAAGATATAGAAAATATTGAAAATCAAAATATAAAAGATTCTTTAACTGCAAAAGATTTAATTTCTATTGTTGTTAAAGATATGGAAAAAGCCGCAGAAAATGGATCAAAAATAATAGGGCAATCATCAGGATTAAAAGCATTAGATAAGATTATTGGAGCTTTTGAAGATGGAGATTTAATTGTAATTGCAGCTAGACCATCAATGGGTAAATCTAGTATTATTTCTACTTTAGCAATACAATCTTTATTAGATAAGAAAGGAGTATTAATTGAATCATTAGAAATGCCTGCAAAAAAAATCATGATGAGATTAATAGCAACTAAAGCAGGAGAAAATTTAAATGATTTAAAAAAAGGTTTAGTGAAAAATAGAACTAAATTTAAAGAAGCAATAGATTTTTTTGGAACAAATGATTTGATCATACATGATAAATCTTATCCTACATTAACAGAATTACAAAGTAGAATAAAGGGAATATTGAGAAAAAATCCAAATATAAAAAATATATTTGTTGACCATACAGGTAAAATTCAGCTATTAGGAAAAACTCGAGAAGATATAGAAATAGGGCAGATTTCAGCAATGTTGAAAAAAATCGCAAGAGATTATAACATTAGAGTATTTTTACTACAACAATTAAATAGAGGATTAGAAACTAGAGAAAATAAAAGACCTATTTTAAGTGATTTAAAAAATTCTGGAAATATTGAAGAAGATGCTGATATTGTTCTTGGTTTATATAGAGAATCATATTATAAAAAAAAGAAAGAAGATACTTTATCTACTATTGAAAAAATTCAAGAAGCAGCTGAAATAATTGTATTGAAAAATAGAGATGGTAAAACAGGTACTGCTCATGTTGGTTTCGAAGGTGTATATGTAAGGTTTGTTGAAAAAGAAATTACGCAACCTTTAATAGTTGAATTTGAGTAGAGTTTTGTTTATTGATATTATAGTTATAAATATTAAATATAAGTGTTTTAAGCAGTTTTATTCTTTTTTCTATAATTTGAATTGTTAAATTCTTCTTTTATTCTTTTTCTCTCTGCTAGTTCTTCTCTTACAGAATCAGCTTTTGTGGAATCAACTTCTGGTCTTTCAATAATTTTTATTTTACCTTGAAGTTTAGAATTTAATTTAAAAAACTCTTCAATATTTATTTTATATATAAAAGCTTTATTATGTAATTCTGCATGTTTTGGGTATTTCAAAATATAACATTCACTAAAATCTTTATTAATAATACCATTTTTACCAAGTGATTTAAAAATGTCGTATTTAAACAATAAATAAGCAAATAAAAAAGAGCATGTTATATAAAATATCTCTTCAAAATATACCATTTTAAGAACCTTAAACTAAATAAACAATTATTGAGATACTTTAATGTTTTATCAGTAATAATTTTTTGGATTTTAGTATTTTTTAACTGAAAAATGCTTTAATAATTAGTTTTTGATGGTTGGATTATAATTGCAATAAATAATTGTTTTACTCAAATGAAGATTATTAATTAATATACTACTAAAAACATGAATATTTGTAATTATAGTCAATTATAAGCTATAATTACAAATATATAAGAATTAGGAATAAAGATGCAAAAAGTTTCAATATATATTTTTGAGCAACATATAGCAGATATGTATCAAGATGGTGATAGAGTGTATCTAAAACAAATTGATGATATCTGTCATAAAGTTAGCCCTTTAATGCTAAATTCTAATCAAAAAGAGATAGATACAACACATCTTGTTCATCTTGAACGAGTAGCTGGATTTATTAGTGATTCGTTACCTGGTAATTTTGGTAATGAAATACTCAATAACTTTTTTTTACAAAACTCAAATAAATATCCAACTGTAAGTGATAAACTACTTTTTATAGGAAATAGGGGGCTTGGAGCTATTACTTATGAACCATCAGTGGAAAAAGAAAATGATTTTGAGCATACTATAGAATTAAAATCTATGTTCGAAAAAGCTAAAGAGTTAAAAAAAGGAGGAGATTATCACTCTTTACAAGATGCTTTTTTAATAAGTGCTCATTCATTTGTTGGAGGTGCAAGATCTAAAGCCGTAGGAGCTATAAATATTGATACAAAAGAAGTATTCTTAGGTAATCGGAACATTACATTAAAAGATGGATTTATTCATGCTATCATCAAATATGATGATACAGCAAATGATGATGAAAATAAATCAACATACTCAAAAATTGAATATATCTATTACTTACTTGCTAAAAGATCTGGTATTAAAATGATGGATTGCTATTTAGTAGAAACTAATGGTAAACACCATTTTGTAACAAAAAGATTCGATATACAACCAAATGGAAAAAGATACCATATTCATTCTTTAGCAGGTCTTCTCCACTTAGATTACAATATCCCTAGAACCATAGGGTATGAAGATCTTTTGAGAACAGCTGTAAAATTAGGAGCAATAAATAGTCTAAAACAACTTTTCTTACAAATGCTTTTTAATTATATGTTTGTAAATCAAGATGACCATAGTAGGAACTTCTCTTTTATGTGTGATAAAGATTTTAAATATAAATGTACCCCAGCTTATGATTTAACTTTTGCAAAAGGTGAAAAACAAACTGTAGAACATCAACTCTCACTCTATGGGAAACCACTATCTCTCATAGATATAGATGATATAACAACATTAGCAACCGAATTTTCAATCGATTTAGAGTTTGTAGCTATATCTCTTGAAACTATGAAACAATTGCGAGATAATAAATTGCCAAAACTTTTAAAAGAGTATGATGTAAAACCATCTAAACAAAAACAAATCTTAGAATATACCCAAAAGAGAACACTACAAGGAGCTTTAATATGAGTAATGAACTATTAAAGAAATTACAAAATTCACAAACAAAAATAAAGAAAAAACTGAAAAATAAACTAAATCCCAATAGTGCCTTTGGAACTCTAACTGACGATGAAATTGCTATGGTTCTAGCTATGAGAGCAAAAGAGTTAAGACTAACTCAAAATAAAAAACAAAGTGATTTTGCAAAAGAATCAGAGCTTAGTTCTGCTACTACATACTCAAACTATGAACAAAAAGGAAGTATTTCAATGATAAATTTCATTAAAGTTATGAGAACTTTTGGAAGACTTGATGAGCTTGAAAAACTTTTACTTCCAACTACAAAAGAGAAGATTGAGAAGATTGAAAAGCAAAGAGTTAAATAGTTGAATACAATATATTCTTTTTAATCCATAAATAGCTGAAATCCCAATGGTCTTTAGCCGTTGGGCTGAAAGCTAAAAAAATTAACCTTGATTTTTGATATAGTTTTGAATTGTTTCAGGACTAGCCTCACCAACACTGCATACAAAATATCCATCAGTCCAAAATGTTTTTTCTTTCCAAAAATGCTTTTGTAAAATTTGTTGGTGTAAATTCCAAATTCTTTTAGTTGTAATAGATTTTACACGATTAATAATAGAAGATATAGAAACTTTTGGTATGTATTGTATCATCAAATGAATATGGTCAATATCAGTTTCCATTTCTATAATATCAAAATCACTATTGTTTTCTATATCTCTTATAATATCCCAAATCCTGACATAAACATAGAATCAATAAAAATCAACTCATAATCAAATGTTGTTTTTCATAATATTCTCGAAACAGTACATCTTTTTAAAGAATTATTTGGATATTTAATTTTTTTTGGATGAACTATTATGAATTT
>JBGSBO010000109.1:0-5922 GCA_041730535.1 Minisyncoccia bacterium
AGCCGTATCAAATAATCCATTTAAATGAATTAAACCCTCACAATAATAAGGTTGAACTTCATCAACTTCCATCCAACCAATAAGCCCAACACTTCTTTTTACAAGGTCAATTAAAACTTGTGATTTTAAGTGAAGTTCATCAGTGTCTTCGTCTAATAAATATGAGATTAAACCACCAGTTGTTGCTTTGAACTCTTCAATATTTTTGAAGTTTCCAGTTTTATTCATAAGAGATTCTGTTTGCTCATCACACCATAAAATATGTCCATATTCATGCCCCACAGTGCTAATATCATAAACTTGATGCCAAGATGCAGTTTCATTGAATAAAAATGTTCTATCAATTGTAAGAATTTCTTGACCAAAAATTTCACGTGATAGTTTTAAAAATGGTTTTGCACGACTGCTTTGTAAAATTTCATCAGAAAATGCAAAGATTTTTTTACCTTCTTCAAGTGATACTATTTCATCATTTGGAACAACTTGAGCTGAAAACATTCCATTGAACCCCGCTCCAAAAAATAGTGCTGGTCGTCCCACATAAAGTTGTACTTTATCCAGTGATTTATAACTAAAATCATAGATTTTTTTGTATTCTTCAGTTTTTTCATTTTTCTCAAGACCTTCAAATATTTTTGAAAATGCTAATTTTATTTTATTTACTCTGTGGTCATTTTGTGCAAATTTTGGATTAGTTAATCTAATATCCCACTCTAACGCAACTGCTTTTCTAAAATGGTCTTCATAATATTCAAGTGGGTGTCCAATTTGAATTGGTGTTTTTATTTTCATCCAAGCTCTATCTGCATCTGCCCATTTTGATACAAGTTCATCAGTTCTATCTTCACTAAATGCTTTGATAAGTGCTTGAATATATAAAATATAATCCCATTTTTGATTATAAATTTCATCTTCAAGTTCGATTAGTTTATCAGCAAATTCTTCAAGGGCATCAACAACTTCTGTTGTCTCTTTTTTGAAAGCTTTGATATATGCTTGAGATTTATATTTATCAGCATCTTTTACTAAAGCAGAATAACATCTATCAGCAGTAATTCCACCATGTCCTAAATCAAGAAGTTTTTCATCTTCAAGATATTTCATAATCTTTTCTTCATTTCCGTCAAATTTAGCCATTAAATCTTTGTTTACACCATTTATAATATGTGCTGTCCAAGATGTTTGCCAAGTAGTCATTTGAAGACCAACATTATAAACACCTATAAAAACTTCCCTATAAAATGGAGTTAAAAGATTGTTTTGAGTGATAAAATCTATTAATTTTGTATGTTTTTCATGCCAATACTCTTTTACAAAACCATAAGCTTTCTCTTGTAAATCTATGATTTCTTTTTCATTTTTCTCAAGTTTTTTCAAAACCTGTACCAAAGAATCATCCCTTAAATTCACAAGTCGAGTAACAAGTGCAAATCTTAAATCACTTGTCATTTCAAGTTTTAAAGCCTTTTCAAAATCATCAATAAGAGTTAGTTTATCAAACTCTTCGTTTTCAAGAAAAGATATTAGTTTATTAGTTTGTGTTTTTTCATCGTTTAAAAAGTCATATATTTTTTGTAAGTCGTTTAAAAAGGTATCTTTATTCATCTATTTTCCTTGTTTTTTATAAGGATTTATTTTAGCAAATTATAATGTTGGTAATGATTAAAGAGATATTTTAAGTATGAAATAAATCATTGATTTTAATTTAAAATTGATATAATCTATAAAAATAAAATAAGGGATAAATATGTCTATTTACGATGAAGCTATGAGTATGAAACCTTTAGAAAAAATACATCTTATTGATGAGCTTTTAAAAAGTCTTGATTTACCAAATCAAAATATTGATGAACTTTGGAAAAGAGAGATAGAAGATAGAATAAAAGCCTATGATAAAGGTGAAATAGAATCTGTTTCAATAGATGAAGTTTTTAGTAAATATAAAAAAATATAATCTATGCTGAATATAGAATTTCTAAAAATAGCTCAAATTGAGCTTGATGATTCTTTTGATTATTATGAATTTCAACAAGAAAATCTAGGTTATAGATTTTTATATGAAATAAAAAATGCTATCGAAAGGATAAAAATTTATCCAAATGCTTGGCATAAAATAACTGAAAATACTCGAAGATGTTTAGTGAAAAACTTCCCATATGGAATAATTTATCAAATCAAAAATGATAAAATCCTTATAGTTGCAGTTGCAAATCTTCATAGAGTTCCTAATTATTGGAAAGATAGGATATAGAATATTAATAAAGATTTTTTAAGTAATTTTACTTCTTTACTTCAAACTCTTTTTTTAACTCTTTTAACTCTTCAATATTTTTTTCAGATTTTTCAATGATTTCATCAACCATAAGCCCTAACATTACAGTTTTATATAAATTTGGTCTATCTTTTTTCCAATTAAATAATGTTTTATAATCTATTCCTAAATATCCTGCAATATCTCTTTTTGTCATTTTCATTATTTTTGATACCTTTTTTTAGTATCAATTTACTTTGTAACAAATGATAAAACAACTATGTAATAATTCTATATATTAAGTGAAATATAATGAAAAATTACATACTATTTAAAAATGATAGGTAATAATTCTATATAATATATAAATTATATGGAATAAAATTATTCAAAGGAAAAAAATGAACCTTACAAAAAGAATGAAAATATCATTGGCACAACTTTTAGATGAATTAGATAAAGCAAATTTAAAAGTGCTATTTGATAAATATGGAATGAATAGTTATTTTACAAATGTTGAAGATATAAAAAATATAGTTTTAGATTCAACTAATTTGACTGAATTGATAAAAGAGATTGTTGAACAAAAACAAACCTTTAGGAAAAAAATAAGCCCTAAAGAGCCATATGATAATAGATTTATTGATTTTGAAAAATGTTTATTTTTAGATGGATATAAAATTCAAAATAATTCAATTATTTCAATAGAACCAACTATTGATGGTGTTATAGCTTTTGAAGATGAGCTTACAAACGAGCTTATAAATTCAACTTTTTTAAAAAAAGATGAAGTAAAAAATTTGATAAATGAATCAGCAGAAGCATTTAAAAATAATGATTTTAATCAATGCTTATCAAAAGCTAGAATAGCTTTAGAAACAATAGTAAGAACAATTGCTATTGATAAATATAATAATTCTAATGATAGTTGGGGAAATGCTCTATCGAAATTAAAAACTGAAAGTTTTATAATGCAAAAAGAAGAAGAATTAATGGGGAAACTTTATGGTTTTATAAGTGATGGTTCCCATATCCCTTTAGGTTTTACAAGTGAAGAGTATGCTAGATATAGTAGAAATTTAGTAATGTCAAAATGTTATTACATCATTAAAAAGTATAAACAACAATTTCAAGGAGGAATTTATGCAGATTTTTAAATATAGTTTAGGGTTGATTTTAAGTATTTTCATATTTAGTGGATGTTCTAGTAAATATCAAGTTTCATTTGACTCCAATCCAAAAGGAGCTACTTTAATTTGTGATGGTAAGAACTGGGGATATACACCCATCAGTTTATATATAGATAAAGAAAAATTAGAAGGTAAAAGTAGTTTATCTATTGATTGTAGTGCTAATTGGATAAGTGGTGTGAAGAAAAATTATACTTCTAAAATTCCATTGGATAAATTTCCTGAGGGTGTAAGTGCTACTGTTGAAAGAGGAAATGGAGAAGGTTATTCTCAAGATGCCCAATTTGCTTTACAAGTAGAACAAATGAAAGCCCAACAAGCACAAGTGGCATCGCAACAACAAGCAAATTTTAATCAATCATTACAAAATTTTAATAATAATATGCAAATGCAACAGTTAAATAATAATTTGATGATGAATAATCTAACACCGAAAAGATATGATGTTTATGTTCATTAAAATAAAAATTAGTACTATTTTAGTGCTAATTTATTAAATTAAAAAGAGAATAGATTTATTATGACAAAAAATGAATCAAAAGAAAAAACTCCTTATGAATTATGAATTGAGCTATTTGGTAAATATTCAACTGAGAAAAATGATTTATCTACAACTTATAAACAAAAAATGAAAGATAAAATAAATGCAAAAAATAGGCATAAATAGTTATTTATTGGTTATATTTTAATAGAAGTGATAAGCATCATTGAAAACGAAATTTAAATAATCTACTAAGAAATTAGCACTCTATATAAAAAAGTGCTAATTCTAATAAAAACTTTAGCTTTCTTTTATAAAGTTGTGATAAAATTCTCTTCTAAAAAAATTAAAATTTATAGGAGAAATTAGCATGGCAAAACATCAATTTCAGACAGAAGTAGGACAATTATTACATTTAATGACACACTCTTTATATTCAAATAAAGAGATTTTTATAAGAGAGCTTATATCAAATTCAAGTGATGCAATCGACAAACTAAACTATTTAAGACTTACAGATGAAAATCTAAAAGATGCGTTCTCAGATTGGAAAGGTGAGATTAATATCACTTTTGATGAAGCTGATAAATCTTTGACTATTATTGACAATGGTGTTGGTATGAATGAAGCTGATTTAATAGCTTCTATTGGAACAATTGCAAAATCAGGTACAAAATCATTTGTTGAAGCTTTAACAGGTGATGCAAAAAAAGATTCTAACCTTATTGGTCAATTCGGTGTTGGTTTTTACTCAGTATTTATGGTGGCTTCAAGTGTAGATGTAATTTCTAAAAAAGCTGGAGAAGAAGTTGCTTATAAATGGACAAGTGATGGAACAGGTGAATTTGATTTAGCTCCTTGCACAAAAGAATCAAATGGAACTGTAATTTATATTAAATTAAAAGATGAAGAAGCTAGTGAATTTGCTTCAAAATATAGAATTAAAAATATCGTTGGGAAATACTCAAACCATATTGCTTACCCAATTTTCTTAAATTACAAAGAAGAAGTGACTGAAACTTTAAGTGAAGAGGACAAAAAAGCAGGTAAAGTTGCTGCTAAATCAATTGAAGATAAAAGAGAAAAAATCAACGAAGCAACAGCTTTATGGATGCAACCAAAAGCTAAATTAAAAGAAGAAGATTATAATGATTTTTATAAATCAATTTCTCATGATTCTTCAAATCCAATGCTTACAATTCACACAAAAACAGAGGGTGTAAACGAATATACAACACTTTTCTACATCCCAAAAACTGCACCAATGGATATGTATAGAGCAGATTTTCAAAGTGGTGTTAAGCTTTATGTTAAAAGAGTATTTATCACAGATAGTGAAAAAGAATTATTACCAACTTATTTAAGATTTGTAAGAGGAATTATCGATTCTGAAGATTTACCTTTAAATGTAAGTAGAGAAATTTTACAAGAAAATAGAGTTTTAGCAAATATTAAACAATCATCTGTTAAAAAAATCCTTGGTGAAATCAAAAAAATCTCAAAAGATGAAGAGAAATATGCTGAGTTTATCGCTCAATATATCAGACCTTTAAAAGAGGGTGTTTATCAAGACCACATGAATAAAGAAGCGATTTTAGATTTATTAAGATACAAGTCTACAAAAGCTGAATTTGGAAAATTAACTTCATTAGAAGCTTATAAGCAAAGAGCTGATACTGAACAAAAAGCAATTTTTTATATCGTTGGTGAAAATGAAAAAATATTAAGAAGTTCACCATTATTAGAGTCTTATAACAAAAATAATATCGAAGTTTTAATCTTAGATGATAAAGAAATAGATGAAATTATCACTCCAACTATGGGTGCATACAAAGATTGGGAATTCAAAGACATCACAGCTTGTGAACCTCCAAAAGTAGAACAATCAGAAGAAGCAAAAAAAGAAGTTGAAGAGAAATTTGAATCAATCCTTGCAAAAATCAAAGACAAACTAGGTGATGCTGTTAAAGATGTAAAAGTAACAAACAGATTAAGCGAAT
>JBGSBO010000110.1:0-5355 GCA_041730535.1 Minisyncoccia bacterium
AAATACTCAAATTTAGATAAAAAGTTTGAAGATAATTAATTCAACCGGACACATTGTGTTATAATTACAGACTAGAAAATCTCATTGCAAAAGTGTCCGGTTGAACTCCGACATTGCTGTCCGAATACTCCGATATATGCATATTATCTACTTTTTTATATATTTTTAATGTAACTATACACTTGATATATTTAAATTATTATATTCTAATATAACAATGTCACATTTCCTATCACATAAATGATAGGATTTAAATATAAAGAGAGTTCTTTAATAGTTCAAGTTTTAAAATCTTTAGGAAAAAGAACATATTACAAATGAAGTAATAAATAAGATAAAAGAACAAATTGATTCTAAAATGTATGAAAAGATTTTAAATGATACCCAAACTACTACAGGTTGTTGAACTTGTTTTTTTAACTTAGATACTTTTAAATTCTAAGTATGAATTAGTGTAGCCAGATCAATATTTCTAAAAAGTCTTTTCATCTATTCCCTTATATATATACATTAAGAAATTATCTAAGTATTTTCTGATTAATAATATATTGTTAATATTTAAGATAATTTCATTATCCGCATCATATAAAAATGAATTATATAGAGACGAAGATTTTCTTTCATCAGGAGTTTGTTCATAATAACTTTTGAGCTTGTTAATATTTCTATCAGATATTTTACCACTTGTGTGCACTAACGAATGTCTCATAATTCTCAATTCAGAATACCTATAGAAAGATTCAATTATTCCTGTCTCATATCCAGATGGTGTCTTTAAATTAACTTTATCTTCATTAGTAAGAAAATTAATCATATTTTCATTTGCCCATGCACTACGAACTTTATTTTCTATATTAGTATCACTTAAACTATTATCATAATATTTTAAAAAGAGATTGTATAAATCTTCCAATATAGCATCAGTAATTGAAATAGATGAAATTATATAATTCTCACAAATATTTTCAATCAATTTATTTTCATATTCTCTTACAAGCTCTTCCTTTGAAAACTGGACATCAAATTCTAAGTCTAACCTTAACTCAGATGGAATATTCTGTGTTGTAGATAAAGCAATCTCTTGTTCCATTTTTTTATATCTATTCTTTGATATATCACATGCATTTATAAGTAATGCTATTTCGGTATAATTTTTAATTATCTTTAATAAACCATCTGAAATAATTTGTTTTGCACTTTCTTTAATACTCATAATCCACCTTCTATTTATAACTAATATACTGATTAATTTTATAAAAGTAATAGGATTTGTATAATTAGATTATAATTTATTATAGTATAAATAATAAATATTATTAATTATTTAAGTATTGTACACTATAATATCCTACAAATAAAAGTTATATTATGAAGTTTTGGTAATAACATACTTGTTTTATCATTTTAATTAGGTGAACTTGCATCAAATGGAAAAATACCAAAAAAATATTTTATTATTTTCTAATTAAGGAGTACTTATGGATTTAAGCTTTTTTTCTTCTGCTGAAGGTGTTGCAATTGCTTGGATATGTACAGTAGTTGGTTTTGGATATGCCTTCTTTCAAAAAAATCAAGTTTATAAAACAAAACAAATTCTCAACTCACTAAATATCTCATATAATGAGTTAAAAGTTAAGAACCAAAATCTCAAAATGGAAAATAATAATCTTATCCAAAAGATTGAAAGTAATGACATTCATGATAATTATCAGGATGTAACACAAACTGGTAAAAATAATATTAACCAAGGTGTGGTTAAAGGTGATGTAAACTTTGAGTTATCATAAGGCACTGTATGGCCAAAAATGAACTAACTATTGAAAATGTAGAAGGTGATGTTAATTTAGGCAAGTCACCTGAAGAAAATGTTGACTCTATTATTAATATTATTATTAAAGATATTGTATCTTGTGCAGTAAAAATAGATAGAAGAGATCGTACATTTCCCTCTAAAATTTCAAAAAAAATAGATCATAATAATCTACAACAAAAAAGAAGAATTATTCAAGAATATAAATCATATTCATCTCAGATAGAAAAAGCATATATTATTGCAGATGGACAAGTAATTAATGGTAAAGAGATCGCTATGGGTATGTTAAATAATATGTATTCTAATGCATTAGATAAATTTGATATTGATACCTTTGATATTGATATGACTAAAATAAAAGAACATGCAGATGAAATTGTAGATAATATTATAAAACAGTTAAGAAAGTTTGTTTATAAATCATCAAATGTAAATTCTTTGTATAAAGAACAAATTGAAATAGGCATTAATGTAGTAGTAGCTCATGCTTTTGTAGAATGTTTAATTCTGGAGAATCCCAATGCTTCCAATTAAAGGATCAAATCCTAAAATAAATATATTATATATTGGTGCTTATATATTAAAAAAGTTAAATAAACAAAAAAGCAAACGAATGAAGATATTAGATTTATTCAAAATTGTAACAAAAGAATTGTCAATATCCATTGATCATATAATACTTGCTTTAGATTGGCTATATATAATTTCAGCCATTGCTAGTAATAAGAAAGAGGTTTATATTAATGAAATTAATTAAATTAGTATTAGAGATTGACGGTAAGGTGGTTCGTGAAGTAAAATTCCGGGATAATTTAAATATTATAATAAGTAAGAAAAATGTTGATACTGCAGGAAATAGTGTAGGTAAATCTACATTAGGTAGAATTTTAGATTATTTATTTGATGGTTCAATAAGTCCAATATATATTGATGAAGAGTTTCAAACCCCAAATAGCCAAATTGAATCATTATTTAAAAATAAAATTGTTTATGTAATATTGGAATATATTGGATTAACGAATATTTCTTCCACCATAAAAAGACGATTATCTCCTGAAACAGAGTTACAAGATTATTATCTTGATGCTAAAGAAGTACCTAAAAAAGAGTACATCTCACATATTATGAAAACAATTTTTAATGTTTCTTCTGAAAAACCAACTATACGTAAGTTGGCACCAAAATTTTTTAGGACTAACTCTCATAGGATGCTACATACTGTTAAATTTGATAATGGAAGAAATATTTCTAAATCTGATATTAGTACAGTATTTTTATATCTTTTTAATTTCAGTAATACAGAAATACTTACAAAAAGGGCTAAATTAAATACAGCTATTAATAGATATAGTAAACAATTAAAAGCTTTTAATGGTGTTATTGCTGAACAAAAAATGATTGGCTCTATCAGTAAAATTAAAAAAGAAATAGATAAACTTGAAAAATCTATACATTCAACAGATAAAGATATAGATAAAATTGAACTAGTTAAGAATATTAATGAAATTGATGATGAACAAAATTCATTATCCGATAAAATTCTCGTTTTAGACTTAAAAATCAAAAATATAATAATGACTAAGGAAATACTAACAAGTGATAATCAAATCTATTTAATTGATGAATTAAATTCTATTTATAACTATGCATCTATTAATATAGAATCTGTACTAAATGATTATAAGGAATCATTAACTTTTCATAATCAACTTCTATCTACAAAGAAAGAGTTTATACTTGATGGTCTAGAAGAGTTAAAAAGAGAAAGATTAAACTGTAATGAAAAAGCAATAAAACTAAAGAGAATAAAAGATAATCTATATTTGGAATTAAAATCAAAAAAGAAAATAGAAGAATTATCTGATACAGTTAGACAAATTGGTGATTTAAATAAAGAACTTATTAGATTTAGTTCAGTTATCGAAGAGAAAGATACAATACAATCAAAAAAAGACGATAAAGATTCAGAATTAGAAAAACTTTCTAATGAATTAAAAAAAGAACTTATTAATGTTGATAAATTTGAAAAAAAACTAGTCAAGAATTTTAAAAACTATACAAAAGAATTTTATAATGTTGAATATAACTTTAGTCTAAATTTAGATAAGGATAAAAGTGAGTGCACACCTTCTGTTGATGAAATAGAATCAAATAATGAAGGTGGTTTAAAAAGACTCGAAGTTATATTATTTGATTTATCTTATATTAAAACAGTAAATGAAGAAAATGTAAATAGAGTTAATTTTGTATTGCATGATTCGATTGATGATATTGATATAGAACACATCAAAAAAATATTTTTAGAGTCTAGTAAATTATCAGGACAACATATATTGTCAATGCTCTCAGATAAGCTTACAGCTGAACAATACAATCAATATAAAAAGTATATAATATTAGAACTTTCTGAGGATGATAAATTTTTTACTGTATAAATTAAAAATGAACATAAAGAATTTTAAATCACAAAAACAAATAATAGAACTGTTTAATAAAATCAATAAAAATGTATTAAGTGACATAAAAAATGATAAAAAAAACATTCACTAGAAAATGTAATTAAACAATATCTTCCAGAGAAAATAATATACTTTAAATTACTAAAGAAATTATTTAAGAAATATTGATCTATCAATGGTAAATAAGACATAACTCTTCCCTAAGCCCTTACTTTTGGAACAAAAAACACTCAAATGAATTTTCTTTGTTCCTCAAAGTGTTCAAAAAATGAAAAATGTAAAATTCCATAAACTTTATGGAATTATGGAACAAAAAAAGTAATATTTTATAAATTTATCACCCTCTTATTTAAAAAATATTAATATGCAAATTATACTTTTCAATACTAATAATTAAATCAGCAATCTCAAAACTTCATTTATCTTTTGAAGAGAGATTGTGTAAAGTTTTAAATATATGATTTAAAAGCTCACTTTTTTTGTTTCATAATCCCTTTAGGTTTGTGGAACTTTGCAGTTTTTACTTTTTGAACACTTTGTGGAACAGGGAAAACTAATATGAGTGTTTCGTGTTCCAAAAGTAAGAGGTTGAGGAAGAGACTATTTAGAATCTGGTGTCCTATTAAAAACTAACTCTATTTCGACCATTGTGTTTTGAAACATATAATAAATCATCTACTCTTTTAAATATTTCATCATGTTTTCATTATCTTTAATTTCAACAACACCCATACTTATTGTGATTTCACTTACTACTTCAAAAGAGTATTCTTCTACTCTTTTTCTTAATCGTTCAGCATATTGTTTAGCATTTTCAAGTGTATATTTAGGAAAATAGCTATTACTTTACAATCATTCTAATATATGAGATAAATAGTAAGTTCAATACAAAGGATTTATTATGAATGTAGGTTACGCAAGAGTTTCAACTTCTAGTCAAAATGCATATATCGGAGAACTTGGTCACCTAAATCGGAAACACTTGGACAGTTTATGTAAGAATATTTTCTAGAAAAAAATTATAACATAAAGTGACCAAGTGTTATAAAAAATTATTCATAATTTTCATTAACTTTTTCATAT
>JBGSBO010000111.1:0-5288 GCA_041730535.1 Minisyncoccia bacterium
TTGTTAAATCTGTAATTGAAATAACAGATACTAAAGATGAATCTTTTACAAGAGCAATCATTTCACCAACAAGTGTTGGCAAGGCTCTTTTAAAAGCTTGAGGTAAAATAATATATCTCATAGCTTGAAATTTAGAAATTCCAAGTGAATTTGCAGCTTCAAGTTGACCTTTATCAATTGATTGAATTGCACCTCTTAAAATCTCAGCCATGTAAGCACCAAAAAATATTCCAAGTGCTAAAACCCCAGCTACAAATCTATCTAATTCAAATATATTTGCAACTATAAAATAGAATAAAAATATTTGTACAAGTAAAGGAGTTCCTCTTACAATAGTAATATAAACCGTAGCTATATCTTTTAAAAATTGGTAAGAAGACAACTTCATAAAAGCTACTATTGTTCCTAAAACAAAGGTCAAAATTGCTGCAAAAAAAGAGATTTGTAGAGTTACCCAAAGACCATTTAAAACAGGTCCTGTTTTTTGCTGTGTTTTTTTAGCAATTGAATCACCTTCATAAATATCTTCACCTAATTCATAAGAAAATTTATATGAACTATCTAAGTTAAGCTTTACTCGTTCATCACTATTTTCTAAATAGTAAATACTATCTTCAAGTATTAGTTTACCATTTACAGGTGCTTCAACTGTTTTAGTTTCTGTATATACAAAATAATCAGGAATTGAATTCCACTTCCATACATAATTCATATTTGATGCAGCGATATATAAAAAATATCCTATGGCTATATAAAAACATAGGGCAATCAAATGCCCCATATTTTTATTTTGCGCTAATGATTGATGCTTTTTAGCCATTTATTATTGAACTCTTTGTAACCAGTCAGTATCAACTAACCATTTTTGATATAACTCATCACTAAATCCAACAACTTTATCTTCTTGAGATTGTTTTAAGAAGTTATTTAACCAATTTAAGAAATCTGGATCACCTTTTCTAATAGCCCAACCTAATGGCTCATAAGTTAAAGGAGTCGATAAATGAACTAATTTATCTTTTCCTTTATCACTCATAAATAATACATTATAAGGTTGGTCATAAACCATCGCAGCAGCTTTTCCACTTAGCACTTCAGCAGCAGCATCAGCTTCTGTTTCAAATGTTACAATTTTTGCTTTTTTGAAGAATTTTTTAGTTGCGATTTCACCCGTAACTCCAAGTTTTGTAACAATTGTGTTTTCAGGAATATCTAAATCTTTTGCAGTTTTAACAGTATTTTCTAAATCTTTTCTCATCATTACAGTTTGACCAACAACAATATAAGGATCTGAAAAATTAACTTTTAGATTTCTTTGTTGAGTAATAGTCATTCCTGACATAATAATGTCAAATTTATCAGTAATAAGTCCAGCAATAATTCCATCCCAAGAAGTAGGAACTAAAGTTAATTTAACACCCATTTCTTTAGCCATTTTTCTAGCCATATCAACATCATAACCTATGATATTACCTTTTTTATCTTTCATTTCAAAAGGCATGTACCCAGGTTCCATACCAACTCTTAATTCACCACTTTGAATAATTTTATTCAATGTAGAATTCTTCCATAAATCTAAATCTGCTGCAAACATATTTAATGTTGCAAATGCCAAAATAGCCATAACTAATTTTTTCATTTTTCTTTCTCCTTGTTTTAAATTAAATTCTTAGATTAATGTGTCAAAATTTCATTTAGAAATTTTCGTGCTCTTTCACTTTTAGGATTATTAAAAAACTCAGCAGGAGTATTTTCTTCAATAATAACCCCATGATCCATGAAGACAATTCTATGTCCCACTTCTTTTGCAAATCCCATTTCATGAGTTACACAAACTATTGTAAAATTTTCATGTGCTAAATCTTTCATAACAGAAAGTACATCTCCAATTGTTTCAGGGTCAAGTGCTGATGTTGGTTCATCAAAAAGTATAATTTTTGGCTTCATTGCTAAACTTCTAGCAATAGCAACCCTTTGTTTTTGACCACCACTTAAATCAGCTGGATAAGAGTTTGCTTTATCTGCTAGTTTTACTTTTTCAAGTAATTCCATAGCTATTTGTTTAACCTCTTTTTTATTCATATTCTTTACTAATGTAGGCGCAATTGTGATATTCTCTAAAATAGTTAAGTGAGGGAAAAGGTTAAAATGTTGAAACACCATTCCAACTTCACTTCTAATTGCTTGAAGATTTTTTTTACTAGCATGAATATCTATATTATCCACAATAATATCACCATCATCGATATCTTCAAGTCCATTTATACATCGAATAAGTGTAGATTTACCTGAACCACTTGGTCCACAAACCACAACTATTTCACCTTTTTTTACACTAAAATCAATATTTTTTAAAACATGGAAATCGTCATAAAATTTATTAATTTTAGTCATAGAAATTATATTATCAGTCATCAATACTCTTTTTTATTAGTTAAAGATTAATCATACTAAAGTTTTCTTTAATTTTTTATATCACAATGACATAATTTATATACAATTTATATATAACCTCTTCTATTACTAAATATGCTATAATCAGCGCTTTTATTTTTAAAGGAAGATTTTGAAATCAAAAATATATGAATTAAGAGCGGATTTACTACTATTATCCGTGGCAATTGCTTGGGGTGTTACTTTTTTAATGGTACAAGATGCCATTAACTCAACTCCTGTTTATGCTTTTTTATTTTTTAGGTTTGCCCTTGCTTCTATTTTGATGTTTTTTATTGCATATAAATTTTTAAAGCAAACAAATAAAAAGACTATTCTTTATGGTGTAATTTTGGGAGTATTTTTATTTTCAGCCTTTGCCACTCAAACTTTTGGGCTTTTATATACAAAAAGTTCTATTGTTGCTTTTATTACAGGATTAAATGTTATTTGTGTCCCTTTTTTAGGATATTTACTTTTTAAAGAACACATATCAAAAAAAGTATTCATGGCTACAATTGTGGCAGTTATTGGTTTATATCTTCTTACTATGTCTGGAAGTTTAACTATTGAAATTGGTGAATTTTTAACTTTAATTTGTGCAATATTATTTGCTTTACAAATTATATTTACAGGTAAGTTTTCAAAAGAAGTAAATGTATTTTTATTAGTTTTATTTCAATTAATCACTGTGACTATTTTATCTTTAGTTTTTTCACTTACTTTGGATAATGTTACTTTTGATTTGAATTATGACTACACTTTTTTTAAAGCAATAATTATTACAGCTGTTTTTGCAACTGTTTATGCTTTTTTAATTCAAACATATATGCAGCAATTCACAACTGCAAGTAAAACAGCAATTATCTTTGCAATGGAGCCTGTTAGTGCTTCCATTTATGCTTTTTTAGCAGCTGGTGAAGTTTTATCTTTAGTTCAAATAACGGGTGCTGTATTAATTATACTTGCCACTTTAATTGCTGAAATAAAATTTAAAAAAAGAATCAAACATACTTTATAGGCAAATAATAATCCAAAATAAACTCTTCATCGCTACTTAAAAAATGATTTTTATGATAAATAGTATATGAAGGGTTTGTGGTAGTTTCATATCCACTTTCTATTAACCATGTGTGATAAACCCATTGAATAAGTTTTATTACATCTCCATATTTCCCACTTAAAGAAAATTTTGCATAAATACCTTTTGGAATATTTAAAGTTGGTAATGAAAGATTTTCTAAATCTTCATTTTTATTTTCGAGGGTTACAAGAGCAATATATTGACACTGTTCAAGTGGAGTAATAATTGGATTATCATGGTGAAGAGCGAGCTGTTTATACTCTTTTATATCATTTGTATATATCCAAGTTTGAAGTTTAGCCCAAGTTTTTTTAATACTTTTATCATAACCTTGATGTCTTATATAATAGGCATTTATTTCAGGCATTTTTACAATAATAGGCTCTATTTTAGAGAAATTAATATTTTCATCTATATTTACTATTTGAGAAACATTTTTATTTGAATACTCTTTATATCCGCCACTTTTCCACATCTTTGGAGTCATGGAAAATCTTTCTTTAAAAGCACGTAAAAAAGATGTTTGAGAGCTATATCCTGTCATATTTGCAATATTTGTAATGGTAGAATACTTATTTGTAATTAAAAGATTTGAAGCTTTTTGAAGTCTTATTGATTTTATACTTTCATAAATATTTTTTCCAAATTCATCTTTAAAAATTCTATGAAGATGAAACTTACTTGTATTTAATTCAATACTCAAATCATCAATATTAATATCTGTATCGATGTATTGATAAATATAATTCATAACGTCATTTGCAATTTTTGCTCTTTTTTCATGGGTAGATTTTTTCATAATCAAATTATAGCAATAAAATTAGCAATAATAGATAATAATTAAAGCATTTTTAGTAAGGTATTTAAAACTGTTTTCTTGTATTCTTATGAAAAAAAGGAGATTCACAATGAAAAGATCATTTATTAGAGAAATACTTGAGTCAATTGATGAACATACTATTTCATTTGCAGGTGGACTTCCAAGTGAAAAACTATTTCCAGTTGAAGATATAAAAACTGCAACCATGAAAATATTTGATAACCCAAAAGTATTTCAATATGGAGTTAGTAATGGAATTGCAGAACTAAGAGAAAAAATTGCAGCTAGATATACAAAAGAAGGATTTCCTACAAACAAAGATAATATTCTAATAACAACAGGAAGCCAACAAGGTATGTATATTCTTGCTAAATATTTTGAATCTAAAGACATAACAATTGAAGAACCTTCGTATTTGGGTGCTATGAATATTTTTAGATTAAATCATCTAAATATGAAAGGTGTAAAACTTGAAAACGATGGAATAAATATTGAAAAATTTAAAGAGAGTTTTTCAAAAACAAAATTAGCATATTTAATTCCAGACTTTCAAAATCCATCTGCAAGAACATATTCTGAGGATAAAAGAGAGCAAATAGCAAAAATCGTAAGTGATGAAAATGGAATATTAATAGAAGATAGTCCATATAGTGAACTATTCTTTGATAAAAAAAATATAAGCATTAGTGTTAAAATTCCAAAAAACTCATTTCATTTGGGAAGTTTTTCTAAAACATTGGTTCCAAGTCTTAGAATTGGTTGGATTAGAGCTGACGAAGACTTACTTAAAACTCTAATGATTATAAAAGAAAGTATTGATTTACACTCATGTGGAATTTCACAATATATTTTAAATGAATATTTAAAAGATGAAGTAAAATATGAAAAACATCTTCAAGATATTAGAGATGATTATGAGAAAAAAGCGAACTTTTTTTGTGAGCAATTAGA
>JBGSBO010000112.1:0-5162 GCA_041730535.1 Minisyncoccia bacterium
TGGTGAAACATTGGTAGTTTATAATAGAAATATAGAAAAAATAAAAGATTTAGGTTATGAAATAGTTTCATCTCCAAAAGAGATTCTTCAAAAATGTGATGTAGTTTTTTTATGTTTATTTGATAGTGAGGCTGTAAAACAAATTTTAACAGGTGATAATGGACTTTTATGTGAAGAGTTAAAAGGAAAAACAATTATTGATTTAACTACAAATCATTATGAAGATGTTTTAGAATTTCATAAATTAGTTAATGATTTTGGTGGAAATTATCTTGAAAATCCAGTTTTTGGTTCGGTTGCACCTGCACTAAAAGGTGAATTAACGGTTGTTAGTTCTGGAAAAACAGAAGTTTTTGAAGCTATGAAGCCAATTTTAGAAAAAATAGCAAAAGAGATTTTTCATCTTCCAGTTCCTTCAAGTGCAACAAAAATGAAACTTATTAACAATCTATGTTTAGGTTCATTTATGGCAACACTTGCAGAGTGTACGGCATTGACTGAGAGTTGTAAAATTCCTAAAGCAAAAGCTTTGGAAATTTTAGGAGTTGGTGGTGGTCAATCACTTGTTTTAAAAGCAAAAACTCAAAAACTAATAGATGAAGATTTTTCTGCTCATTTTTCAAATAATGCAATAAATAAAGATTTGCATCTTTTACAAGATTTAGCATATAATCTAAAATTACCACTTTATAGTGCAGCCATTCCAAAAGAGCTGTTTTCTAAAATGAAGATGATGGGAAAAGGTGAAGAGGATTTCTCTTCGATTTATCAATTATTCAAAAAATAATTAAAGGCAACTCGTTGCCTTCTTTAGAGTTTGCTTCTTTAGGTTTGATTTATTCAAACCGTTAAAAGAAGTTAATAAATTTAGGTCCCTTTTAAAATGGGACATTTTAAAAGGATGATTTATGCCACATTTGCAGTTTGAAATAAATAAAAAAGTATCAAATGAATCTAAAGAAGTTTTTGTAAATGAAATAAGAGATACTTTTAGTGAAGTTATGGATACAGGAACTGACCATATTGCTATTAGTTTACGAGAATATGATAAATACAACCTTACTATTGGAAGAGCTGATATTAATGATGATATTTGTTTGATGAACCTTGATATTAGAGAAGGGCGAACAATTGAAAAAAGAAGAGAGTTGGCTTTAAAATATATGGAGATTATAAAACATAATTTTGGAATAGAGACTAAAAATCAATATATAACTTTTACAGAACATAAAGGTGAAGATTTTCATTTGGTTGAAAAATATTTAGCAACTTGGACAACTGGAGAAGACCCACTTGCTTAAAATAGAAGAATTAGATTTTAGAGTTGCAAAAACTGAAGATATACCAGTTTTATGTGAACTTCTTTGGGAACTATTTTCCCAAGAAGTTGAATTTACTCCAAACAAAAAAAACCAAGAAAAAGCTTTAAAAAAAATCATAGAAGATGAAAACATAGGCGATATTTTTCTAGCACTTAAAGAAAATAAAGTTATTGCAATGGTAAATGTTTTATATACTATTTCAACAGCTTTAGGTGAAAAAGTTGCTATTTTAGAAGATATGGTTGTTTTTAAAGAGTTTAAAAACCAAAAAATTGGTTCAAGTTTGATAGAATTCACTTTGGATTATTTGAAAAAAAACTCATTTAAAAGAGTTACATTATTAACTGATAGTGATAATTTTAATGCTCACAATTTTTACAAAAAACACCAATTTACAAAATCAAATATGATTGTTTTTCGAAAATCTTTATAATTTTTATTCAATCATTTTAAAAGGAAAAAGCCCATGTTAAAAGGGATTATTATTTTATTGTTATTTCAATTTATAGGGGAGTGTATAGCTAAATTTTTTATGCTTTTAGTTCCAGGACCTGTTATTGGAATGCTTTTACTTTTAGTTTTTTTATTAATAAGAAAAGGAAGTTTCTCTAGTCTTGATAATGCAGTTGCCTTACATCTTAGATATTTACCACTTTTATTTATTCCAGCTGCAATGGGAATTATCACTCAAATTGATATTATCACAAGAGAGTTTTGGGCAATAGCAATTGCTTTATTTGCGGGAACTTTAGTTGCCCTTGTATTTGCAGCGAAATTTATGGATTATCTAACTGGGAAAGAGCAGATAAAATGAATTACGAAGCTTTAATATCTTATATACACTCAACGCCACTTACTTGGTTGATTGCCACATTAGCAGCTTTTAAATTAGGAATAATTATTTATGAAAAGTTTAATAAACACACACTTTTACAACCAATAATTATTGCTTATGTGATTATTTTATCATTGATTGTTTTTACAAATACTTCATTTGAAGAGTATTTTAAAAGTGTAGAGATTATTCATTTTTTCCTTGGACCTGCAACGGTTGCTCTGGCACTTCCACTTTATAAAAACCTAAAATATGTAAAATCACTTTTTATTCCTATTGTTTTGACTCTATTTATTGCAGGAGTTTTTTCAATAGTAATCGCAATTAGTTTATTATGGATTTTTGGAGCAGAACTTCCAACGATTTTATCAATGACTACAAAATCAATAACCGCTCCAATTGCCATAATAACTTCAGAACAAATTGGTGCAATTCCATCTTTAGCTGTTGGATTTGTATTAATAACGGGAATTATTGGAGCTTTATTTGGAACAATAGTTTTTAAAATCTTCAAAGTAAAATATGAAACATCAAAAGGTTTTGCTCTTGGACTTGTTTCTCATGGAATTGGAACTGCCCGAGCAATTGAAATAAGTGAAAAAGCAGCAGCTTTTGGAGCACTTGCAATGGGACTTAGTGGAATATTTACAGCTATTTTTCTTCCTATGATAATCGCTTTTTTTAGATAAAGGATAATTTTGAAAGAGACACTTTTTGTATATGGAACTTTAATGCCAAACTGTCCAAATGGTCATGTATTGGAAAATATTGTAGGAAAATTTGTTCCAGCAACCGTGAGAGGTTTTTTAAAAGATGCAGGTTGGAGTGCTAGCATGGGTTATCCTGGAATTAAACTAAATGAAGATGGTGATACAGTTCATGGATTTTTGTTTTATTCGGACAATCTTATAAATCATTGGGATTTTTTAGATGAGTTTGAAGGTGCTGAATTTGAAAGAATTCCAGTTACTGTTGAGCGATTTGATGAGTTTGAAGTGGATACATTTATTTATGTTTTAAAAGCTAGTGAAGAAGAGCTAAAAGAGGATATTTTATGATAGGAAATCTCGGAATTTTTTTTATCGCAGCTTTTTTCGAAATATTTGGATGTTTTGCCTTTTGGTTATATTTTAGACTTGAAAAAACTCCTTTGTGGTTGGCTTTGGGAACTGTTTCTTTGATTCTTTTTGCTTATGTTTTAACTAAAATTGATGTGGAACAAGCAGGAAGAGTTTATGCTATTTATGGTGGAATTTATATATTTGCTTCTTTATTATGGTTAGTGTTAATCGAAAAAGAGAGTTTTAATAGATGGGATATTATAGGTGCAGGAATTTGTATTTTAGGTTCTAGTGTGATATTTATTGGGAATCAGAAAGTTGGGTAATTAACCATAAAAACTAATTTTATTAAAAAAGAATTATTAGAATATGAATATTTCTAAAGATAAGTAGATATATGATAAAATCTATTTATATTACAAACTGCTATATTTTTCCCCATTCAAAAAAACTTTGATAAAATTAAAATATAAAATTTAACTAGGAATTTTATTTAAATGAAAAATATTAATTTAAACAAACATCAAAATTATGAGATATTAAATCTTATAGGTTATGGTCTTTCAAAATTCAATGATAAGTTTATAAAAGAGTTTGGATTTACTACAAAAACTGCTTTTTATGAATATTGTGTAAAAAATAATATTGCACAAACAATAGGGACTGTTAAAAATAGAATGGATTTATTTGATCATTTTTTTCCAGATAATGGGAGAAAAGGTTGGTGGCAAAAAGGCGATACATATATTCATAGAAAATTTTTAATTGATAATTTATTTGGAAATGAAGATGCAAAAGGGTATGCAAATATTGTAAAACTTTATATGAAAGAGAATTTTGGAGTAGAAGATATTTTGATGAATATGAAACCAATAGTTAAATCAAGATTTAAAAAACTACAAGAAACAGGACTTGAAGCAGAAATTTATTTTATGAATAACTTTAATCAAATAGATAAATTTAATTCAGGTATTTTGGAAGATGCAAGATTATTTGGAGATGGATATGATTTTCAAATAACAGTGAATGATTCT
Source organism: Minisyncoccia bacterium (assembly GCA_041730535.1). Lineage (GTDB taxonomy): Bacteria > Campylobacterota > Campylobacteria > Campylobacterales > Arcobacteraceae > Aliarcobacter. Next base: position 4,253 of record JBGSBO010000112.1, read on the forward strand.
ATGTATTTATCTGAAATTAAAGGTATTCGTGAAAAAAAAGGAAAATTTAGACTTACTGAAAATGAATATAATAAAGCCTTAGAGTATAAAGATGATTATGTCGTTACATTAATTTTAAATATGAATGATATGCCAACTTTTTTAACTATAGAAAATCCAATTAAAAATCTTAAATTTGAAGAAAAAATCATAACATCAAGAATTTCAAAAGAATATCATTTAGTGGAGGAAATATGTTAGATTTAAACCAAAAAATCAAAATCTTTGAAGAATTAATAGAATCAGATAATTCTATTTATGCAGAAGAAATGTATATTTATTTTTTTACTTTAGAACAAGGGGAATTTAGTTTCTTGGATAAATTAAATAATTTAGAAGAAATAGATAAAAGAATAAAATTAGTTTTGTCAAAAATAGCAAAACATGAACATGAAGATTGCATTCCAAATATAATTGAAAACTATATCTACTAAAACCAATGAGTTATTAATAACTCATTGACCCTGCATTTAATAATCCTATTGAGATTGATAAAAATGCCATTAAAATTCCAACTGGAACAACACCTTGAGATATTTTTGATTCAAGTGAATATTTTCCTGTAATTCTTGTAACAATAAATGCAAAAATTAGTTGAATTAATATGGCAATCCCTCCCCAAATAACAAAATCAGTATAAGAAACAGAGTTTACTAAAGCACTATAAAGTGGAATTGAAACTCCAATAATAGCTCCTCCAAAACCTAAAGCTGCTGCTATGTTATTCTCTTCAAAGATAAGTTTATAATCATCATAAGGCGTAACAATTGCGTATAAATAAAGAAAAGCAACTACAAGAGCTACTGCTGTTAAAAAGAAACTTATGAATCCTACATATAATTCTATTTCCATTTTTTAATCCTTTTTTTTT
>JBGSBO010000113.1:0-4843 GCA_041730535.1 Minisyncoccia bacterium
ATTTTAGATAGACTTGAAGATATTTTTGGTAGAATAATTTCCATAAGTTGAATCGCTCTTCTGTTAAATTTTTGTAGTAAAAAATTATAACTTATCTGAAGTTTGATTCAACTTTTTAAAATTTAAATCAGCTTAAATTACAGGTTGTTTTTTATAATCTGCAAGTGGCTCTATAAAATCAGAATTTAATATTAAGAGTTTTTTTTCTACTTTATTATAAACAAATCTTCTATCACCTGTTTTAATACCATTAAAAATCATTAATTTTATTTCTTGTTCTGTTTTATTATATCTTTTCATTAATATAAAAAAATCTTTTACCATAATAAAATCTTTACTTTCTTTTTCTGTTTTATTTTTTATTTCTTGTTGAATTTGAGGCTTATAAATAGAGCGCATTTCATTAAATGCACTTTGTAAAAGTTTGATTTCTGAGTTAAAAACTTCTATTATTTTTTTTTGATTTTTTTCTAATCTAAATATTTCAGAAATATACTGTTTTTTCATCCATTTCATAGATTTTTTCAAAAGTTCAATTTGTTCATTTTTTACATCAATAATAGCCTGTGAATTATCCGTGTAATTTTGTTTAATAGTTTGTTCTTTTGATTTAATAGTAATAGGTTCTTGTTCAATATGTTTTTGAGACTCATCCACATATACAAAAGTTTTACCATCTTTTTTGATAGATTTTAATTGTTCTTTTTTTATTCTGTAATGTACACCTTGTAAAGATAATCCCAATATTTGGGCAGCTTCTGAAGTTGTAACTAATCTTTCCAAGGTATACGGTCCTACATTTTTGCGCTATCTATTTCAATAACCGTATGTACATTTCCTCTTGGTTTAAAATCTCCAATAACTTTTAACCATTTTGGTTCCAATTTTGAATATAAAGTATCAAAAATTTCATTTATAGAATTTTCATGAGAAACTTCTCTAAACATAAATGAATTTATATAAATTTTTAAAGCTTTTAACTCTATAACTCTTTTATTTGGAGTATATTGTATTTTTATTGTTGCAAAATCTGGATATCCACTTCTTGGACATTTCGCCATAAATTCTGGTAATTCAATATCTATAATATAATTTTTTTCATGGGCATTTGGCCAAAAATTTTCTTCTTTATTAATATCAAACTCTAAAATTTCTCTTTCACCATATTTCATTTCCATAATTTTTATAACCTTTATTAATATTAATTTTTGGCTATTTTATCTAAAAAACACTTACAAATGTTACTGTTTGAAAAAATAGATTAATTTATGTATAATTATGGGTTATAAGCAAAGTTATTTAAAATAAAATTATAAGAGAGAATTATGAAAAATAAAATATATGATATTGTAATTATCGGTGGAGGACCAGGTGGAATTGGCTCAGCAATTGAAGCATCAGCTCATAATATTGGTGAAATTTTGCTAATTGAGAAAAGTGATAATCATTCTAATACTATTAGAAAATTTTATAAAGATAATAAAAGAGTTGATAAAGACTATAAAGGTCAAGTTACAACTTTACAAGGTAATGTAGAGTTTTATGATGGAACGAAAGAAACTACACTTGATTATTTTAATAATCTTTTAGATAGTGAAAAAATAGATTCAAGATTTAATACAGAAGTTGAAAAAATTATAAGAAATAAAGAAACAGATTTATTAGAAATACACTCATCAAGTGGAATAATTCAAACAAAAAATACAATTATTGCTATTGGTAAAATGGGAAAACCGAATAAACCAGATTATAAAATACCACCTTCTATAAAAGCTCAAGTGAATTTTAATCTTGATAAATGCTCATCAAATGAAAAAATATTAGTTGTTGGTGGTGGAAATTCTGCTGCTGAATATGCATATGATTTAGCTGATCAAAACAATAATGTTACATTAGTTTATAGAAAACCTGAATTTTCTAGGTTAAATAAAACAAATGAAAATTTATTAAAAAAATATCATGGTGAAGAAAAATTAAGAGTTAGAATGAATACAGATATTTTATCCCTTGAAAATGAAAATGGAAAAGTAAAAGTGGAGTTTACCGATGGTTATAATGTATTATATGACAGAATTATATATGCAATTGGTGGTACAACACCTGTCGATTTCTTAAAATCATGTGGTGTAACAGTGGATGAAGACGAACAACCAATATTTGATCAACATCATGAAACAACTGCAAAAGATGTATATGTAGCCGGAGATATTGCTTTTAAATCAGGTGGTTCTATTGCAATTGCATTAAATCATGGTTACCATATAGTAAATAATATTCAAAGAAAAAGAGGGAAAATTTTTTCACATACTGAAAAATTTACAAAATAAAATAATATATTTAGAAATTGTGATCTTTTATATGGTCACAATTTTCACAAGCTAAGTTTTTTTCTTCTTCTTTACAAATAACGCATGGTCTTTGAACATTATCAAAAATAAATTTTTCGTTTTTATTGTTTGGATTTTTATTAGCAATAAATGAAACATTTAAAACAGGATCATTTATTAAATAATTTAAAATATTTTGATTTATATTAGTATTTTTAGCTAGTGATCTTCTAATAATCATAGAAGGATGTTTAGTCAAAAATAACATATCATCTAAAGATGTTGTTTTTAAGGCAATATCAATTAATTCATTAATATTTTTAGAACTTAAAATCATACGTTTCCTTTAAATTTTATATATTAAATTGTAATTTTAAGTTATTTTATCTAATTTTTTGTATATATTTATTGATAAATATCAATAAATATAATAAAAAAAAGGTAAAGAAATAGAATTTCTTTACCTTTTAATAATAGTTAAAAAAATATTAAACGTCTAAATGTTCAACATCTTTTGCATGTTCTTCAATATAGTTTCTTCTAGGTTCAACTTCATCACCCATAAATAGTGTAAATGTATCAGATGCAACTTCTGCATCTTCAATTTTAACTCTTAAAAGTCTTCTATTCTCAGGAATCATTGTTGTTTCCCATAACTGTTCAGGATTCATTTCTCCTAGACCTTTATATCTTTGAATATAAGCACCTTTTTTTGCTAAAGCCTCAATATCATCTAAAATATCTAATAAATCTCTACCTTCAAATACTGTTAAATCCCTTTCTACAAGCTTATTATAAATATATGTAGCTTCACTAAAATAAGGACTTGCAAACAGCTCCTCATCAATTATAAGCTCTTCTAAACCTTCTTTTGTTTGAACAAAAAGTTGAATTTTATTTTCAAGAACTGTTTTTGATAAAATATTATAACCTTTTGCAAGTAAGAAGTCTTTTACTTTTTCATATAAAGATGCAAAATCAAGATTTACTAAATCAGAATTTTCAATTAAATATTTTAATACTTCAAGTAAAGAGTATCTTTTTCCTAATTGTCCTAACATATTTCTATATCTTGAAACAATTTTAAATAAATCTAATAAATCGTTATAACCTAAGCCCTCAAATGAGAAAGATTCTAAACCATTTTCAATTAAAAATGCAGATAATGCAGTATCATCTTTTAAATAAATTTCATTTTTACCTTTTTTGTATCTGTAAAGAGGTGGTTGAGCGATATATAAATATCCATTCTCAATAACTGGTCTTAAAAATCTAAAGAAAAATGTTAATAAAAGTGTTTGAATATGACTTCCATCAACGTCGGCATCAGTCATGATTATTACTTTATGATATCTAATTTTTTCATTATCAAAATCTTCACCAATTCCACAACCAAGCGCTGTAATCATATTTCTAATTTCATCTGATTTTAAAATTTTATCAAGTCTTGATTTTTCTACATTTAAAATTTTACCTTTAAGCGGTAAAATCGCTTGAAAAACTCTATCTCTACCTTGTTTTGCTGAACCTCCAGCAGAATCCCCTTCCACCAGATATAATTCTCTAATTGCTGGGTCTTTACTTTGACATTCAGCCAATTTTCCAGGAAGTGTACCAACAGACATTGAATCTTTTTTTCTAGTTAAATCCCTTGCTTTTTTAGCAGCTTCTCTACCACGTGCTGCCATTAAAGATTTTTCCATAATAGCTTTAGCTTGTTGTGGATTTTCTTCAAAATATTTATCTAATGCATCACCTGTTAATTTTTGAGTAATAGCTTTTACATAAGAAGAACCTAATTTACCTTTAGTTTGTCCTTCAAATTGAGGTTCTGGAACTTTTACAGAGACAACTGCAATTAATCCTTCTCTTACATCATCACCTGTAATTTTTGTATCTTTTTCACGTGCAGCTGCATTTTCATTTAAATATTTAACAATACTTCTTGTAAGTCCAGCTTTAAAACCAGCCTCATGAGTTCCACCATCAATTGTTCTAATATTATTTACAAATGATAAAGTTTTTTCAATATAAGTATCATTATACATAACTGCAATATCAACTTCAACACCATCAATAGTATCATTAAATGCAACTGCATCACAAACTGATGTGTCTTTATTCATGTCTTCAACAAATTGTTTAAGTCCACCTTCAAAATGGTAAACTTCTTTTGTTTTTGTAATTTCATTATCAAGTGTAATAGAAATAAATGAATTTAAATATGCAACTTCTTTAAATCTTTTTGCAAGTATTGCAAATTCATATTTTGAAACTTCAAAAATAGAATCATCAGCTAAAAATTCAATAGTAGTTCCCGTTTTTCTAGGACTATCTCCAATTACTTCTAATACTCCTTGAGGAATACCACATTTAAATTCTTGATAATGAATTTTCCCTTCTCTATAAATCGTCATTTTTAAATGTTTTGATAAAGCATTTACAACAGAAACCCCAACACCATGAAGTCCACCAGAAACTTTATAAGTATCTTTATCAAATTTTCCACCAGCATG
>JBGSBO010000114.1:0-4737 GCA_041730535.1 Minisyncoccia bacterium
TGAATGGGATAAAACAAAAATTAAAGATGCAATTAAATTAGGTGAAGATTTAAGTTCTTATGGAATAGGAATACAAAAAAAATCTAGTTTAGCTGTTAGATGAAACAATCAAAATATAAAAATATTAAAGTAACTAGAAAACTATTAAATGGTGATTTAGTTACTTTTGATAGTAAAAAAGAAGCCAAAAGGTTTGACGAACTTTTATTATTAGCAAAACAAGGGATTATTAAAAATTTAACATTACAGCCTGAATATGAAATAATACCAACTGTTAGATGGAATAAAAAAACATTATGCAAAATTAAATATATTGCAGATTTTAAATATGAACAAAATGGAAATATTATAGTTGAAGATGTTAAGGCTTCCTCCACCTTTCAAACAGATGTATATAAGCTAAAAAAAAGGTTATTTTTATTGCAATATGGAGAATATATAATTTTTAAAGAGGTTTATTAACTGTGAATATTGCGGAATAGAAAAAGAATATATATATAAGTCTGCCAAAAGGTAGTAAAAATCCAATTGATTATGCAAACAAAATAGGTAAATTATTATAAATATTTAAAACAATTTTAAAATTTAAGCATAATTTAATAAATAAGCATATATAATTACATTTATAAAGAGGTTATAAAACTTCTTTATAGGTTCTTTAAAAACTAAATGTTAATTAATAAAAGTGGATTAGTAGTTGTGAAAAGATTTTATTCCACTTTTGTTAGTTAATTACATACTAAAAGAGGAGAAAAGAGAATGAAAACAACAAAAAAACAATTCGTTAATTTTGCAATTGGATTAATTAAAGAAATATCTAATCAAAATAAAAATAAAAATATAAAAGTAGAATATAGGGTTAATAGTATATATTTATGGTTTCACTACTATGATGAGGACAGTTGCGAATGCATACGCTTTTACAGCTTTGATACATTAAGAGAGAACAAAGCTAGATTTAAAATTGCAATTTTAAAAATAAAAGGGTTTGTATCATGAAAACAATACAAGAACAAATAGAAGTGATGCAACATTATGCAAATGGTGGAGAGATTGAAATATTTATGAATGATGAGTGGAAATATGCTATTAGTCCAGGTTGGAATTGGAATCATTGCAATTATAGAATAAAAGAACAAAAGGAAACTATTACTATTGAAAAGTGGTTATGCGAGTATAATAGATGCGAATTATTAGAAGGTAGTAAAAGATTTTTTATCTTAGAGAAAGCTGTTCCATTTGAATTTGGAAATGGTAAAAAAGTTAAACTATTAAAAACTTACGAGGTAGAGCTGTGAAAATTATAATCAAAGACAAAAACAATCAAAAAACAAATTTAGTGTTAATTAAAGATTTAGGAATGCAATTTGCAACTGAAAAATCAAAAAGAAAAGTTAGATATGGTTTATTTAAATGTTTTTGTAATAAGGAATTTAAGGCACAAATTTCTACTATAAAAAATGAACACACAAAAAGTTGTGGTTGTTTAAAAGAAAATAATATTTTTAGAAAACATAGATTATTTGGAACTTGGTATATGATGATACATAGATGTAACAATCCTAAAAATAAAGCTTATTCTAATTATGGAGAAAGAGGAATTAAAGTCTGCGATAGATGGCTAGATGTTAAAAACTTTATAGAAGATATGTATTCTACTTTTCAAGATGGTATGACTCTTGATAGAAAAAACAATAACAAAGGTTATAATAAAGACAATTGTAGATGGGTAACTAGACAAGTACAAACACAAAATACTAGACTATTGAGAAATACTAATAAAAGTGGTTATAGAGGCGTTAGTTGGAATAAACAAAAATCAAAATGGATTTCAGTAGTATATAACATCAAAAGAATATATTTGGGAAGTTTTAGCAATGCTATAGATGGAGCTTTAGCTTATGACAAATATATAATAGAAAACAATCTAGAACACACATTAAATTTTAAAAAGGAGCTGTAGTGATTAGTGTAAAAATAAACGGAATAAAAATAAATGTATCGCATTTAAGTGTTAAACATTTTAAAGAGTTGGTTGAATTAAATAAAGGAAAAATAATTAATTTTGAAAGGATAGTTAGATGATCTGCAAAAAAACAATACAACAAAGAAAAGCTATTTATGGAAATAATTTCCCACAGATTGCCAAGTTACAAAGTGAATATTACAACAGAGAAATAACTCCAAAAGATGTAGCTATGACTTTAGCAATATTAAAAAAAGTTAGAATTGATTTTATTAAAGTTAAATTACAAAGTTTTAGAGATAATCCAAGATTTAATGATTATGATATTCAAATACAAATCAAAGACCTAAATGCTGGTTTAGAAGATAGTATCAAAGATTATAATAATTATCTTTGGATTGCTGCTAATTATGATGAATATGAAAAATTATAGGAGATGAAATGTTAAACGAATGCTTAGATTTAATAAATACAAAAATTGATGTAAAAGTTGAAGATAAAACTTTAACGGAAAAATTAAAAGTTTGGAGAAAAGATAGAAATATATCAAAGGCTGATTATTTAGTTTTTGTCGGCAATATTTTGGAAGAACTCATGGAGCCATTATGGTCAAAAAATGCTATTGAAATCAATAAGCAAGAGATTTTAGATAATTATTTTCAGTATGGTGAAGTTAATGAATTAGAAGCTTTAGACTCAATTAAAGATATTAAAGTATTTTGCATAAATGAGACTGAAAATATGGGCTATGATGATACTAAAACAGATGATGAAGTATTTAAGCATATTAATTGTAGAAAACAAGATCCAAGTCAAATGATAGAATGGAAAGAAAAAGGTGCTTATGGCAAATGGAAAAAATGGAGTGAACAACCAGAAGAAGAAATTTATCAACCTGATTATGAAAGTTGTAAATTATGAACGGATACGAAGCATTTATAACATTTGTAGTAATACTAGCAATATGGAGTATTGCAGAAAAATATATTGAAAAAGGTACATAGAATGGTAAAAATAGACTTACAAACAGAAAGAACACCTCAACAATGGCAATCTTTACTTGATACAGTTAAAAGAAATGATGATAGTGTTTTAACCAAAATTGAACAATCTTATTATATAGAACAGATAGAGTTTAAACTAGGTATTAGAAATAAACATTTAGAGGTTTTAAAAGAAATTGAAGCTGGAATGGCTGATATTGATGATTTAAAATAAATATTTAAAATGGAAAAAGCAATTAAAATTTTAAGAGATATTTTAGCATCTAGAGATATTTCTTATAATCTAACAGACAATCAAATTCAAGATTCAATCAAAGAATTAGAAAAGATACAAGATAACATGCAAGTTAAGATTTTAGAACTGAAAGCTAGTCACAAACAACAAATAAAAGAGATAAAGCTAAGATTTATTGAAGATGTTATTAGCTTAAAGGAATTAGTAAGATGAAAACAATTAACCAACAAAAAATAGAGATAATTAAAAGGTTGATTACTTTAAATAAACAATATCAATCTTTAGTTAAATATTATTAGGAGTTTGCATGAATAATCAAAATATAAAAGAGCTTATATCTAAAGTTGAAAAAATAATGGAAGATAATAATTGTAGATTATATGATAGTGATATTTTAAAAGCTGTTAAAACTGCTACCTTTGATTATAATGTAGTTGACGGATATAAAAATATAAGTATCAATTTTAATGAATTAATACAATTTAATAAAGGGTAATAATGAAAAATGATTTAATATTTGTAGGATTAGTTTTAGTAGCTATTTGTTTCAGTTTAGAGAGCTATCAAAACAATCAAGAACTCAAAAGAGTACATAAGCTACTAGAAGTTGAAAGAACAGCTAAAATTGAAGCTATGAAGTTAGCAGTTGATATAAATGATAGACTTGACATTCATTTAGAAAATAATTTATCTTTAAATATTGAGATTGATAGATTAATGAATGAGATACAAGAACTTAAAGGCGATAAACAGTTATTAAAGGATATACGGCGACATTGGTCAGAACGATAAGAAACTAATATCAATCTTATGCTTTAGCGAATCTAGCTTTAACTATGAAGCTAATCATCAAGATTTATACATTGGTGTATGTGGAGTAAATAAGAATCTATGGAATGATTACCTTGAACAAAGAGGAATTCATTATAACTCTTTGAAGGCTGGATTAGAAGTATATAAGTTTTATTTAAAAGTAAATAATGGAAATAAAAAGAATGCAATTCTTGAGTTTAAGGGTGTACAAAAGAGTAAAAAAGTTAGAGATATAGTAGATAAAATTTTAGTAATTGAAAAGGAATTAAAATGACATTTAAAAAATGGTACGCAATAAACCATGATAAATTACAAGAACAATATGAAGAATATCAAGATACGGTTACTGGAATTTTTACTCCCATGACATTTGATGAGTTTGTTCAAGACAAGTGGGACAGCTTCGACGGATACACAGAAAAAGAGGAGTTATATTGATAGCTAAATCATTTTTTGATGCAATAAAAGACTTAATAAAATAAAGGGTATAGAGAATGAGTGCAACTCCAAAACTAATAGATACATTAGAAAAGAAGATAAAAATTGAATGCTTAATAGCTTTTATACACTCGCGTATCACGGGAGTAATGAATGATGGAACAAATGTAAGCTTAGTGTTTAGCAATAGATACAGCGAAAAAGAAGCAATTAAAAAAGGTAAAGATATTGAAGACGCTATTAATGAAATTGCAACTATTGATAAGATAAATAAAAAAATA
>JBGSBO010000115.1:0-4625 GCA_041730535.1 Minisyncoccia bacterium
GCTAATACCATAAATTTAATTAGTGTATTTGTTTGTAATTGTTGCCACTCACCCTTCATTGTTAAAAGCATATTAATAGCTGATCCCCATGATGGTAAAATTAAAACAACAGACATAACAGAACCCATAGTTTGCATCCAGTCTGGAACAGTTGCATAAATAAGGTGGTGTCCACCAGCCCATAAATAAACAAATAATAATCCCCAGAAAGATAAGATAGAAAGTTTATAAGAGTAAACATTCTGTCCTGATTCTTTAGGTAAGAAGTAATAACTTAAGGCAATAATTGGCACAGTAAATACGAATGCAACAGCATTGTGTCCATACCACCATTGTACTAGCGCATCATTTGTACCTGAATACATAGATACAGAGTGTAACCATGAACCATAACCTGAAACTAAAGCTGTTGGAACTTCCATATTATTAAATAAATATAACATTGCAATTGCGATAAATGTAGCAATAAAATACCATAAAGAAATATATAAAGTTCTTTCTCTTCTAATTCCAATTAATCCAAAAATTGAAACACCCCATAAAACCCACCATAAAACAACTAAAATGTCTAATGGCCACTCAAGTTCTGCATATTCTTTTGAAGTTGTATAACCCATAAAAAGTGTAACAACAGCTAAAAGAATTGTGATAAAATATAACACAAAGTGTAATTTTGCGATAGCCATTAAAAAAGGTGACTCTTTTAATGAAACTTTTAATACCCTTTGTCCAATATAATACCAAGCAGCAAAAACACCACTCAAAGTAAAACCAAAAGTAACTCCATTTGTATGAATGGGTCTTAATCTACTAAATGTACCGTATTCACCAGCTAAATGATTTAACTGTGGAAACGCCAATTGAAATGCAAGTATAACTCCAATAGTCATACCTAAAATACCAAACAAAATTGCAACAACAGCAAAGGCTTTTGCAACTGTATAATCGTATTCGACTTGTATATTGTTTTTCATTTTTCTCCTTTGTAAAATAAAAAGATTGTAATTTTTAATAGTGTCCTTTTGGTGGTACAATTTCTTGTAATAAATCTGGAACAATGAATAAAAGATAAAATGAGTTATATTTATAGATTAAATAAAAAGTTATAGTACATGATAACTTGTGTTAAAAATATTTAAAGTAAACCATTACTATATTTATATAAAAGAAAATTTGAGAAAAACAAGATATTAGACATCAACATATATAAAATAGTAAAAAAACGTGGATAATATAGTCATTAAAACTAGTTATTCCGCAATAAAATATATTATTAAATACAAATTCGATAACCGGTTCCTGATAGGTTCATTATCAAACCATTAGGTAGTTTCTTTTTTAAATTTTTAACCAAAGACTTTAATGCATCTTTTGACATAACATCATTTTGCCAAACAAAATTCTCAATTTCTATATAAGTTACATATCTATTTTTATTTTTTATAAGGAGATATAAAAAATCTATCTCTTTCGTTCTTAGTTTAACTAATTCATTATTATGTACTAAACTAAGGTTATACATATCAAAAACTAGATTATTAGCTAGATTTATGATATTTGATTTTTTATTTTTTAGATTATTTACACAAATCTTTAAAGCATTATTAAGATCTCTTTCATTTATAGGTTTTATAAGATATTTTACTAGTTTAAGTTCAATAGCTTTTAATAGATATGTTTTATCACAAAAAGCAGTTAGTATTATGATTTGCACTTCATCATTTTTTTCTCTGATTCTTTGTACAAATTCCAAACCATTTAATTTAGGCATTTTTATATCGGTGATAATAATTGAGGGTTGTATTTGTTCATAAATTTTCAAAGCTTCTATAGCATCTTTTGCTTCATAAATATTTTGAAAATATTCTTGCAAATACTCTATCTCATTTTCTAATGCTATCTCATCATCTTCAACAACCAAAATCTTTATATTTTTTAGTTCCATTTTTTATCCTGTTACAAAATATTAATTTTATTAACTAATTACATATAATAATAAATATCTTTTTTAAGAAAGTTTTACTTTGTAATCTTCATAACCAAAGTTTTTTACGATTTGATAATTATTTTCATTATGTTTTATCACAATTGATGGTAATTTTATTCCATTAAATGTAGTTGTTTTTACCATTGTATAATGAATCATATCTTCAAAAATGATTTTATCTCCAACTTCTAAAGGTTCATCAAAAGAGTAATCACCAATAATATCACCAGCTAAACAAGTATTTCCACCAAGCCTATAAGTATATTTTTTTTCACCTGCAAGACCTGAGTTTCTAATCATCGCTCGATAAGGCATAGCCAAAGTATCAGGCATATGAGCCTCTGCACTTGTATCTAAAATAACTAAATTCATACCATTATTTATAATATCCAGTACAGTTCCTACTAAATAACCCGTTTGCCAACCAACAGCTTCACCAGGTTCTAAATAAACTTTTAGATGTGGGTATCTTGATTTAAAATCTTTTAAAAGTTTAATCAATCCCTCAACATCATAATCAGCTCTTGTGATATGATGTCCACCACCAAAATTTACCCATTTTAATTTGTCAAAATATTGAGAAAAATTCTTTTCAAAAGCAGCTAATGCACCTTCTAAAGCATCAACATTTTGTTCGCAAAGTGCATGAAAATGAAAACCATCTAAATACTCTAATAAAGACTCATCAAAATTTGCTTTTGTAGTTCCAAGTCTTGAAAATGGTGCGCAAGGATTATATAAATCAACTTCAACACTAGAGTATTCAGGATTTAATCTAATTCCTAAAGAGACTTTTCCAAAAGCTTTATCTTTATATCTTTTTAGTTGATTAAAAGAGTTAAAAACTAAATGATTTGATAATGAAATAATTTCATCAATTTCATCATCTTTAAAAGCAGCAGAATAAGTGTGAACTTCTCCACCAAACTCCTCTTTTGCTAAAATTGCTTCGTGAAGTCCAGAAGCACAACAACCTTTTAGATACTTTTTGCATAAATCAAAAGTTGACCATAATGCAAAACCTTTTAATGCTAAAAGAATATTTACATCTGCTTCGTCTTGAATTCTTTTTAGAAGTTTTAAATTATTTTCTAAAAGTTTCTCTTCACATACATAACTTGGGCTTGGTAGTTTGTCAAAACTATCTACTAGAGTATCATTATTTTTCATATAGTTCAAAAATCCTTTTTTACATTTTGTTTTATATTAATATCAGTTAATTATTCTCTATATATTTAACAACTTATGACTAGATGATACTTTATTATTTTGTTTATGAACATATTTAGCTTCAATTAAAACGTTAGTTAGATATATAGACAAGTGTTGCATTTTACTTATGGTTGTTTGATTGTTCAAAGGAGTATTTATTTTGATATTATTTATTTTTCTTAGTTTAATATTGATTTTATTATATATTTCAATTAAACTTAAGAAATCAAATTCTTCTATAAAATTGAATTCTTTAAAACTATAACCTTTTTCTTTCATATCAAAAATTAAGTATAATGCCAATAGCTCAGGAATATAATATTTCTCACCATTACCTGAAAATAAGTTCATTTTAGCAACAAATCTCTGAACTAATATCTTATAAAAATATGATCTTGGTTCCATGATTACTGCTTTAAATATACTTTCTTTTGAACTATTATCATTCATTATTTCATGTATTCTTTCTATTGTATAGACATGCTTTAATAAATATTTCTCAAGTTCTTTCATTTTTGTATATATAAAATATTGTTCTTCATTAGTCATATAACAACCATATCCAAAATCTATTTTATTATCTTCACTTTGTATATACTCACGAATAAGATTCAAACAAAATATTAGGATAACTTCAGATTTTAACTCTTTTAATGTTTTTCTTGTTGTCATTAAATAAAGTTGTAAATTACTTCTAACATTATTTATTCTCATTCTTTTTCCTTAATTATTCACGATATTGTATATTTTTATTGAACTATAAATAAGTTAATTTAAATTCTACACTAGCTAAAAACTTAGATATTGTATTTACAATTGGTGTTCTTATAGTGGCATATTTCTTATTTTTAAGAATTTACTATTATCATTTTAGGCTCATTGATATTGTTGCAAGAAATAAATTCTTTTCCAACACTTTTGGAATAAAGAAATCATTATTAAAGGAGATGATTTGTTAAACGAAGCACTAAACCGAGCAAATGAAAAATCATAGAATTACTTCTTGTTATAGTATTGCAGAAATTGAAACCGTCTAAAATTAAACTTCATTTGATAAAAATTCAAAGATTATAATTATTTTTTACTTCTCTAATTTATTATTTTATAAATTATAAAAATTTTGTATGGGAAAAATTCTAAACTATAAGATTAAATCTTAATCTTGATATACGAAAACTAACTTTATGTTTTTCGACATTATATGAAAAACCTATTTCCTAATTCTCGTATAATTATCTAACTTTAAAAATGATGAAAAATTCATGGGTATCGGAAAACAGATGTAAAAAAATAATTTTTTAAATACTGCTTTTAAATATTTTTATCTTGGCTCTCTCGTGCATATTATTAATATTAAATTAAGTTTCAATAACTAATTAGGAAATATCACAGTAAAAAAAAACTTTTAACACTCATATAAGTTAAA
>JBGSBO010000116.1:0-4528 GCA_041730535.1 Minisyncoccia bacterium
TGGAAATGTTCCTTAAAATACTGGAACAACTTATTAAATCTGCTCAAATTGTCAAGAGAAATAAAGATTTAGAGCAAATTATCCATATGCTAAGGCTTTATACTAAAAAACAGCTTGGTTTTATGTGCGAAAGTTGAGTTATTAATTTATTTGAGAAATAAAGAGTAGAATCTTCAAAATTTATAAAAAGAATTAAAATGAAATTAAAAATATATCAAATAGACGCATTTACAAATACAATATTCAAAGGAAATTCAGCTGCTGTAATTATTCTTGATGAATGGTTAGAAGTAGAAATGATGCAATCAATTGCAATTAATAATAATCTATCTGAATCTGCATTTGCAAAAAAATGTAATGAATCTACATATGAAATAAGATGGTTTTCACCAATAACAGAAATAGACTTTTGTGGACATGCTACATTGGCTACAGCATTTGTTTTATTTAAAGAAAATATTTTATTAAAAGAAGTGATTTTCATAGCAAAAGCTGTTGGAAGTTTAAAGGTTAGCCAATTAGATGATGGATATATTGAAATGATATTTCCAAATAGAAAACCACAGAAAGTTGATAATATTCCTCAAGAGCTAAAAAAAGGTTTGTCAATTGAACCAAAAGATGTTTTAGTAAATCAACAAACATATTTTGTAGTTTATCCAAATGAAGAAGATGTATATAATGTTCAAGTAAATTTAGATGAAATAAAAAAGTTAGGCCCACTAGACGTAACAGTAACTGCAAAATCAAAAGAGTATGATTTTATTTCAAGATATTTTTGGCCAGCAAATGGAGGAATTGAAGATCCAGTAACTGGTTCTATGCATACAGGTGCGGCACCTTTATGGGCAGAACGATTAAATAAAAATGAATTACTTGCTTTTCAAGCTTCAAAACGTGGTGGTATTTTAAAATGTAAAGTTAGTGATGATCAAGTTCTTATTTTGGGTCAAGCAGTTCTATATCTTGAAGGATATATAAATAAAGAGTAGAATTACTCTTTATTTATAACTTTCAAAACTTCTTCTTTATCAGAAAAAGGAAATTTTTTGTCATAAATAGTTTGTGTTGATTCATCGCCTTTTCCAAGGATTAATACAACACTGTTAGAATCAGCCATTTCAATAGCTTTTTTTATTGCTTCTTTTCTATTAAGTTCAATTTGAACACTTGTATGATTTTTTATACCTTTTAAAATATCTTCAATAATCATATCAGGGTCTTCAAATCTTGGATTATCACATGTAACAATAATGTGTTTTGAATAAGAGGCAGCAACACTTCCCATTAAAGGTCTTTTTGCTTTATCCCTATCTCCACCTGCTCCAAATACACAAATAATATCTTTTTCATTAAAGCTTTGTAAAACTTCTTTCATTCCATCAGGAGTATGAGCAAAATCTACTATCACTAAAGGTTCACTTGAAATAGTTTCCATTCTTCCACTAACTCCTGCAAATCCCTCAACTGCTTCACAAATCTCATCAAGAGGCTTATTTGTAGTTATATGAACAGCAGCAACCGCTGCCATCAGATTGTAAACATTAAAAATTCCCATCATTCCTGAAGAAAATGAATGCATTTCTCCAAAATGATTAAAGATTATATTCGTTCCATTTTTAAAAGAGTATGCATCAACTTTATAAGTTGATGGGTCATCTAAAGAATATGCAAATCCATTTTTTGGATTGTATTTTACTACTTTGTCATCTTTATTAATTAATTTTTTTGATTCATCCATAAAAAATGAATTTTTAACATTTATATATTCTTCGATTGTTTTATGATAATCAAGATGATCTCTTGTAATGTTTGTATGAATTTTTAAAGCAAACTCTAAACCTTCAATTCTTTTTTGTTCAATGGCATGAGAACTTACTTCCATTACAAAAAAATCACAGTCATTTTGCATTGCTTTTTGAATATGTGCAAAATTACCAAGTTGAACAGGAGTTGTTAAAGAGTACTCTTCAACCCTTTCATCATTGATAAAAAATCCTCTTGTTCCTTGAAGTGCGACTTTATATCCTAAATCTAATAAAATAGAATAAATAGCAGCAGCTGTTGTTGTTTTACCATTTGTACCGGTAATTCCAATGATTTTAATAGATGATAAATCAATATGATTTTTTAATTCACTTGAATCAATAATCTCTTTACAACCATTTGCAATTGCATTTTCTTTAAATTTTTCATTTTGTTTTGAAACAACAAAAACACTATTTTCATCTACTTCATTTGAATTATCTGTATAAATTCTATTATTTATGATTAGTTGCAAGTTTTTTCTCTTCTAATTTTTTATATAATTTTTCTATCTCTTGGTCATAAGAGAAATACTCATTAAAACCATCAAGATACGTATATGCTGTACTATTAAAATCATTATCAATTAATTTTGTTACAAAATCAAAAAAATCATCTTTATTCTCAATTGCAACTTTTGTAGAAAACATAATATCCTCAAAAGCAACTCTAAAAGAACCTCTTGATTTAATTAGTTTTTTAAAATCTTCATATCTGATTGCATCTAAAGATTCAACCGTTGAAGAGCTTAATTCTTTTAATATTTCCATCATTTTGTCAATATCGCCATCATATGCATTAACAACATCTTCAACATATCTTATAGCAACTTCAAGATTTTCATCTTTTACTACACTAAAATAGTCATAAAGTGATAGTGCTTTTTGTTCATCTTCACTTGCAATATCACAAAAGAGTGCATAAATTGGATACTCTTTATTATCTGGGAAATTTGATGATAATTGTGAATATAAAAATAAAGCTTTATCAAATTTTCTTTGAGTGAAAAAAGAATTTGCTTCATTTAATAATCTATTCTCATTTATCATTAAAATTCCTCTAATCTATTTTCCATACCAGCTGGTACATTAACTATTTGTAATTCTGGATGAATAGCTGCTTTTAATTCTTTCTCAACAATATATTTTAATGTACTTCCACTTGCACTACATCCAACGCAAGCACCTTTTAATTGTACAAAAACTCTTGCATTTTTAATATCCAAAAGTTCAATTGCACCACCATCTCGTGCTAACATTGGAGCAATTTTATTTTTTATAATTGAACTTACAGGATCCTGTAAATCTTCATCAGAAAATGGCATCATTGTTATTTTACCTCTTTTGCTTTTTTCTTTACATAATATACTCCAATAGCAATAATTACTAAAATTACAGCTATTGTTTGAAATACAAATGTAAGTGTTACTTCTTCTTGAAACATTTTATTCCTAATTTAAAACTTCATCACATCTTTGACAAAGTGTTTCTTCTTTAGCTGCTGTATATTTCCAACATCTTGGACATTTATGCTCGCTCGCTTTATATACTTCAAACTCACTTCCCTCAATTTGGAAAGAGCCAAGCATATCAGAGTTTTGTTTATCTTTTGTTACAAAGCTTACCAAGAACCAATCACTTGATTCTACTTCATCTAAAGCTAAAATCTCTTCACAGTTTGTATAAATCATTAACTCTAAAGTAGATTTTATAACTTTTTCTTTACTTAAAGCATCTTTAATTTCAGAGAACTTTTCTTTTGCTGCAAATAAAATTGCTTCATTTATTGTTACTTCAATAAGAGGTAAATCAACTTTTTTATAATCAAAAATATCTTCACAATCAGATTTAATAATAGCTGGTGAAAACTCTAATAATTCATCCATTGTATAAGTTAAAATTGGAGCCATTGTAGAAATTAATTTTTTAGCTATTAATGCCATTGCGCTTTGTGATGCAAGTCTGTGAATATCATTTTTATCATCACAATATAATCTATCTTTACAAACATCAAGGTAAATTCCTGATAAATCAACAACTAAGAAGTTATTTAATTTATTTAAACCTTTTGAAAATTCATATACATTAAATGAAGCTTCAATTTCATCAAATACTTTTTTAGCTTTATTTACAACCCATTTATCTAAAGGTCCCATTTTATCAACTGCAACAATTTCTTCTAAATCAGAAACATTTGCAAGTAAAAATCTTGCTGTGTTTCTGATTTTTCTATAAAGTTCAGCATTTTGTTTTAAAATATTATCAGAGATTTTTAAATCAGATTGATAATCACTCATAGCAACCCAAAGTCTTAAAATCTCACTTCCGTACTCTTTTAAAACCTTATCAGGAGCAACAACATTTCCTTTAGATTTTGACATTTTTTCACCTTTTTCATCAACAGTGAATCCATGTGTTAAAATCGATTAATAAGGAGCAATTTCACTTGAAGCTAAAGTTGTTAAAAGTGAAGATTGGAACCAACCTCTATGTTGGTCACTTCCTTCAAGATACATATCAGCTGGGAATGTTCCAGCATCATAATTTCTACTTCTTAAAACTGCGTTTTGTGTTGAACCTGAGTCAAACCAAACATCTATAATATCAACAGTTTTTTCTAAATCATCAGGATTTAATCCACTTCCTGGATATAAAAGCTCAGATATTTCCATATCATACCTAGCATGACAACCAAATTGCTCGTATATCATAGCTGTATAATT
>JBGSBO010000117.1:0-4409 GCA_041730535.1 Minisyncoccia bacterium
TGTGCCATAATCTAATCCTGAGTTAGAAAAAGTTACACCCAGTAGGTGAAAGTTTTAGGTGTAACTTTTTCGCTTTAAAGTACCTAATTATAGAGCAAGTCGGCTTGTTGTCTAATTTAGTATGGAATTATTAGGGCTTAGAGTATTATTTATTTTTAATTCATCAATTTTAAACTCTTCAATTTTATGTGAGAGTGTATATAAATTATCTATTAGAGCAAAGAGTTTATTCTCTTTTATCTTTCTCATTCCATCTTCAATACTAGTTATTTCTATAAAATTTATCTCAGGATAATCTTTTTTTAGAGTTGAAATAAGATATAAATCTTTTAACACACCAATGCTAATACTTTTTAATGATGATAAATCACTTATATAATTTACCTTATCTTTCGTTGCTAAGGCAATTGGAATTTGTGCTATTGAATTACTTAATAAATATTTATTTGAATGTTTCTTTTCAAAACTATAAATAAATTTTGTTTTTATAGAGCTAGTAAAAATATTAAGAAATTCATTTTTAAGCATTTCTTCTATATTAAATGGTTTTGATAATTTATTTGAAATCAATTTCCAAAAATCAATTTCTATCCCTATTATTTCATTTGTATTTTTAAACGAAAAAGGTACTTTATTATTTTCTATTAAAAGTGTAAATTTATTATTTTCTAAATATTCTAATTGTTTTTCATTGAGTAAAATATCATTTTTGTTAAATAATATAGTTTTTGTTTCAAATAAAGTATTTGAAGTATTTAAACCTAAAAGAGTATAAAATCTTTTTATTTCATCAATTGTTTGAGGGTGAATATTTCCTAATGAATTATTATCTATTTTGGCAAAATCTTTTAAAATTGAACCTTCATATATCAATAAATCTAAACTTTTATTTTGTGTATTGTATTTCTCATAGATAAGTTTTGCTGTTTCTTCAATATTATCAAAGGCATATTTCCAACCTCTTAAAGAGGCTTCGTTAAAGTTTTGAACACGGATTTGATTGTTTTCTGATTCCTTTTTTGAAGTAAATAAAATACCTTCATAGAAATTAAAATTATAATCATTGGGATTGAGTACATTAAATTTTATATTCTTTTGATTTAATATATACGGTTCATTTGATAAATAACATGCCATTGCATCTGTAGTGCCATTTATCAAATCTTCAATGTCAAAAGAATGTTCTTGAATAGTAATATCTTTAAGATTTACACCTTGAGATGCAATCATTGATTCTATGGATGCCGATTGTTTTGCGTCGCCTGTAATCATAACTTTTTTATTTATTAAATCTTTTGGAGTTTTTATATTTGAATTTGCTAGGGAAATTAAAACTAAAGGAGAATTTTGAAAAATACTTGATAATAAAATTATATTATTACCTTCAAATTTATCAACTATTAATGAAGATTTCCCAATGCCATAAGTAGATTCATTTTCTATAACTTTTTTTGTAATATTATTATTTGAATATTCAATAATATTCACATCAAGGTTAACTTCATTATAAAAACCCTTTTCTTTGGCAATATAATAACCAGCGAATTGGAATTGATTTAACCAATCTAAGTATAAGGTAACTTTTTGTTTTTCATTAGCTTGTGAGGTTAACAATAAAATAAAATAAATAATTAATAATTTTTTTATACACATGTGAGATTCTACTATGTTATATATTAAATTAAAATTTTAAGATTTCTCCATCAAATGAGTATTTAATGTTTTGTCCAATTTTTAAGCTATCGTTAAAACTGTGAACAAGTAAATCTTTATCTTTCTGTGATATTATGATTTCATAAAAACTTCCATAAAATACAATACTTTTTATAATTGCATCAAATTCTCCATCAGGAGTTATTTTAATATGTTCAGGTCTTATGTAAGCATTTTGAAACAATTGAGTCATTTTTCCTAAAAAATTTGCACAATATAAATCAACTGGATGGTGATAAATATCTTTCGCACTTCCTGTTTGCAAAATATTCCCACCTGACATGATAGCAATTCTATCTGATAAATAAAATGCATCCTCTTTATCATGGGTAATAAATAAAGCGGTGATGCCGAAGGCTTTTATCATTTCTTTTAATTCAGCTCGTAAATGAGTTCGAAGTTCTGTATCTATATTACTTAAAGGTTCATCTAAGAGAAGTATTTTTGGTTTATTTATAATTGCACGTGCTAGGGCAACTCTTTGTTGTTGACCACCACTTAATTCATGGGGAAATTTATTTTCTTGCCCTTTTAATTTTGTTTTTTCTAAAACTTCTTCAAGTTCCTCTTTTGAAGCATTACTTCCAAATGTAATATTTGAAGAAATACTTAAATGTGGCAATAAAGCATAGTTTTGAAAAACCACAGCAACTTGTCTGTCTTTTGGCTGAAGGTTTATTTGTTTTGAATAAACGATATTTCCATCTATTATAATTTCACCATTATTGGGAGTTTCAAGGCCTGCAATCATTCTTAAAAAAGTAGTTTTGCCACTACCACTTTTCCCAAGAATTGTGAAAATTTCGCCTTCATTAATATATAAATTAATGTTATTAGCAATACAAATATCCCCTTTTGGAAAGACTTTATTTAAATTTTTTATTTGTACAATTTGATTCATATTTTTCTTCTTCCAAATCCAGAATTTAATAACATTACAGCAATTGCTGTTGTAAATACAAGAACAAGTGAAGGAAATCCTACTTTATAAAGCATTTCATTACTTGCAAGTTCATATATTCTAATAGCTAAAGTATCAAAATTAAAAGGTCTTAATATTAAAGTTGCTGGTAATTCTTTTGCAATATCTATATAAAGAATTAAAAAACCACTTATTATATATGGTTTCATTAAAGGAAAATATACTTGAATTATATTTTTTATTTCACTTTCCCCAAATATTTTACTTGCATCATCAATGCTTGAATCAATTTTACTAAAACCATTTTCAATAGAACCAATACTTGATGCAAAATATCTTGTTGCATATGCAAAAATTACCATAAAAAAAGTTCCACTAAATAATATAAATCCTAATGATTTATCAATAAAACTACTTAATATTAATAATCCAACACCAACAACAGCTCCTGGAATCGAATACCCTAAAATTGATAGTTTATGTGTAATATTTCCTATTTTTGATGGATAAAATCTAAGCATATAAATCATTATGAAAGATAATATTATAATGATTATTGAAGATATAATATTTAAAGTTAAAGTATTAAATAAGTAATCAAATGTATTAAAATCTAAGGTATTAATATCTAATATAAACCAATAAACCAAAACTCCCGTTGGAATAAACAAAGTAAAAGTTGAAATAATAAATGATATTACAAAAGCTAAAAGATTATATTTACCTTTTAGTTTGATTTTTGGAGATTTTTTTGTACTATTTGTTGAGCTTACAAATCTATATTTTTTTCTTATTAATGACTCGGTCCATAAAATACCAAAGACAAAAACAAGTAAAATAATTGCCACATTTATAGCTTGTGCTAAATCTCCATATCCAAACCAACTTTTAAATATTCCTACACTAAAAGTTTCAATGCCAAAGTATAAAACAGTTCCATAATCACTTAATGTTTCCATCACAGCCAAGATACTTCCTGCAAAAATTGCTGGATATGAAAGTGGAAGATATACTCTAAAAAAAGCTTTAATTGGGTTTATTTGTTGAAGTGAAACTAATTCACATACAGTTGAAGAAATTGAGCCAAAAGAAACTCTCGCTAGGACATAAACATAAGGGAACATTGCAATTGCAAAGATAAATATAGCACCATACATATTTAGAATATCAAATCTAACACCTGTATTTCCTACAATATCCGACAAAATTCCCCTATATTCAAAAAAACCAACATATGCATAACCTAAAATATAAGCAGGATACGCAAGTGGTAAAACAAAAGTAATAGCAAAAAATTTAGCTCCAAAGTACTCAAATCTGGCACTTAAATATGAGGTGATGGTTCCTAGTATAAGTACTAAAATAAAAGTTCCAAAAATAAGGAATGATGTATTTTTTGTATATTCTATTAAGGCATTACTTTTTAAGAAGTTAAAATCAAAACTTCCTTCTATTAAGAAGTATATTATAAGTGATAGTATAGGCAGTGCAATACTTAGCCCAATTATTGGGCCTAAGTAGTATTTAAATTTGTTTATTTCCAATTTCCTTGAGTTGCTATTTCAACTGCTTTTTTAGTATTTTTTCCAATTTCATTTAATGCAATATTGTCTTCTTTAAATGTTCCCCAAGCAACAACTGTTCCAGAAGCTTTAACTTTTGGATTAACAGGATATTCATGATTTCCTTCAGCAAAGATAGACTGCGCTTCAGATGAACTTAAAAACTCTATTAGTTTAACAGCATTTTCCTTATTTTTTGCATGAAGAGTAAC
>JBGSBO010000118.1:0-4407 GCA_041730535.1 Minisyncoccia bacterium
TTATTTTCTACTGGAAAATATTTTGTTAAGATTGCACCTTGTGCTTTTAATACAAATATCATTATTGTTAGGAATGCAAATACTACACCCATCCCTAAGAACATGAACTTTACTGATTCTGCGATTAAGTTTATTTCCATACGGAATCCTTTGGTACGATTTAAACGTGCGTAATTTTAGGGAAATTCAATAAATAGTTCTTCTTATTAGGTGCGAAGAAAATTGTTTTATAGTGCTTATTTTATAGTTTATAAATGCTATAATTGCTTATGAAAAAAGAAACATTACAAAAAAGAACAAAAATCGCAAATGACATAATGTATTATATATACACCCATATAGAAACAAATATTGACATAGAAGATCTTAGTATTGACTTGGGAATTAGTAAATTTCATATGCATAGAATTTTTAAAGAAGCATTTGGGAAAAATATTTACGAAAGTATAAAATCAATAAGGCTTCAAAAAGCATCAAATTTACTTCTAACAAATAAATATTCAACTATTTCAAATATTGTAAATCTTTGTGGTTATTCCTCTCAATCATCTTTTATTAAAATATTTAAAGATAGATTTGAAATGACTCCAAAAGAGTGGAAAAATGGTGGATACAAAGAATATTCACAAAAAATATTATTGCAATCCCAAAGGGCTAGTCAATCAAAAGCAAATTTTAAAGATATGGTTCCAACTATAGTAAAAATGCCTGCAATTGAGAGTTTTTATATTAGAAATAAAGGTTATAACGTAAATATAAAAGAGACTTGGCAAAAGCTTCAAACTTGGATATTAACGAATGATATAACTTCATATAAAAGAATTGCACTTTTTCATGATAATCCTACAATTACACCTTTGAATGAGTGTCAATATATTGGATGTATTATGGTAGAGGATAAAAAAAGTGTAAAAAGTGATAGGTTACCAAACTTTAAAATTGCAGATGGTGTTTATGCAAAGTTTGATTTAAAAGGAAAAACAGGAGATGTTTTACCTTTTATTCATTGGGTTTATCATGAATGGCTACCGAAAAGTGAATATGAAACAACCACAAAACCATCATATGCAATTTACAATAAGATTGACTTTTTAGATGAAAGTAATGAATTTGATTTAAGTTTTTATGTTTCCATAAACTTTTGATTAATAAAAATTGACTATAATGGCAAAAAAATTTTAGTTTATAAAAAAGGTAGAAAATGGTTTTATATTTATCAGCAATTATTGCGGGCTTTGCGATACTTGTTTGGAGTGCAGATAAATTTGTAGATGGTGCTGCTTCAACTGCTAGACATTTAGGAATGCCTAGTTTATTAATTGGTATTTTAATTGTTGGATTTGGTACGAGTGCCCCTGAAATGGTTGTTTCTGCAATTGCTGCTATGGAAGATAATCCATCTCTAGCTCTTGGGAATGCTTTGGGTTCGAATATAGTTAATATTGCATTGATTTTAGGAGTTACAGCAATAGTTGCACCAATTACTGTAAATTCAAAAATTGTAAAAAAAGAAATTCCTTTATTACTTTTAATTGTTTTAGCATCGGGTTATTTATTATTTGATAATACATTAACATTTAATGAAGGATTAATTCTTTTATTTGGTTTCTTTTCTCTTGTTGGATGGTCTATATTTGCAGCAATTAAAGGGAAAGGTGATGCTTTAGAATCAGAAATGGAGGATGAACTAGTTGAGCATGCTATGAGTTTAAAAGTTGGAATAATATGGCTTTTGATTGGACTTGTATTATTGATTGCTAGTTCTAGACTTTTAGTTTGGGGAGCTGTTGGTATTGCACATGAATTTGGTGTTAGTGATTTAATAATTGGACTTACAATTGTTGCTCTTGGTACTTCTTTACCTGAACTTGCAGCATCTGTAATTGCTGCAAGAAAAGGTGAATATGATATTGCGATTGGAAATGTTGTTGGTTCTAATATGTTTAATATTTTAGCTGTAATTGGAATTGCTACTGTTATTGCTCCTATGAATAATATCCCTTTTGAAGTATTACAAAGAGATTGGATTGTAATGTTGGCTTTAACAATCGCATTATTAGTAATGGCTTATGGATTTAAAGGTAAGGATGGAAAAATTACAAGACTTGAAGGTACAATTTTAATAATTTGTTATGTTGCTTATAATACATATCTTGGAATGACGTTAACAGGTAATTTATAATTAAAAAAAACTGATTATCTTTTTTGGGGTGTATTGTTATTAATTGCCCTTTTTTATATTTTTGAAGGTAATGATATGCATAATGAAAAATATGAATTAATAAAACAAAAAAGTGAAGTAAATCAATAGTTTAACTTTGGATTTGCTTTAACCATCTTTTTAGAAACTCATTTCTAGAATAGGTTTTAGCACCCAAATCAAATTTATATTGCATATAAGGATGTCCTAAATTCCAAAAAGTAAAATCATTTTCTTCTAAATATTTACACAATAAAACTAATTGCAGTTTTCCCCAATTATTATAATTTTTATCTTTTGATGAAAAACCTGTAAGAGATGTGTATGTTGAACCAATTTTATAGCCAATTTCTGCGGCTATTAATTTATTTGTATTTTTATCATTTAGTTCTATACTCATAATTTCAAAATCTATATTCGAATGTTTATAATCTTTTAATGATAAAAGTAACTCTTTATACTTATTTTCTAGCCAGTTTGTTTTATGATAGTTTTCTAATTGAGTAATAACTTCTCCAAATTTTGTATTAATTGTGAATTTAAAATTATCCTCTTTTAAAAGTTTTTTTACTTTTTTACTAATATGTAAATCTTGGAAATCTAAAATTGCATATTCAAATTGTATCTCAGCGAGTAAATAAAATTTATTTTCTAGTGTAGTAGAAGTACAAATAAAACCGTAATAGGCTAGATTAATGTAAAAATCTTCTGAAAAATCTTCACTCACATAATAGTTTGAATCTTTGTTTTTATATATATAGTTGAAAAGTATATCTTTATTTTTTAAATCATCAAAACTGAGGTAATAAACTAAGTTCTTTTTTTTCAAATTTTTTCCCTAAAAATAAAATACCTAAATCAATAGGTATTTTATCTTTATTATCTATTATGTTTATTATTCTCGTGATGATTTTTATTATTTATTTCTTCTTTATATCTATCATTGTTATTTCTAGGTTTATTATCTTGTTTTGAAGAATTGTCTTTATACTTTCTATCATTTCTATCATGATTTTCTACAACATTTCTTCTATCACTATTTTTTTCATAATATGGCCCATAAATTGGTCTTTTTTGTTCTCTGTATTGGTGATTTCTATTCCAATCATTGTTTTTGTGATATTCATAAGTTCTATAATGAACAACATTAGGTTTGAAATAACCTCTATGATTTAATCTATCGTGATATGTGTATCTGCTATCATAATTAAAGTAAATATTATTATAAAAATAACCATATCTATCAAAATATCCGTAGTAATAACCATAATTGTCAGCATAACTGCTTCTTTGATAATCAAAGTTTCTATATCTATCATCATATCTGTGATCATCAGATTTAAATCCAATATCTAGTACTCCACCATTTCCGATTGGTGTTTGAATTCTTATACCAAGGTCAGGAGCTGCGAAAAGCGATGAACTTAGTGTTAAAAATGAAATTAAAATTAATTTTTTCATAATGTACCTTTTGTATGATTTGAAAAATTATATGTAAGCTGTGTGAATAAATTGTGATTTATAATATTTTACGTTTGATTTAATTATAATGATTTTTTAATTTAAGGGATTTTTTGAATACGCTACTCACAAACAATCAAACAACAAATTTTTATAATCATATTACAAAACTCCTTCAAGAGTGTGAAACATTTACTTTTAATGTGGCTTTTATAAATTATTCAGGACTTCAACTTTTACTTGATAGTTTTAGAATTTTGGAGCAAAAAGGTGTAAAAGGAAAAATTCTAACTTCAACATATTTAAACTTTACTCAAATAAAAGCTTTAGAAAAAATCAAAGAGTTTAAAAATATAGAACTAAAAATCTATGATTGTGATATTTCTAATATAGGTTTTCACTCAAAGTCTTATATCTTTGAATTTAAAGAAAATTACAAAGTAATAATTGGTTCATCAAATATAACAGCAAGTGCTTTTAAATCAAATATTGAATGGAATGTAAAAACTCTTGCAAAAAAAGATGATATTTTTTTGCAAAATGTTTTAAATGAATTTGATGAACTATGGGAAAGTTCATACGAAGTAAATGATGAGTTTATAAAAGAGTATGCGGAATTTTTAGCAAAACAAAAAAAAGAGTTTAGTCCTGGTTTTTCTTTTAAAAAAAGTATTAAAACAAATTTTATGCAAGAAAAAGCACTCCAAAGATTGGAAGAGCTACGAATCAACGGTGAAAACAAAGCT
>JBGSBO010000119.1:0-4139 GCA_041730535.1 Minisyncoccia bacterium
TCTAAAATTTCATTTGCTTTTTGTTGATTCTTTAGTGCTGAACTTTGAAATAAAAGTAAATGTTGTGTTCTTTTATTCACTTCTTTATCAAAGCATTCACTTAAAAATTTACTTTCTTGTAAAACTTCCGATTTTATGGCACTTACAGCATTCACTTTGTCTTTGTACTTAGGAATTAATCCCTTACATAACTTATTTATAGTTGCTGGACTTACTTCATATTCTAATGCTAGTTGATTTTGACTTTTACCTAAATGAAATTCATCTAATATTTTAGCTCTTGTTTCATCTGTTAATCGTGCCATATCAAGCCTTACTATTTCTATCTTTCAACTGTGCCATTCTCAAAACCATAATTTGCTGTTCAATCTTTTTCTTTTTGTTACTTGCCATAATACAAGCAATAATCCAAATTAAACCCCAAAACCCAGTCAATAATGTTGCAATTAAATGTAATATATGACTTACACTAACTTTACTTTTTTCTAATTCCAACTCTAAAATCTTTTCTTCCATTCTCTTAACCTCTCTTTTTTCTTTAATCAAATTATACTACAAATTAAATTAATTTTAACTAAAGTTCTTAGTATGCTCTAAATTATTTTCTATAATATAGTTATCATAGGCTTTTGCTGAATCAATCACATTAGTAAATAATCCCAAATAGATATATTTGCTTTTTACAACTATTGAAGTTTTCCATTTTTTTGCAGTCTCTTGCCAACTTACACCACGATAACCAGATGTATTACTTGCATATATAAGTCTTGTATTTCTTGCCTGAACATTTTTAGTTGCCCATCTACAATTAGATAGTTCGTAATTTCCATTTGGGTTTATTCTGTCTAAAGATAAACCATCTTTAAATGATGGAAACATATCTTCTATGAAGTTAGCAACACTTAACCATCTTTCACATACAGTTATACCTCTCGCTCCATAATTCTTATATGAAATATGATTTGGCTTACTGCATCTATCAATCATTTGTCTCCAAACATTGTAAATCTTATGATGAGTTAAATTATGTGTTTTATGACTTCCTTTCAACCTTAAACACCCACAACTTTTAGTATTACCTAGTTTTATATTTTGTACTTGTGTTTTAAACTCTTTACCACAAAAGCATTGGTATAAACCATATCTAATTTTTCGATTTGAATTTTCATTTAAAAATAACATTCCTAAATCTTGTAACAGTATAATTTTTTTCTGATTGTTTTCCATAGTAGGTTCCTAAGCCTATAAATTTATTAGAAGCGATAGGGCTTAGGATGTCCATCGCCTCTAATCAACTTATAACATAAAAGCATTATATCTAAAAAAGTATTAATTATCAATTAAAAAAGCAACCTTCTAAAAGAAAGTTGCTTAATACTAAAATAATCTTAATCAATAAAAGGGAAGTATAACTATTTAAACTTAAATTTATATTTAATTATGTATAATTCTTGAAAGCTTTTTATAAGTAGGTCGTTTCGTCCAGTTTCTACCTACTTGTAAAGGGCTTAGCCGAGAAAATGAAACTGGACACTTCAATTATTCTCCCCTTAATTTTTCATTGTCTGAAAGTATTTTATGAGTAAATTTATAGAAACTCAATGTGGTTCTTTAGTTAATGTCGATTCTATTTCAAGTATCCAAAAATGGCAAGAAGAAATAAATAATGAGATATTTAAAGTTGATATTGTTATCATAAACAATAAAAATCAAGAATTTATTTACAACTCATCTATGTTTTATCAATCAATTAAAAATAAAAATACAGATGATTATGTATATTGTGATGATTTTTGTGTTGATAGTTTTGATGAGATTAAAGATTGTATTAATAGTACTAACCCTAATATGCTATTAAAATCAAATATTAATAGTAATAATATTAACTTATGGAGTATTAAAAATGAGAAGTAAGTTTAAGTATTTTATGGAGTTAATATATGTTAATAGATAAAATAATAATAGCAAAAACAGACTACACCCCCGACCAATTCACTGGGGGGGCCGTTCAATATTCAGTATCTAAGCATACAAAAAAACTAACAGTTACTTTGGTTTTATATTTTGGTTTTAATGATAAAAATACTTCTATTTATGAAAAAATAGAAATTCAAGAAAAAGATATAAACACTATAAACAAAGAATTACTTTTAAAAGCCAAAACATATAGAGAATCTTTGGTTGATTCTAAACTTATTTTATCTCTTGATGATTTAGTAAATGTTTCGCACGAAAGTAGTACGAAACAAAACGAAAGTAGTACGACAATAGCAAAAAACCTATCTATATCTAATGATAAAAAGATAGTAGATAATATAGATATAGATAAAGGTAAATTAAACGCTTCACTTCGTTCAGCTTCTATCTCTCTATCAATCAAAAAGGATATAAACAATCACAAACCATACCAAACAATAAAAGAGGTTGATGAGTTTTTAATAGATGAAGATGTAACAGATGAAGATATTGATATTATTGTAAGGTTTATAGAATACAGAGATGAAATGTATAATCGAACAAAAGATAAAAAATATGGTTTAAAAAGTTATAGAGCCATACAGTTATTTATGATTGAAATATATAAATCAAACGATATATATAAAGCTTTTGAAACTATGGAATTAAATGAATGGACAACATACAAAAGGGAATGGGATAAAAATAAATGAAAGAAATAAAAGATAGATACAAACTATTAAGTTTTGAAATAAATGAAAGAATTACAGTTGCTAATGTTATGAACTATGAAGCGAATAGCGAATATGTTAAAACTATAAAAAATATGATGATTGAAAAATCTAAATTAAAAACTGAAATTGAAAAATATTATCAAAATATTAGAGCTTCAAGAATAGGTGCTTATGAAACAATAACTGAATTTTTTGAAAGAATGGATAGTGTACTAGAAAAAGATGTAAATGGTAATGTTTTACATAATTACTATAAACTAGGAATTGATGCACTTGATAATGAGTTTTTTAATGGTAAAGGTGTATATTCAAATAGTTTAATTTCTATTGGTGCTGATAGTGCTGTTGGTAAAACGACTCTTGCACTTCAAATTGTTTCTAGCTTAGCACAACAAGATGTTAAAACTCAATTCTTTTCTTTTGAAATGGGAGATATACAATTTTTTAATGAAATTCACCCACAAGCAAAAAATAAATTAAAATCAATAGTTAATAGTAAATATAAAGACAATATAACTTTAGATTTTAGTTCAAGAGATGTAAAAGATTTAGCTACTGCAATACAAATAAGAGCAGAAGATGGAGTGGGAGCTTTTATTATTGATAGTTATTTGTCTATTTACGCTGGAGATAATGAATATCAAAAAATGACAGAACTAACAGATATGTTAGCAACTATGAAAAA
Organism: Minisyncoccia bacterium; assembly: GCA_041730535.1. Classification (GTDB taxonomy): domain Bacteria; phylum Campylobacterota; class Campylobacteria; order Campylobacterales; family Arcobacteraceae; genus Aliarcobacter. Next base: position 3,376 of record JBGSBO010000119.1, read on the forward strand.
AGAATTAGGAGTATTAATTATAATTATTGCTCAAATATCAAAAAGCGATAGTATTAATAATATATATGATTTTCATGGTGGAAATAAATTAAAATATGAAAGTGATGTGGCTTTATTTATTCAACTGTTGGACGGTGAAAAAGATTCAACGAAAAGATTAATGTATTGTGAAAAAAACAGAATTTTTGAAGAAAATCAAAGAAAAGGAATTATCACTGAATACAATAGAGAAACACACAAAATAGAAAAAATATCAGATTTAAAAACATATACAAACAATCCTGAAATTAAAAAAAGTGAAAAATGGGCTAATAAATTAAAGGTTAAAAATGAGAATATCAATAGCTAACCATAATGAAGCAAAAAATCCAAAAGGATTTATTAATTATGAAATAGAATTTGAAGATATAGCAGAAAAAGTAAAAAGTGGTTTTTGTTATAGTGCTTGTAAGTTTAAAGATAATTATAGAAAAGATGATAATTATTTAGGTTGTGAAGATGTTTTAATTTTAGATATTGATGATATTTGCACTATTGAACAAGCAAAAATAATATTTAAAAATTATAAATTTTGGATAATAACTTCAAGAAATCATCAAAAATTAAAAAATGATAAAGTTTGCGATAGATTTAGAATATTTTTTTTATTAGAAGAACCTTTGAATGATGTAGATATAAGAGAATTTTTTATAAATAATATTATGGAAAGATACCCTTTTGTTGATACTAGTTGCAGGAATAGAAGTCGTTTTTATTATTCAAGT
>JBGSBO010000120.1:0-4070 GCA_041730535.1 Minisyncoccia bacterium
TCAACCAAAAGAAATAAAATCTATTAATTTTGATGATATTTATATTCTTGAAGAAATGACTGGAATATGGATAAATAGTTTTGGCGAAACTTTAGAGATTGAAACTTATGAAAATGATAGTATTGAACCAAAATTAAAAGGTGCTAGAACCTTATTAGATAATGAATTTTATAAAGGAAATAGAAATCATTGTTTATTTAAAGCAGTTAGTATGCTTTTAAATGATGGTTTAGATAGTCAAACTGTTTTAGATTTTATAACTATTGAAAATGAATCAAGAGGTGGTGTAAAATTTAATGAATTAATGGCTGTTTATAGAAGTGCATTAAAAACTACTGGAAAAAATTAATTATATTAAATTTATAATAAGTTATAAGCTTTTTATAAGTTTAATTATGTAATAATTCAATATATCAAAAGAGAGGGAGAAATGAAAACAAGTGAAAGTATAGAAAATTTAACAAAAGCTTTGAGTAAATCACACAAAGAGTTAAAAAGTTTTACAGTCGATAAAGAGGGTTATAATTTTAAATATCTTACTTTATCTAAAATTTATGAGGTTGCTTTACCAGTTTTAAGTTCTAATGGTTTAGCATTAACAAGTAGTTCATCTGTTTTTGTTAGAGATGCTTTACCATGGGTTAAAGTTATAACTACTCTATGTTTTGGAAATGAATTTATAAAAAATGAATTATGTTTTCCATTAATAGAACCAACAAAAAAAACTGATTCAGATGTAATGATGTTAGGAAGTACAATTTCATATCTTACAAGATACAATGTACAATCATTACTTTCAATTGCTGGAAGTGATAAAGATGCAGAACAAATGCAAATAGAAAATATAAATCAATAAAAAAAGGATATAAAATGGCATGGATTAAAAAAGAAGAAGAAATAGTAGTAGTTGAAGAATTATCAAGTGGTAGTGATAGGATTCAAGAATCAAATGCTTATGAGGTTACAATTACTGGTGCTAGATTATCAGAAAGCCAACAAAAAGATTCTAAAAGTTTATCTTTAGTTATTGATGTAGCTAATGAAAATAGAGAAACTGCAAGAGAATATTTTACAATTTTAGGTAAAGATGGAAATACTTATTTTATAGACAAAAGAAATAATGTTAAAAAACAACACATCGGATTGACTATTGTTAATAGTTTATTTCAATTAGTTTTAGATAAAGAGATTTTTGATATTGAACCTAAAGAAGTAGAATATAAAATTTATAACAAAGAAACTGAAGAACTTGAAGATGTAAAAGGTGATGGATTTCCTGATTTAATTGGTAAAAGTGTTGGAGCTTGTATTCAAATTGAAAGAATTATTGAGGGTGCAGATAGTAAAGAGTCACCAAGAATTGAACATTTCTTTAATGTTGAAACTGGTTTATTTAATAAAGAAGAACCTAAAGAGGGTGCTAAAACTAAATTAGATAAATGGTTAGATAAGAAAAAAGAATTTAAAGAAATTATTAAAGAAGTAAAAGAAAGAACTAATTTTGGTGGAAAAAAAGAAACTACTGAGGCAAGTAGTGAAGAACCAAAAAAGAGTAAATGGGGTAGATAATGAAAAATAACTTAGAGGATTTAATAGCTAGTTGTGGAATAGGCAACCGACTATCTAAAGAAGATGATAAGTTATATTTTCATATGTTTGTAATCAGCAAAAATAGCAAAAAAGTATATTTTTGTGGTGATTACTGGCACGAAGATATTTGTAATATAGTAGAATCAACTGATTTTATATTTGTTTTTGATGAGTTTATAAAAATTTTTGATACACAAAAATCAAGAGATACTATATTAGCAAGTCTATTATTTTAAAGGTAAAAAATGAAATTAAGTGAATGGGTAAGTCATTTTGAAAAAATGGATAATGAAGATAGTCAAGGTAAAAGAGTATTAACCGAAGACCAAGCAAATATATTTAGAGATATTTTAGCTAATTATAAAAAAGTAAAAAATGCTTTACTTGATGCAAGAAGTGGAAGTGGAAAAACAACTTTAATAAGAGCTTTACAGAATTATTGCAACCAAAATGATATAAGTTTGGCAGTTACAGCATCAACTGGAAAAGCTAGTAGTGCTTTAGGTGGGAAAACTATACATAGTTTCTTAGGTTTAAAAATGGAAGCTAATGATAATGCAGAAAAGGTTGAAGATGCTCTACAATTAACTGTAAAAGAAAATACAGATAGTTTAATCCCTGACATTTTAATTATTGATGAAGCATCTATGATTGGAGAAAAATTATTAAGTGCTATTAAAAAATTTAACTTCCCATTTGTTTTTTTTGTTATGGATAGTGAACAATTACCGCCAGTTAAAGAAAAAAAAGTTGAATGGGATAAATTTGTAGATTTAAAATACACACTAACTAAAACTTTAAGAGCAAAAGATGAAGCTATGATAAAGTTATTTGATGATTTTAAATCGTACAAAAAGGGTAATTTATCAAACTTTAATTTAGATGATCATGTTAATAATAGAAATATAGTAAAAATAGCCTGGAATGATTGTAATTATATTCCAAGAAATAGTCAATGTACAGCAGTTGGATATAGAAATGCCTTAGTTGAATATTTGGTTAATAACTTAACTCAAGATGGACACAATCTATATTGTTTAAATAGTGGAATAGTTGAAACTAGAATGGTAGTTGAGGAAGATAATCAAGGTAATCCAAAACTTAATTCAAATGGATATTATGCTAGAAAATTTCAAGATGTACCTATTTTTTATAATGGTGAAGATGTAAAAATAGATTTATTGCAAAATGAAACAAGAATGTTAGCTAAGTTTGGTTTTTGTAAATATAAAGGATATTCAATATCTATGAACTCTAAAAAAAATGGATTAACGGTACCAGCTCATGAAAGTTGTGTTAATGGTTTTTTAGCAAAAGAACCTATTGAAGATAAAATTTATATAAGTTTTCCACCCGAAGATGTATTGGAACATACTACCTTAGCTTGTGTAAATGATAAACATTTTATATTACTTTGGGATAATTCAGAAGATGAATTTGCAAAAGCAATTCAAGATAAATTTATGGCTTTACTACCAAGGCTGAGAGTATTAAAAACTATTAAAAATTGGTATAAAAAATTTGATAGTTTAGCTATTCAAAGTTTAGATGGCGAGATTGAATATGCTTTAAAACAAAATAAAACTTTTAAAGATTTTATGGTTTGGTTTTCAGGGCATTGGGAAAGTATAGAAAGAAAAAAAAGATGGGGCGATTTTTTATCTACTAATAAAATTGTAAGTGCTAGAAAAACAACTGCAAGAACAATCCATAAGGCACAAGGTCTTTCAATACCATGTGTTATAGTTACTGATTATAGTTTTTATGGAGCAAGTTTATCAGCTCAATATGTGGCATTAACAAGAGGAAAATATGGTTTGATTTTAGTTGAAAATACACCAGATGAATGGAAAAATAAAGATAAGGATATAGAGAATGAAGAATACGAAGAAAGATACTGATTTTACAATTATTAGTATAAGTGTAGATTCACAAAAGAAAATTAAACAATTAGCTAAAAAAGAAAAAAGAACGATTAGAGCTATGTTTGATATTTTATTAGAAAATTATGAAAAGGAAAATAAATGACAACTTTTGAGATAAAAGATAGTTTTAGAAAATTAGAAGAGATGATGAATGAATTTGACCAAGAAACGGGAGAGTTCATTTATTCAACAGAAAGCTTAGCATATTTCGTAAAAGAATTAGAAGAAAAAAGAGAATTAAAACTTAATAATATTGAAGATTTAAAAAGAGAATATAAAAGTAGAAACGATTCTTTAGATGTTAAAATTAAATCTTTACAAGCTAGAAAAAAACAAAATGAAACTCAAATAAATAATCTTAAATTTTTCCAAGAGGTTTTATTAAATGGTGAAAAGTTAAAAACAGATGAATACACTTTTTATTATACAAATAGTGAAAGTATAATAGTTCCTGATAAAATAGATGAAAGTTTAGGAAATTTTACTAAAACAACTATTGAATGGGATAAAACAAAAATTAAAGATGCAATTAAATTAGGTGAAGATTTAAGTTCT
>JBGSBO010000121.1:0-4046 GCA_041730535.1 Minisyncoccia bacterium
TCAACCAAAAGAAATAAAATCTATTAATTTTGATGATATTTATATTCTTGAAGAAATGACTGGAATATGGATAAATAGTTTTGGCGAAACTTTAGAGATTGAAACTTATGAAAATGATAGTATTGAACCAAAATTAAAAGGAGCTAAAAGCTTATTAGATAAAGAGTTTTATAAAGGCAATAGAAATAATGCTATGTTTAAAGTTATATCTATGCTTTTAAATGATGGTTTAAGTGATGATGATATTTTAGATTTTATTACAAAAGAAAATGAAATTAGAGGTAAAATAGGATTTAATGAGTTAATGTCTTGTTTTAAAAGTGCAAAAAGAAATATTTAAGAGTTTATAACTTTTTTATAAGTTATTTATAAGTTTTTATATACTATAATTTGAAAGTTTAAATCAAAGGAGGAAAATTGAAAAGAAGTGAATCAATAGAAAAACTAACTATTGCTTTATCTAAAGTACACAATGAGTTAAATCATTTTAAAACTGATAAAGCTGGTTATAACTTTTCTTATTTATCTACAAGTGAAATTTATAGGATTGCATTACCTATACTTTCTAAATATGGGTTAGCATTATCAAGCACAAATAATGTTTTTGTGAGAGATGCTCTTCCATGGGTTAAAGTACAAACTACTTTATTTTTAGGTGATGAATTTATTGCTAATGAAACATCATTTCCAATGTTACAACCAACTAAAAAAACTGATACTGATATTATGTGTTATGGCTCAACTGTATCGTACTTGATAAGATACAATGTTCAGGGATTACTTTCTATTGCTGGAAGTGATAAGGATGCAGAACAAATATCTGCTGAAAATATAGAATAAATTATAAGGATTTAAAATGGCATGGATTAAACGAGAAGAAGAAATTGTAGTAGTAGAAGAATTATCAAGTAATGATAGTAGAATACAATCAAGTAATGCTTATGAAGTTGAAATAACTGGTGCTAGATTAGCTAAATCAAAAGATAAAAAATCACAAAGTTTAAGCTTAGTTATTGATGTAAAAAATGAAGATGGCGAAACAGCAAGAGAATTTTTTACTATTATGGGAAAAGATGGAAATACTTATTTTGTTGATAAAAGAAGTAATGTAAAAAAACAACATATTGGACTTACAATAGTTAATAGTTTATTTCAAATTACTTTAGATAAAGAAATTTTTGATGTAGAGCCTAAAGAAGTTACATATCAAGCATATAATAAAGACTTAGAAGCTTTTGAAGAACTTGAATCTGATGGATTTCCTGATTTAATTGGTAAAAAAGTTGGTGTATGTATTCAAATTGAAAGAACAATCGAAGGTGCAGACTCAAAAGAAAGTCCAAGAATAGAGCATTTTTTTAACCATGAAACTGGTTTATTTAATAAAGAAGAGTTAAAAGATGGAACTAAAACAAAATTAGATAAATGGTTAGATAAGAAAAAAGAATTTAAAGAAATTATTAAAGAAGTAACTGAAAATAGAAGTGCTTTTGGTGGAAATAAACAAGCAAAAGAAGAAACATCTACAAATGAAGAGCCTAAAAAGAATAAATGGGGTAGATAGTGAATCTTGAAGATTTTATAGTTAGTGCGGGAATTTCTAACCGCCTATCTAAAGATGATGGAAAATTATATTTTCATATGTTTATAATAGGTAAAAATAATAAAAAAGTTTTTTTCTGTGGTGAATACTGGGATGAAGATATTTGTAATATAGCTGAATCAACTGATTTTATTTTTGTTTTTGAAGAGTTTGTTAGAATTTTTGAAACACAAGAATCAAGAGATTTAGTTTTAGCAAGTTTATTATTTTAAATAAAAAGGGGAGTAAATGAAACTAAGCGAATTGATAAAAAACTTTGAGGAAATGGATAAAGAGGAATTAAACGGGAAAAGAGTTTTAACAGATGACCAGTCTGTAATTTTTAGAGATATTATTGCTAATTATAAAGATAAAAAAAATGCATTATTAGATGCAAGAAGTGGAAGTGGTAAAACTACATTAATAAGAGCATTACAAAACTATTGTAAAGATAACAATATAAATTTAGTAGTAACTGCATCAACTGGTAAAGCTAGTAGTGCATTAGGTGGAAAAACTATTCATAGCTTTTTGGGTTTAAAGATGGAAGCCAATGATAATGCAGATAGTGTTGATGATGCTTTAAAATTAACTCAAAAAGAAAACAATGATAATATTATTCCTGATATTTTAATAATAGATGAAGCTTCAATGATTGGAGATAAATTATTAAGTGCTATTAAAAAATCAAATTTTCCTTTTGTTTTTTATGTAATGGATAGTGAACAACTACCCCCAGTAAAAGAAAAAAAAGTTGATTGGGAAAGTTTTGCTGATTTAAAATATACCTTAACAAAAACTTTAAGAGCTAAAGACCCAGCTATGGTTAAACTATTTGATGATTTTAAATCACACAAAGATGGAAGTTTAGAAAATTTTATACTTGATGATTATGTAAATAATAAAAATATAGTGAAAATAGATTGGAATGATTGCGATTTTATACCTAGAAATAGTATTTGCACTGCTGTTGCATATAGAAATGCACTTGTTGAATATTTAGTTGATAAATTAACAGATATAGGACATAATTTATATTGTTTAAATAGTGGAATTATTGAAACTAGAATGACAGTAGAAGATGAAAACAAATTAAATAGTAATGGTTATTATGCTAGAACTTTTAAAGATGTTCCAATTTTTTACAATGGTGAAGATGTGAAAATAGATTTACTTCAAAAAGAAACAAAAATTTTAGCAACAATGGGTTATGTTAAATATAAAGGTTATTCAATTTCTATGAACTCTAAAAAAAATGGGTTGATGGTTTCTGCTCACGAAAGTGCAAAAGCTTATCCACCAGCAAAAGAACCTATTGAAGATAAAATTTATATTAGTTTTCCACCTGATGATGTTTTAGAACATACTACATTGGCTTGTGTAAATGATAAACATTTTATTTTATTATGGGATAATTCAGAGGATGAATTTAATAGAATTATTGGAGAAAAATTTAGTAAATTATTACCTAGATTAAAAACTTTAAAAACTATAAAAAATTGGTACAAAAAATATGATGAATTAGCCATACAGCATTTAGATAGTGAAATTCAATTTGCTTTAAAGACTAACAAATATAAAGAGTTTATGGAATGGTTTGGTGGACATTGGGAAAGTATAGATAGAAAAAATAAATGGGTTGATTTTTTAAGTACAAATAAAATAGTAAGTGCAAGAAAAACAACTGCAAGGACAATTCATAAAAGTCAGGGAATGTCAATACCAGCAGTTATAGTTACTGATTATAGTTTTTATGGAGCAAGTTTATCAGCTCAATATGTGGCATTAACAAGAGGTAAATATGGTTTGATTTTAGTTGAAAATACACCTGACGAATGGAAAAATAAAGATTTAGGAGAAGATTATGAGTAAAAATAAAGATTTTACAATTATTAATGTTAGTTCTGAAACACATAAAAAAATAAAAGAATTAGCAGAAAAAGAAAAAAGAACAATTAGATCAATGATGGATATTATTGTAGATAATTATAAAAAGGGGAATAAATAAATGAGAACATTTGATATTATGGAACAGTTTAGAAAGCTTGAAGAGATGATGAATGAATTTGACCAAGAAACAGGGGAATTTATTTATAATGAAAATGAATTATCATATTTTGTAAATGATTTAAATGCAAAAAAAGAATTAAAGCTTAACAATATTGAAGATTTAAAAAGAGAATATAAAGCTAGAATTGAACTTATTGATGAAAAAATAAAATCATTTCAATCTAAACAAAAAAGATATAAAAATATTATAGAAAATTTTAAATATCTTCAAAATGTTTTATTAGATGGTGAAAAACTAAAAACAGATGAATATACTTTTTATTATACAAATAGTGAAAGTATAATAGTTCCTGATAAAATAGATGAAAGTTTAGGAAATTTTACTAAAACAACTATTGAATGGGATAAAACAAAAATTAAAGATGCAATTAAATTAGGTGAAGATTTAAGTTCT
>JBGSBO010000122.1:0-4015 GCA_041730535.1 Minisyncoccia bacterium
GAGCTATTTAAGAGCAATTTTTTCACCTAAAACGACCAGAAATATACTGTTTTGGTCTTATAATATATAAGATATTATAGCTAAAAAGTAGTGATAAAGCCCTTAAGTAAGGACTTTATTGGGTTATTCAGGGGTGACTAATTATTTCTGTATTATCATAAATTAATTTAGCATTATTTTCAGATTCTTTTATTACTTCGCATAATTGGGCAATTAACTCTTCATACTTCATATATATCCTTTAGGTCCTACTTGCATGAAGAGTCTAACTTATTTAAACTTAAATACATTTTGTATTTATTTAATTATTAATGAATTATTTCTGCAATTACTTCTGTTGCATATGAACCTTTTGGTAAATAAAATTGTATTTCCATCCAGTTTTTATCTTCTTTATAATTACTTGAAATATCTTCAGGGAAAATCCAAGCAAATCTTCTTGCACCATCTTCACCTGTATTTTCTTCAAACTCTTTTTCAATTTCATAAGCTAAATCAACAGAATTTTTAACTCTTTTTCCACTTAAAAGTCCTGTTGGAACTCTATCTCTTTCATTGAATTTTTGCGATTCTTCTTCTAAGTTTTCAATAGTAAAGATTTTTCCAAATGGATAATGAGAAAGTAAATCTCCAGTCATTAATTTAAATGGATGTTTTTGTTTTTTCATCTGTTTTACAAGATCAAGAGGTAAATTTAATTTTTGATAAATCTCTTTTGGTTCAAATGCTTCAATTAATTTTGATATTTCTATTCTTTTTGAAAGCCAAGAGTTAAAAAGATAACTTTGATAAGCATTTATATACATTTGCTTTAAGTTTCTTCTTTTTTCTTTTAATTTTCCATCAATAATATCTTTACCTTTTTTATAGTTGTCACCCTCAATTCCAAATCTTTGAAAACCGAAATAATTTGGAATTCCATGAGTTACGATTGAACCCAAAGCCTCTTCAATTTTCCTTTTTTCAATAGCTCCAACTCTTTTTAGCCTAATAAAAAATTTATTACCTTTTAAATGCCCTACTTTGATTTTATTATTATGATAAGTTGTTTCAAGTATTTTTAAATTTTCATGTTGAAAAGATTTTAATTGTTCTTCATATTTTCTATGAACAGAAATTGACTGAACTGTCATTGCATTTTTATCTTTAAGCCCTGCGTATCCGAACTCTCTTGAACTACAATTTAAGTATTTTGCTAAAATTTCAATAGCATCCCAAGTTGCTAAATCTTTTTTTCTAATTTTTAAAACTAAATGTTCACCCTCACCTGAAAAATCGTAAAGTGGTAGTTCTGTAACTACGAAATCGTCTTTGTTTTGTTTGAATAGCACATCTATTTTTGAGTGATTTAAATATCTTTGTAATTGTTCCAATATATATTTCCTTTTATGTTTTAAAAATGATGATTTTTACAATCTGTTGTGTATTTACCTTTTACAGCTTTTGCAAAGGGATTTAATTTTACCTTATGTTTTAAGGCAATTTTTTTGATTTTTTCTAAATTATTTTCATTAAATGAAAAAAGTATTTCATACTCTTCACCTGATGTTCCTATCTCTTCATCAATTTTATGAAAAAATTCAAAACCTAATTTATTTGCCTTTGATAATCTTTCAAGTTCAAAGAATAAACCATCTGAAATATCCATTGAAGTTGTTATTAATGGTGCAATTTCATAAAAGAAATCTGCATTTAATATAGGTTTTATAAATTTTGATTTTTTTGGAACCTCTTTATTTTTAAAAAGCCTTTCTAAATCTATTTTACATAAACCCAAAGTTCCTGTATAACAAAGGATATCACCTTTATTCATACCTTTTCTGTAAATAGGATTAGAAACCTTTGAAATAATTGTTACAGAAATATCAAGTTTTTCATTTGATATTGTATCTCCACCAATAATTTCAATTCCAAATTCACTAGCTGCTTTTTTAAAACCTTTTGCTAACTCTTTTAAATCTTCATTTGAATAGGATTTTGGAATAGCAACACTTAAAAGTGCATATTTAGGAATTGCATTCATAACAATAGCGTCTGAAATATTAACAATCATTGCTTTATAAGCAATCTGTTTTAAACTCATCCACTCTTTTTTGAAATGTACATTCTCAAAAAAAGCATCCATTGAGTAAACAAAGCCATTAATTACAGCACCATCATCACCAATTATTTTATTATTTGAAAATTGTTTTATAAAATACTCTTCTTTATTCATGTGCAATTATATCAAAGATGAGCAAAATATATACGCTAAATAAAGAATTTAAAAAAATTCATCAAAGAGGATAAAAAATATCCGCTTTGTTTTATAAAAAATATAGTACAATACTTTTTTAAAATAATTTATTTAGGAGATACTATGCCAAAAATTAACAAATATGTTGATATTGATACTGTTGAGAGAGAAGCTAAGAAGGATTTAATTGATAGACACAGTCCATTTATTCACTGTGCTGCAACTGCAAAAGCAGGTGAGCCATTTGAAGTAACTGTAAAAATGGGTAATGAATATACTCATCCAGATGATTTTGATCACTATATTGAATCTGTAACATTATACAATGGTGATATTCAATTAGCTAAAGCTTCTTATGTTCCAGGAACATTAGGAAACATCAAAGCTCATAACACTACTACATTTACAATTATTCCAACTGGAAAAAAATTAAACCTAGTAGCGCATGGTTACTGTACCAAACATGGTATCTGGGAAGGTACTCCTGTAGAAGTATCAGTAGCTGAATAAGCTCTAAGCACTATTACATCGAGAAGGCACGAGGTTTTTATCTCTTGCCTTTTTTTATGTTTGTACAGTCTTGGTACACTCAATAAATAAAAAAATTAAACCGCTTTATATTTTATATATTTATTTTTAAAACAATTATATTTTTTGTTTTAATAAATTATTGTATTCATCTCTACCAAAGAAATTAGTTTTATTTGTTTCTATAACCATAGTATTTGCCATGTTATCATTTTGTATTGCGATTTTCATAGTATCTTGAGCACTTGAAGCATTTTCTTGAGTTGCAAAATCAATTTGAGAAATAGCTCTATTTATTTGCTCAATTCCTTTTTGTTGCTCTTTTAAAGAACTAGAAATATCTTCCATCAAAGATTTTGTATTAATTATATTTTCATTTAAAATATCATATTCTCTTATCATTTCAGAAGAAGCAATTTTTCCTTTATTTGTTTCATTTGTTGCACTTCCAACTAATTGTTTTATTTCTTTAGCAGCTTCTGCTGCACGCGAAGCTAAATTTCTTACTTCTTGAGCTACTACTGCAAATCCACGTCCAGCTTCACCTGCAGTTGCTGCCTCAACCGCTGCATTTAATGAAAGAATATTTGTTTGAAATGCTATTTGATCTATTATTACAATTGCATCTTCAATAGATTTTGTTTTTTCATTTATAGCATCCATTAATAAAGCGCTATTTTGAGCACTTTGATAACCGTTATTTACAAATTTTATTAATTTTTCTGAATTAACTAACATCTCATCAACATTTACATTATTATTAATTACACTTGATGTGATTTCTTCAACTGCTGATGCTGTTTCTTCTAATGTAGCTGCTTGAGTTGTTAAATTATTTGTTAATTGATTAATATTTTCTTTTAATAAATCTGAATTTTCTCTTAGTCTTATTCCACTTTTTAAACTACTTAATAACATTCTAGATATTTTTATATTAAGATTATTTATACCATCGATAAGTGGTTTCAATTCTTCTGCATTATCGCTTTTTAAAGCTTTTGTAAAATTATTTTTTTGATAATCATTTAGATATTCTAATATATTATTTATTGTAAGTTGGAAATTTTCCAAAGTTATATTTATATTTTCTGCAATTTGTAAATATTTCTTACTCAACTTTCGCACATAAAACCTAACTGTTTTTTAGTGTAAGCACTTAACACAGCGATAATGTTGAGTAAATCTTTATTATCCTTGACAACATTTTGAATTTCACTAATTTTTGTCAATATTTGAATAAACAGTTGCATT
>JBGSBO010000123.1:0-3984 GCA_041730535.1 Minisyncoccia bacterium
ATAATTGTCAAGTCCCATAAAAAACACCTTTGTATAGTTGATTGTTGTTATGAGATAATACTAAAAAGTGCCTATTTATGGGCTTTATTATTCAACTATGGTTCATTTATTTACTGGAATCTATGTGCGAAAGTTGAGTAAATAAGTCTTTATTTTTTTTAGGTATATTTTGAATAGTTTCTTTATAAGATTCATTGCCACAACCAATTAATAGTGTAGCAGTTAATGCCCTTAGAATTAAATTATTTATACTTTTCATTATTTATTCCACATATATTATTTTATGAATAATAACAATATTGTTTTGAGATGTTATAAGTGATACATTTTCGTTACAAAAAAATAAAATATTACAAATAATTCAAATTATTAAATTTTGTGATGAAAAAGTGTTATTTATGAAATTTTGGAATTGTATATTAACTTTTTATGGGAGATAAGTGATTATGAGAACAATAGTAATAAATACATCATGGAATATTTTTAATTCTATAATTGAGCTGCCGATATTTTTAAATAAGGCAGGTTATAGAATTGTTTTTATTGTATTAGAAGATGGATATCAGGAAAAATTTGAAGAGTTAGGTTTTGAATGTTTTTATATAAAAATCAATAACAGCAAGAGGAATTTAATTGAAAATATAAAACTTACTAAAGACTATTATTATCTTTATAAAAAGATAAATGCCAATATAATAATTGATCACATTATGAAACCAAATATTTATGGATTAATTGCAGCAAAGCTCTTAGTTAAAAAAGTTATTATTAATATCTCAGATTCACGAATTTTATTTCTAAATGACAGTTTATCTACAAAAATATCAAGATTACTACTGAAACTAGTATTAAGTAAAAATGTTGTTTTTTTTCAGAATAATGAAGATAGAGACATATTTGTAAATAATAAAGTAGTAAAGAAAAATCAAACCAATGTAGTGCCAATCTCTATAATAAATACTCATGTTTATACGTCTGAAGATATAGTTACAAAAAATTACATTACAACAATAAAAAAAATTGAAAAAGAACGATTTGAAAAAATCCCCAAAAGATGGAGAAAAACTATTTTTATTGGATAACCAATAATAAGAAATAAATTAGCGTATGAAAATTAAAGTACTGGGAATATTAAAATGAAAATAAGTTCATTAAGAAATATAAAAACACAAGCTTTGCTTGTTTATTAAAAAACTATATGTAGTGAATATTTTGAAGAAAAAGATTATAAATTAGATTTAGGTGTAACACTTTATAACAATGAAATTAAAGATGCAATAAATTTTCTATCGTCAAATTTTTCTGTAACTATTTGGGATGTAAATGAATTATGTGAATTTATTAAAATTTTTCATATTCGTAATTCTCAAATAGACCTTCCCTATACTTATAAGGCATTAGTTTTTTATTACAATGCATTAATTAATGAATTTGAAGCTAATTTTCGTTCAGGAGATAAATTAATACCTGAAATAATAATATTCTCATTATTAAGTGAATGGATATTTGAAGAAGAAAAATCTATTGCAGAATACTCTTTTCTAAAAGAGATAGATTATGTCAAATTATTAGGATATTTTGAATTGGCAAGAAACAATGAAAAAAAAGAAGAATTAAGACAAAGTGTAAAAATCATGTACATGAGTTCTTCTAAAGCAATTAAGAAATTGAAAAATTCAAAATTCAAAATTGATAGAATACGGAAATCTAATAAAAGTAAGAATATTTCTCAATCAATAAATTTAATTTTAAATATCAAAATGAAAAGTGAAGAACAATTAGAAAAAGTTGAGTTAATAAATAATTTTGATAAACAAAATGAAGATGTACTAGTTTTAACAGAAGAAATTCTTGAATTTATTGTGTCAGAAAAATCTGATGAAGAATTAATCAAAAGTAAGAAACTAGTTAGTAGGAATAATTAATAATGAAAATAGTATACATAGAAAATAATCAGGAAATAATAAAATTACTTACTTTGGAATTTAAAGAATCTCATTATGAAATTTTTATTTTTAATGAATTTGAAGATGCATTGCTTTTTGTTAAAGAAACAAAAAATATTGATTTGATTGTTTTGGGATTAGAACTTACAAAAATACAAATTATAATGCATTTAAGAAAGATTAGAAGTTTATCTTCTGATTCAGCAATAATCCTTGTTGCAGAACTTGAATCAAAATTATCTTTTAGTGAATTTAAATTTTTAGACATAAGAGGTTTTATAAAAAAGCCTTTTGGAATAAAAAAAGTTAAAAAGTTATTTTATGAAATTGAAAAGAAAAAAAGTCCAGCTAAATATAACTCTAAAGAAACTCAGTTCATGGAATATAACTATTTACAAATTATAAATCAAGAATTAAACTTATCGTTAAAACAATTTAAAGAATTCTCATATTATTCTGAAACAGATTTAGATGGAAATATTACAGAAATTAGTGATACATTTTCTGATATATTAGGATATAAAAATAGTGAAATAATTGGAAAAAAACATTCCCTTTTAAAACATTCATCTGAAAACCCATCAAAATATGTCGAAATTTGGAAAAATATTACAAAAGGCAATAATTGGATTGGAGAACTTAGATGTAAAGATAAAAATCAGAATGATATTTGGTATAAAACAATTATTTTTCCAGTGAGAGATTTAAATGGAGAAGTAGTGGCTTATGGAGCTAAAAGGCAAGATATTACTGATAAAAAAGCTGCTGAGTTATCAAGCATAACAGATCATTTAACAACATTATACAACAAAAGATTCTTTAGTCAGATTTTTGCCTCTGAACGAAATCGAGCAAAAAGAAATAAAAAAACTTGGTTTTTTTTATGTTAGATATTGATAACTTCAAAAAATATAATGATAGATATGGACATTATGAAGGTGATAAAGCTTTAAAAAGAGTCGCAATAACAATCAAAAAAAATACAAATAGAGCAAATGATTTTGCCTTTAGATTAGGAGGAGAAGAATTTGCGATAATTACTTCAAATTTGTCTTCTAAAAAAATTTTTGAATATGCTGAGAAGATAAGAGTCTCAATAATTAATCAAAAAATATTACATACAGATAATGGAGATGTCGGTGTTCTTAGTATATCAATTGGTATATTTAATTTTCAATCAGAAGATAATTTACTTGTGAAGAAATTTATAAATTTGCAGATAATGCTTTGTATGAAGCTAAGAATACAGGAAGAAACAAAGTTGTTTTTTATAATGAAAATTCTTTACATTCAATTTTATTGAAAGTAATAAAGTGAAACTTGACTTTATTGATATCATATTGATTGGTCTTTTAATAATAACAGTGATTATATTATTTAATATAGATGAAATGCTTTTATTAATTGGTTTTAATTAATAAAAGCATTTAAATAACTTAATAATATAGGCTTCTGCAGTTATATTTTAGAAGCTAATTCATACAAAAAGTTTTAATTGATGCTATCTTTTACGATATATCTAACATTTACAGTTTTATCACAATATTATATAGAATTCTTATCATAATCATACTAAATATTAGAGTTAAAATAATTTTATACTATTGGTGTAAATGATAGATATCAACAAGCTTATGATGTATTAAAAGGTCAAGCTAATGGAGATATTATAACAGATATTAAAATTACAGAATCTTGGTCGTACGCATTTGTAGGAACAATTTATACTACAAAACTAACAGCAACTGCTTATCCTAAGAAATAAGTGTAGATCTTCGATTGAAAAATCGGAGATCTGAACATAACTTATTTGATATTAGTAAGTTATGTTGTATGAAAAATGATAATAAAGTTATGCCTGATATTTTTTAGAGCTGAAAAAATAAACTATACATAAAACATCTGTTTTCCGATACTTATTAATTTTTCCATATTTTAAATTTTAAAAAGTATACGAAAACTAAAAGATATGTTTTTCACTAGATGTCAGAAAATATAAAGTTAGTTTTCGTATATAGGAAGGGCTGTTACTTAAATT
>JBGSBO010000124.1:0-3931 GCA_041730535.1 Minisyncoccia bacterium
GATGGAATTATAGGTAACAAGACAATAACAGCATTGAACTCTTTTAATGATGATTTATTTGATAAACTATTTGATGAAAAAGAAATTGAATTTTATAATAGTTTAGATGAAGCTAGATATGGAAAATTTAAAAGTGGCTGGAGAAACAGGGCATTAAAATATTAATATTATTTTAAGAATAAAGTAATATAATAGCAATGTACCTTTTGGTATATGTCTAAACTCATTCTCTTGAATTTTTACTCTTTTAAAAAAAAGGAAGTTATCTAAGATTTAGAATCTTGTAACTTCCTTTTTTTATGCACTTAGTTTCTGATAATTAACTTTTAAATCTTGTATTGCTTCATGACTAATATTATTTAGCTTAGTTTCAATGTTATTAATTATCTTTAAAGCTGTGTTGTAAGAAATATTTAATGTACTTAACATTTGTGCAGGAATACCTACAAGATTTGCCAATTTGCCTAATTTTCCTTTAGCACCTGATTCAATAATTAAAGCTTCAAGGTCTATGACTAACTGTTGAGCATATACAATTGTATTATTAACTTCTTCTTCATATCTTAACATTTCCATTACATCTTGATAATCAAAATAACCCCAAACAGATTGAACTAAATATTTTTTATTTTTAAATTGTTTTTCTTTGTCCTGATTTCTAGTTACTCCAAAACTTACCAACATTACCTTTTCGCTTATGTATTTTTTTTTAAAATAAAAGTATGTGTCTTCGGTTGATAATCTACGCATTTTTTAGCCTTTTTTTCTCATAATCATTTAATTTATTCTTATAATCTTCTTTTGCTTTTAACATTTCATCTTTTGCATTTTTACATTTTCTTCTAGCCATTTCTAAATATTCCATAGCTTTAGTTAAAGCTTCTTTGTCTGGATTAATAACTTTTATTTTCATAGGAATAAGCTCTCTTAACTCTTCGGTTTCAAGATTTAATTTATATCCTAAAGATGATAATGTTTTATTGCACTTATTTTTATAAAATTTCCACCTGTTCAAGTTGTGATTAGTTCTAAAGTTAGGATTATTCAATTTATATTTAAATCCAATCAGGAACTTAGCAAGTTTTTCAGCTCTTAATTTTTTATCATCTTCACTAATGTAGTACTTCATCAAATAAACCTTTTTCATCTTCATCTTTTGGATTTACATAGCAAATGTCTGTAAAGTATTTACACTCATCTATTTCTATATCTTTTAATCTTTCGTTAAAATAATCACTATTTGGATTAAAACACATTAAACCCTTTTGCTTATTTTCTATGCAACTATCACATTTTAAGCATTTCATTTCTTTTTTCCTTTTTTAACTTTTTCAAAATATTTATTAAATATCTTAATCGATACTTCTTTCATAAATTCTACAACTTGCTTAACTGATTCGTCTAAAGTAAATCTTTCATTTTCATATAAAGCAACAGTGTCTAAATATATTTGAATATTACTATTATCTTCATCTTTAATCAGACCTTTTTGAGTTGCTAAAATCATAATATGTAAACCAATCAAACCCTCTATCATTTGACCATTTTTAGGAATTGATTTGTCTAGCAAATTTAAAAGTTTAGTGTAATGATGATGATACATATTTGCTAAACCGATATTATTTTTATTGCTTATTTTTTCATTAATAGTTTCTATAGTAGCTATATCTTTAATGCAATCTTCTAGCTTTTTGCCAGTGTTTACCACATCTTTAAGAATATATCTGTTGTTGAAAATATTAATTCCATCATCACACCCTCTACCTGCAACTCCTGCAATTCTACTATGTGCAAAAGCAACTAGACATTCTGTTTGAACTCTTTTTAATAATGTATCTACTAACATTTTAATCTCTCTTTATTTAATTAAATCTTTTATCGCATCATAAAACGACTTGTCTATCATTCTCTTTCTTCTTTCTCTACATATTCGTCGAAAGAATCCCATTTATCTTGAACAAACTCATCAAAATCAATAGGCATATAAAATCTTTTATCTAATGACTCAACATATTCTTCATAATCTTCTTGCAACTTATCCTGGTTTAATGCGTACCACTTTCTAAATGTCATTTTAATTCCTTTTCAATTACTAAAATTTTATCTACTATATCTCTAACTTTTTTACTTTTCTCAACTCCTTTAAACTCCAATAATGCTTTTTTCTTATTTCCATTATTTGCATTCAAATAAAAGTTATAAACTTCTAATCCAGCTTTTAAAGAATTATAATGAATTCCTCTTTGTTCAAGGTAGTCATTCCATAGATTCTTATTTACTCCACATACACCAATGTATAAATCTTGATGATTAGCTTCATAGTTAAAGCTAGATTCACTAAAACATAAGATTGATATTAGTTTCTTATCGTTCTGACCAATGTCGCCGTATATCCTTTAAAAGTTGATTATTACTTTCAATTTGTTCAATCTCATTCATCAAACTATCAATCTCAACATTTAAAGATAAATTCATTTCTCTATGTATCTCTAAAGTATCGTTTATATCAATAGCTAACTTCATAGCTTCAATTTTAGCTGTTCTTTCAATTTCTACTAACTTATGTACTCTTTTTAGTTCTTGATTATGTTGATAGCTCTCTAAACTGAAACAAATAGCTACTAAAACTAATCCTACAAATATTAAATCATTTTTCATTTTAAACTCCTAATAATATTTAACTAAAGATTGATATTCTTTATTTAAAGTAATTAATCTTTTTAGTATATTATTTTTTTGTTGGTTAATTGTTTTCATTTTATTAATTCCTTTAAGCTAATAACATCTTCAATAAATCTTAGCTTTATCTCTTTTATTTGTTGATTATGACTAGCTTTCAGTTCTAAAATCTTAACTTGCATGTTATCTTGTATCTTTTCTAATTCTTTGATTGAATCTTGAATTTGATCATCTGTTAGATTATAAGAAATATCTCTAGATGCTAAAATATCTCTTAAAATTTTAATTGCTTTTTCCATTTTAAATCTTTATTTTAAATCATCAATATCAGCCATTCCAGCTTCAATTTCTTTTAAAACCTCTAAATGTTTATTTCTAATACCCAATTTAAACTCAATCTGTTCTATATAATAAGATTGTTCAATTTTGGTTAAAATATTATCATCATTTCTTTTAACTGTATCAAATAAAGTTTGCCATTGTTGCGTTGTACGCTCTGTTTTTAAATCGACCTTAATCATTTGTCTGTACTCCCAAATCCACCAGTTCTTTTTTCTTCTGTATCAACACCCATTAAATATGTTTTATGCTCTTTTAACATTATTTGAGCTACTTTGTCACCTTTTTTAATTTCATAGCAAGGAAACTTATTGGGCAAATGAATACCCTCATCAATATCTATTATAAATCCTACAAGATTAAAAGGATTATGCAATATAATCATAATCTCATCTTTATAATCCAAATCAATTATTCCAGTTCCAGCAATTAAACCTTTTGCTCTTAGACTACTTCTTGGTTCTAGTTGTAAATAGTGGGATTCTAAAAATTGATATTTAATATCTTCTATTTCTTGTGTTGTATAGTTAAAATAAATATTAGCTTCACTCATTGCCAAGTCTTGTAACTTATCACTATCAATACAAACTCCTAAAGGCACTTTAACAGTTTCACCAGCTCCAATAACTACATCTTCCCTTGCATACAAATCTATTGCAGCACTATATTTACTTCCTTTTGTTGGTTTACAAACATCATCTAGTATTTTAAACATTTTTATCTCCTATAATTTTTCATATTCATCGTAATTAGTAGCAATCCAAAGATAATTATTATAATCTTTGATACTATCTTCTAAACCAGCATTTAAGTCTTTGATTTGTATTTGAATATCATAATCATTAAATCTTGGATTATCTCTAAAACTTTGTAATTTAACTTTAATAAAATCAACTCTAACCTTTTTTAAAAT
>JBGSBO010000125.1:0-3712 GCA_041730535.1 Minisyncoccia bacterium
AACAACTGTTCCAGAAGCTTTAACTTTTGGATTAACAGGATATTCATGATTTCCTTCAGCAAAGATAGACTGCGCTTCAGATGAACTTAAAAACTCTATTAGTTTAACAGCATTTTCCTTATTTTTTGCATGAAGAGTAACTCCTGCACCTGAAATATTTATATGTGTTCCCGTTGTTTTTTGTGCAGGGAAGAATATTTTTACACTATTTGCAATATCAATATCTTTTTGATCTTTTCCATTTAACATAACACCTAAATAATAAGTATTAACTATTGCAATATCCGCATCACCAGCAGCTACTGCTCTTATTTGATCTCTGTCGCTTCCTTTTGGGTCATAAGCAAAATTATTTACTAATCCTTTTGTAAATTCTAAAGCTTTAGCTTCTCCATGGTTTGCAATTATTGAAGCTAATAAAGATTTATTATAAGCATTTGTAGATGATCTTGTAATTACTTTCCCTTTAAATTTAGCATCTGAAAGAGATAAATAATCACTTAAATCAGCTGGATTAACTTTTGCTGGATTATAAACAAAAACTCTTGCTCTTTTTGTAAGTCCAAACCACTCTTTTTTGTCATCTCTTAAATGAGTTGGAATATTTTCTTCTAAAGTTTTTGACTCAACTGCTTGTAAAAGTTTTCTATCTTTTGCTTCATAAAGATTTCCAATATCTGCAGTTATTAAAATATCAGCAGGTGTATTTTCACCTTCTATTGCTAATTTTGATACAAGTTCTTCTGCTTTTGCAGTAACTACATTTACTTTAATTCCAGTTTTTTCTTCAAAAGTTTTGAATAAAGCCTTGTCTGAATCGTAATGTCTATGAGAATAAACATTTACCTCACTTGTTGCAAATAATGATGTTGCAAGTACAACGGCACTTAGAGCTAATTTTTTAAGCATTATATTTTCCTTTTATTATGTATATTAATAATTATTATTGAAATACTATAGAAAATAAACTTTAATTAATCTTAATACTAAGAATGATTATCATAAAATAAAAAGAATTATTTTTAACATAAACAAATTTTATTATTGTTATAATGATGCAACAAAAAAATAGGAATAATATATATGATATTAATGATTGATAATTACGACTCATTTACTTACAACATAGTTCAATATTGTCTTGAATTGGGAGCTGATTTAAAGATAATAAGAAATGATGAGTTAACACTAAAAGAAATCGAAGATTTAAATCCTCAAAAGATTATAATATCTCCAGGTCCAGCAACTCCAGATGATGCAGGTGTTTGTTTGGATGTTATAAAACATTTTGCTGGTAAAAAACCAATTTTTGGTATTTGTTTAGGTCATCAAAGTATTGGACAAGTTTTTGGAGCGAAGGTAGTTCGGGCAAAAAATATGATGCATGGAAAAACATCTTTAATAAAAGTTGTTGCAGATACAAAAATTTTCGATGGACTTCCTAAAGAATTTACACAAACTAGATATCATTCATTAATAGTAGAAAAAGAAAATCTACCAGAAGATATTATTGTTACTTCATATAGCCAAGATGATAATGAAATTATGTCATTGGAAATTAAAGATAAACAAATATACGGTGTTCAATTTCACCCTGAATCAATAATGAGTGAACACGGTTATAAAATAATAGATAATTTTTTGAAATTATAAAATGATTACTAGTAATAAATATAACTACTATTTTTATACATTCTTATCAATTCTAGTTTTTATTTTATTATTAAAAGCAGATATGTCTCTTAGTATTTCATACAAAGAGGCATTAAATGTATTTGTAAATAATTCGGTTTTATCTTTTATTACAAAAACTTCTATTTATTTCTTCGGTCAAAATGACATAGGCTTAAGATTTCCATTTATTCTTTTTTACGCATTAAGCGTACTTTTGATGTATAAATTAACTGATAATTATTTTAGATATGAAAAAGACAGATTTATTGCAATTTGTATTTTTATGATACTTCCTGGAGTTTTAAGTGCTTCATTATTGGTAAATAGTGCCATAATGGTAACTTTTCTTACACTTTTATATTTATATTATTATCAAATAAACAATAAACATTCATATGGTTTGCTGATTTTTTTCTTATTTGTAGATAATTCTTTTGCTATTTTATATCTTGCTTTGTTTTTCTTTTCATTTAAAAATAAAGATAAAAAACTAATGTATTTTGCCATGAGTTTTTTTATATTATCAATGTACATATATGGATTTGCAACAGCTGGAAAACCTAGAGGATTTTTAGTTGATACATTTGCTATTTATGCAACAGTTTTTTCTCCTTTACTTTTTTTATATTTTATTTATTCATTATACAGAGCAGGAATAAAAGATAATAGAACATTAACTTGGTATATTTCAATTACAGCATTAATATTATCAATAGTTTTTTCATTTAGACAAAGAGTATATATCGAAGATTTTGCTCCTTATGTTGTAATATCTTTACCATTTATGTTGAAAACCTTTTTTCATTCTTATAGAGTTAGGTTAAAAGAGTTTAGATTAAATTACAATATATTAGCAGTCTTAATAGTAATAATGTTGTCAATAAATGTAATATTTACATTTATAAATAGACCACTTTATTTGATAATTCCAAATCCAACAAAGCATTTTGTTTACCAATATCATTTTATAAAAGAGTTATCCTCTGAATTAAAAAAAAGAGATATAAATGAAATTACGTGTTTAGATGAAGAAATAACACTAAGGTTAAAATTTTATAATATTACAAATGGCGAGAAATATTTTATGTCAAGAACTCCTTATTATAATTATGATGAGAAAATTGTAATTGAATATTATAAAAAAGAACTTTTTACGGTTTATATAAAAAAAATAAAATGAAAAAATCTTTTTCCCTATTAGAAATAATCTTAGTGATAAGTTTAATAGGGTTTTTATATACTATGTTTCTTCCAAAAACTAAAATAAACCATATAGATGAATTAAGTAGTAAATTATCACTATATCTAACACATTTAAGATATAAAGCATTAATAGATGACAAATATGATTCAAAAGATTCTTTATGGCACAAAAAAAGATGGACAATCAAATTTCTTAGATGCCGAGAAAGTGTTGGTGGAATTTATTACACAATTTATAGTGATAAAAATAAATCGGGACATCCCAGCGCTGAAGATAGTTTAAAAGATCCATTAACAAATAAAAATATATACACATCAAATATATGTAATGAAAATAGTTTAAATAGTAAGTATGTATTATTAACAAAAGAATTTGGAATAAGTGATGTTCAAATATCTTGTAATGAAACCACATCACTTGGACAATTGTCTTTTGGAAGTGATGGAGAAATATATTCAAAGTTATCAGCATTCAATAATGAAAGTAATGAGTACAAGATAGATAAACCTTGCTCTATAAAACTAATTTCAAAAGAAAATAATAGTAGAGAAATAGTAATTTATCCAAATACTGGTTATAACAAACAAATAAAAGTTTATGAATAGGTGATAAAACCCAAGTAAAAATAAGTAAACCGAATAATAAAAAGGCTAAAGAGGAAGAATCCAAAAATTTAAGCTAAATTTAAGCGTTAACCTCTTGACAAAGGTAAGGGAATCTATTATAATTCCCGTCCAATTTGACTGGAACGTCAGCAACTAAGAAGTTGATGAGAAGCGTTGTAATCGAAGATGGATGATCTTTAAAAATAATTATAACGTTTGTAAAGGTAAT
>JBGSBO010000126.1:0-3619 GCA_041730535.1 Minisyncoccia bacterium
GATAAAAAACCTTATGTAAGTGATACTCCAAAAATAGGTAGGAATGAACTATGCCCTTGTGGAAGTGGTAGGAAATATAAAAAATGCTGCTTATAATTCTTTCTTTATCAAAAAATCAATATTGATAAAAATATCACTATGGCTATTAAATATATAGGTATTTGTTTAGATTTTTACTCAATTTTTATGTGCGAAAGTTGAGTTAATAAAATCAAAAATAAAATTGCAAGAAAGAGAGGATAAAAGAAAAGATAATCTTTTAAGATTATCTTATTCTGATCAATTTGTGATTTCTCAAGTTTATTAATATCTTCATAAATCAAGGCCAAATCTTCTTTTGACATTGCTTTATATGCTTTTGCATTTGATTCGTTTGCGATTTTATATAATACTTCATTATTGAAATTCCCAATACCAATGGTATAAGCTTTTATATTGTATTTATTTAATAATTTTATTACTACGTCCAAAGGAATATTACTAGCATTATCAACTCCATCACTTAATAATATTATAATATTTGATTTAGCTTTTTGATTTTTTAATATATTTATACTTGCCGCAATTGAGTCAATAAGTGCAGTTTTTTGTCCTGCCATTTCCACATCTAAATAATCAATTATTTGTTTTTGTGCATCTTTATCAAAACTAAGAGGGCTTGCAATTAAAACTGAATCACCAAATAAAACAATACCAATATTATCAGCAACTCTTTTATCCATAAAATCTTTTACTATATCTTTTACAACTTCAAAACGATTTTTAGAATAATTTTCATCTAAATCTCGCTCTTTCATAGAACCACTGGCATCTAAATTTAATAAAATATTTACGCCATCATTTTTTAGAAGAATCGTGTCATTTATTTTTACAGGTGAAGCAAGGGCAAGTATGGAAAATATAATTACTAGATATTTTAAACTATTTATGAAAATCATAGATTTTTGATTTGCAAATTTAAATATATTTAAATGAGGAATTAAATATGTGGGTGTTTTAGCTTTGCAATAAATGGAACAAATTATAAATAAAACTATTAAAAGTAAAAAATATGGATATTCAAAAGTAAAATTATTATACATCTATTAAATCCATAAAAGTTGAAAATTTAGCTTTGATTGTATCATCTATCTTTTTTACATTTCTTTTGTATTTATATTTTTTTAATTCTTCAATTAGTTCATCACTTAATCTTTTTTCTATTTCATTCTTAGCTAATAATCTTATATATTTAGTGATTATATAAGCGCTTTCTTTTGAGTTTTCAAAATCTATATTTTGTAAAAGTTCATAATATTTTTTTCTATCAGATTTTTTTCTATTTTTAAAAAACTTAACAATAAGAAATATAATTGTTATTACTAGGATAAGAACTAAAAAAATCAAAAAAGAGAAAAGAAAAACAGAATTATCAGGAATTTGTTCAAGCTCTTTTATGTCGTGAAGTTTCGCTAAAATGTCTTCATTCATTATTTTAAAAGTCCTATTAGTTTTTTTATTGGGTCTTCATTTGTATAAATTTTTGTAAATTTAACACCACAGTTTTGAAAATGTGCATAAAGTTTATGGTCATTTCCTTTTACATTTTTTACATAATTTTCAATTGTACTTTTATTTAAAACACCTTCAAAACTTTTGTTTGAACTTGGATCAATAAAATTTACATTCCCAAGTTCGATTGGATTTTCTTCAAATTTGTCTCTTACGATAATAGCTCGAATTTCATGTTTTTGACAAAGAAGTTTTAAATCAAGTTTATTTATATTAAAGAAATCACCAATTAAAAAAATCATTGATTTATGTTGAATTGATTTAAAAAGCTCTTTGATGATTTTTTCATAATCCATATTTTTGCCAATAACATTATAGTTATAAAGTTGTTCAGCCATAAAATTTACATTAAAAATCTGCTTTGATTTTTTTGTACAAATTTTAAGATTTTCGTTTGCAATAAAAGAAGCAAAAGGATCTGCTTGTTTTACACAAATAAATCCTAAAGCTGCAGCTATTTGAACAATTAACTCTTGTTTAAAAGTGTGAGTTCCAAAATATGTTGAACCATTTAAAAAAGATACTATTTTTATATTTAGCTCTTTTTGTGAATAAAAAACTTTTACATAAGGTTTTTGCATTTTTGCACTTATAACCCAATCTATATTTTTTACATCTTCGCCATATTCATACTCTTTTAATTCACAAAAATCATAACCTTCACCTTTTTGTTTCGTGCTATTATTTCCTATGATTTCTGAAAAAACTTGTTTTTTTGTTTTTATAAGTATTTTTTTTAGAGCTTGATTCATGTATTATGGAATATCAATTTTTTCTAAGATTTTTTGAATTACATTATCTACATTTATTTCTTGTGCTAAAGCTTCATATGAAAGAATAATTCTATGTCTTAAAATATCTTTTGCAACCATTGCTATATCAATGGGACTTACATAATCATTTCCTCTTAAATATGCATTTGCTTTTACAGCTTTGAACATATCAATAGTGGCTCTTGGACTTGCTCCAAAATGAATAATATCAACTAAATCATCAAGTCCATAATTAAGTGGATTTCTTGATGCATCAATAATATCAATAATATAATCTTCTAACTCTTTATCAATATAAATATTTTGAACTTCATTTTTTAAAAGTTCTAAATCATTTCTATTAAGTACTTTATTTATGGTTTCAAAAGAGTTCATCGTAGCTTTTTTAGCTATTTCATACTCTTGCTCTTTTGTATTATAAGAAACAATAATTTTGAACATAAATCTATCAAGTTGGGCTTCTGGTAAGTTATAAGCTCCTTCTTGTTCAATCGGATTTTGAGTAGCAAGAACTAAAAAAGGAGCTTCGATTTTAAATGTATCATCAGCAATTGTAACTTGTCTTTCTTGCATAACTTCAAGAAGGGCTGACTGTACTTTTGCAGGAGCTCTGTTTATCTCATCTGCTAATAAAAGATTTGTAAAAATTGGTCCTTTTTTGATTTTGAATTCACTCGTTTTCATATCAAATATTTGTGCGCCTATAATATCACTTGGAAGTAAATCAGGAGTAAATTGGATTCTTTTGAAATTTAAATCAATAGCAAGTGCAACAGCTTTAACAGTTGTAGTTTTAGCAAGACCTGGAACACCTTCAAGTAAAATATGACCATTTGTAAGAAGTCCAATTAAAATGGAATTTACCATTTGTTCTTGTCCTATTACACCTTTTGCAATTTCTTTTCTTAATTCATTTAACTTAGCTTGTAAACTCAAATTATTATCCTTGACTTTTATTGCGCTTATTCTAGCCAATATGAAATAAATAGAATTTGAAAAAATGATGTAAATTCAATTAAAGTTAGATTAAACATAACTCAGTTATAATCACGGCTCTAATTTTAAATTAGAACCTCACATGTGTCAATCCTTGTACGGGTTGTGACTGAAGAAATTTGGACATTAAGGGACACAGAGGCAAAAACCCTATTACAAAAAAAACAATTAATTCAAGGAGAATTACTCATGGTAACAATGAAAGACCTATTAGAGTGTGGTGTACACTTCGGACACCAAACAAGAAGATGGAATCCAAAAATGAAAAAATTCATTTTCGGTGTTAGAAAAAATATCTA
>JBGSBO010000127.1:0-3320 GCA_041730535.1 Minisyncoccia bacterium
ATGTTTACCTACAATATTGTAAGCTATATCAATCGCATAAAGCATTAGCCACAAACACTAGGAGAACTTTTTAGAGATTTAGAGTGTGAACTTGAAACACTGGCAATTTCAATGCAACTGTTTATTCAAATATTGACAAAAATTAGTGAAATTCAAAATGTTGTCAAGGATAATAAAGATTTACTTCAAATTATTGCAGTGATAAGTGCTTTCACTCAAAAAGAGTTAGGTTTTATGTGCGAAAGTTGAGTAGTATTATTTAATAAAAAATAAGAGTAATAATAAAAAAGGTAACAATGAAAAATAAGTTGTTTTATATAAGTTTATTTTATTACTATCTACTATTGGCTCTTTGTCTTTATTTTCATTGATTGAAGATAGAAAAGAAGAACTCCTTCAAATAGAAAAAGATTCGGCAAAAGTTCAGTTAAATACAATTCTTGAATCATTTAGAATTCACTCAAATATTTTGTATTTTAATAAAATAGATACAAAAAGAGTAAAAGAACTTTTATTAGATGTTAATGAATCTACCCCTGCAAAGCAAAATGAAATTAGAAAAGAGTTGTATGCTGAATTAATTGATATGTATAATAATATGCATGATTTTAAATTAAAACAACTTCAGTTTCATCTAAAAAATAATGATAGTTTTTTAAGATTTCACAGACCTGAAAATTTTGGTGATAACTTAGGTGAGCTAAGAGAAACAGTAAAATATGTAAATAAATATCAAAAACCTGCACATGGATTTGAAGCGGGAAGAATATATAATGGATATAGATTTGTATATCCATTAACTTACAAGGATACTTACATAGGTTCAGTTGAAACTTCTGTTTCAATGGAAGATATTACAAATGTATTTAGAAAAGAGTTTACTAAAGATATTGATTTTATTATAAAAAAATCTGTTGTTGATGGAAAAGTGTTTGATAGTGAAAAAGATAACTATAAAAATTGTGAAACTTCAAATCTTTTTTATCATGAAAAAAATATATCAAAAGGACGAAATTCTTTAATAGAAACAATTATTAGTGAATATAATAAAACTAATAATATCAATGATAAGTTAAAAGAGGGAGAGTTCTTTAATTTCTTTATTAAGATGGATGAAAATTATTATGTAACAACTTTTTTACCAATTCATAATTTTCTAAGAAATGAAACTGTTGGGTATATCATAATTACAAAAGAGCATAATAGTTTTGTAACATATGAAAAACAGTATTATTTATTTTTAATATTTTTAATACTATTTACGATGTTTATTGTATATTTTATGTATAAAACAGATGATGATAAACACAAATTAATGCATAATAATAAAATATTAGATGAAGTACAAAAAATAAGTCATATTGGATATTGGGAGTTTGATTTAATAAAAAATAGATTAATTTGGAGTGATGAAATTTATAATATTTTTGAAGTAAAAAAAGCAGAATTAAAAGCTAAACATAAATCAATTTTGGAATATGTTTATCCTGATGAATTATCAAAAGTAAGTACTACTTTTGATAATTCAATTAAAAATAAAACAGATTATCAAATAGAATATAAAATCATAACAAAAAATGGAAAATTAAAATATATATCAGAACTCTGTAAACACACTTTAGATGGGGATGGGAATATAATTCAATCACTTGGAACAATTCATGATATTACAATTCAAAAAGAGGCTTATAATAAATTATATAAATTTATTGATACTCAAAATACAATTGTAATATTAACAGACGGTGAAGAGATAAATTTTGCAAATAAAGAGTTTTTAAATTTCTTTGGTTTAAAAGAACTTGAGGATTTTAAAAAAGAATCAAAATGTATCTGTGACTTCTTTTTAGAAAATGATAGATTCTTTCATCTTGGAAAGCTAAAAAAGAATGAAAATTGGATAGATGCTATTATCTCACTCTCTCAACCAAAAAGAATTGTAGGAATGTTGACAAAAGATTCAATAATTGTTGTTTTTTCAATTACTCTTAATTATTTTGAAGATGATTTATATATTGTTAGTTTTTCAGATATTAGCCAAACAATAAATGAACAAATAATCCTAGAAGAGAAAACTATACATGATAAATTAACAGGTGCATATAATAGAGAATATTTTGAAAAAACTTATAGAAATATTATAAAAGAGTATCATTTAAAAAATTATAGATTTGCATTATCTATTTTTGATATAGATAATTTCAAAAAAGTTAATGACACTTATGGACATGATATTGGTGATTATGTATTAAAAGAATTAGTACATGAAGTGTCAAAATTTTTAAGGGATGATGATATCTTTATTAGATGGGGTGGAGAAGAGTTTATATTGATTTTAAAAATAAAAAATGAAAATGATTTATCAAAAGTGTTAGAACATTTAAGAATAAGAATAGAAAAACACATTTTTAAAAAAGTAGGAAAGGTTACTTGTAGTTTTGGAGCTACACTTTATAGAAATGATGAAGATATTGAAACTACTATTAAAAGAGCTGATGTTGGGTTATATGAAGCTAAAGCTAAAGGAAGAAACCAAGCGATTATGTTTTGAAAAACCTATTCAGGTCTTTCAATCATATAACCACTTCCTCTAATGTTTTTTATAAAATCTTCTTTTAATACAGTTTTTACTCTATTAACTTCAGCCCTAATAGTCGCATTATCAATATAATCATCATTCCAAACATAATCTCTGAACATATCGTATTGAACAACTAAACTTCTATTAAGTGCTAAAAGTTCGATTATTTGAAGTTGTCTTTTTGGTAAAATATGTGGTTCATTATTGTATAAAAGAGTCATATTTTCAGAATCAAAACTATAATGTTTTGACAGTCTTTTATGTCTTTGTGGCACTATTCTTGTTTTTAAAATCTTATTTATTCTTAAAGTTAATTCTTTTAAATGAAATGGTTTTTTCAAATAATCAAAACAACCTAAATCAAAAGCCCTTGAAATATCTTCAATATCAATAAGCGCTGAAATATAAATAGTTGGAATCATCCTTTTTTGCTCATGCATTTTTTCTAAAATAGTAAATCCATCTATATCAGGAAGATTTATATCTAAAATCAATAAATCAAATTTTTCTTTATCTAAAATTTCCAAAGATTCATTTCCTGTTTTTACACTTTTTATGGCATGACCTGTTGATGTTATGTATTCTGTTATCATCTCATTTAACATAATATCGTCTTCAACTAATAAAATTTTCATAATACTCCTTTAAATGTGTATGTAAATGAAGCCCAGTTTTCACCTGATTCTAGTTTTATTCCAACATTTTCTTCACTACATATTCTTTTTACTAAATTTAATCC
>JBGSBO010000128.1:0-3267 GCA_041730535.1 Minisyncoccia bacterium
ATATATTTTGAGTATAAAATGATTGTTATTGAAATTATTACGATAGAGGCTAATGTAAAAAAATTATTTACAATTAGACTCTCTCGTCTTGAGTTTTTCATATTAGAAAACCAAGGCCTCTTTTAAAACATCTTCGATTACATCAACAGGTTTTATTTCCATAGCATCTTTTACTTCTTGAGGAATTTCTTCTAAATCTCTTTCATAATTTTTTCTAGGAATTAAAGCTTTTTTCATTTTTGCTTTATATGCTGCAATTAGTTTTTCTTTTAATCCACCAATTGGTAAAACTTTTCCTGAAAGTGTAAGTTCCCCTGTCATTGCAACATCTGCTTTAATAGCTTTCTCACTTAATATTGAAGCAATTGTTAATGCCATTGTAATACCAGCACTTGGTCCATCTTTTGGAGTTGCACCTTCTGGAATATGTAAGTGAATATCATATCTTTTATAAATTTCACTTGGATCTACGATTATTTTATCTTCAGTTTCTTTTACTGATTTTGGGATAATTTCATTTTCAATTAATAAAGCACCCTTATCAATCAATACTTTTACAACTGAATAAGAAATTCGTGAAGATTCTTTCATAACTTCGCCTAAGTTTCCAGTTACGGCTAAACTACCCTTCCCTCTTAACTTAATAGCTTCTATTTTAAGAACATCACCACCGACAGAAGTCCAAGCAAGACCATTTGCAATTCCTACAAAATCTTTTTTATCTGCTGGGTCAATTTCAAAAATTGGATTATCTAAATATGACTTTAAGTTTTTTGTATTAATTACTACTTTTTCTAAAGTCTCATCATTTAAAATCTGTTTTACAACTTTTCTAAATAATTTAGAGAATACTCTTCGTAAATTTCTTACCCCTGCTTCTCTTGTATATTTTTCAATAATTAGTTCAGTGGTTACTTTGTTTAAAGAAACTTCAGATTTTTTAAGCCCATGTTTTTCAAGTTCTTGTGGAATTAAATAATCTTTTGCAATATGATATTTTTCATTTGGAGTATAAGATGAAATTTCAATAAACTCCATTCTATCTCTTAAAGGTGCTGGAATTTTTCTAGCATCATTTGCAGTTGATACAAAAATAACTTGAGATAAATCAATAGGGAAATTTAAATATAAATCTCTAAATTCATGGTTTTGCTCAGGGTCAAGAATTTCAAGCATTACAGCAGTTGGATCACCTCTGTGATTTGCTCCTAGCTTATCAATTTCATCAAGAACCATTACAGGGTTCATTTTTTTTGCGTCAATTAAACCTTTAACCAATCTTCCTGGCATTGCTCCAACATAAGTTCTTCTGTGACCTCTTAATTCATTTACATCTTCCATTCCACCAAGAGCAACTCTTATTAATGGTCTTTTTAATGCTTTTGAAATAGAGTTAGCAAGTGAAGTTTTACCAACACCTGGAGGTCCTACAAAACATAGAACTGTACCTTTTGCTTTTAAATCTTCAATATTTCTTTGTTCAAGTAATTGCTTAACTGCAAAATATTCTGAAATTCTCTCTTTTGCTTTTTCCAAAGAATAATGGTCTTTATTTAATTGGTCTTCTACATTTTTAACAGAAATTTTCTCATTAGCATAATCACCAAAAGGAATATCTAAAACTTGTTCAACGTAAGTTTGTAAAAGCGAAGCATCAGGAGAATCAGGATTCATACGACTAAGTTTTTCTATTTGTTTTTTAGTCTCTTTATAGCCTTCTTTTGGCATAAACTCTTTTTTAGCTTTTAATCTTTTTTTATAAGATTTAACTTCTGCATCTTTTTGATTATCGCTTCCAAGCTCTTTTTGAATAGCTTTAATTTGTTCTTTTAAAAAGTAATCTTTATGTGTTTTTTCAATTTTTGAATTTACTTTTTGAGTAATCTCTTTTTGGATTTTGAAAGATTCAATCTCTTTTTTAATAACCTCAATAATATCAAATAATCTTTGTTCTATATTTGTTTGAGAAAATAATTTATATGCTTCATCTTTTTTAACTTTTAAAACAGACGAAATTAAATCAGCGATTCTTGTTGCATCATCATTTTCTTCAATAGTTTTTACTAAATCAGCTGGAAATTTGATATTTAATCTTGATAGTTTTTTTACATTTTCAATCAATACTTCAATTACAGATTTAATACTTTGTTCACTTGATTCTTCATTTTTTAAGATATCAACACTTGCAAATAATACATTATCGTCTGAAAAATCAGAAATTTTACCCTTTGCTAAGCCTTGAAAAAGTACCTTAATTATACCATCTGGTAAAGATACTTTTCTCATAATATTTCCAACAACTCCCACATCATAGAAAGAATCGTGTTCTCTTTTTCCTTCTTTTCCATGTTTTGAAACAGCAACAACAACTAATTTATTGTTTTCAATTGCATATTCAACTGCTTTAATATTTTGCTCATTGCTTAAGAAAAGTGGAGCAATCATAAAAGGATATAAAAATATATCGTCTTCTATTATTAAAGGTATAGTTTGTGGGAATTCATCATAATTTTCTAATTCCATTTAATTTAACTCCTAAAATTTGTTTTTATTTATATAAAAAATTTATTCAAAAACTGATCTATAAAATGGTACTTTTACAGGTTCGATTTCATTTGGTGCTATCCAAGATTCTTTTAATTTAGCTTCATAAAAAGAAGCAGCTAATTCTTTATCTTTTCTTTTGTAAAGATCTACTATTTCTTTGTCCATTGAAGCTTTTGCCATAGATAATCTTGAATTAATTGTATCTACTAAAGGCATATATGGAGAACTTGGATATTTAACTTTAAAATCTTTAACTTGTACTAAAGTATCTTCAATTAATTGTTGATCTCTAAATTGGTATTTAAAACCTAAAAAGTTTGCTTTAATTTTTAGATATCTAGCATAATCTATATCTTTACTTAAACTAAATCTTTTTATATATTCATCTAAATAAAAGTTTGATAAGGCATATTCTTCTTCATCTATATGGGCATTAACTAAAATCAACATTGCACTTGGAATAAAAGGTGAATTTCTATGTTCACTTTCCAATGAAGTGTACGTATCATCGGCTTCATCTAAATCATTTGATGCGATTTGTTTTAACATTTTGTTATACCAATAAAGTGCTGGTTTATTATACTCTTCTTCTGTTTTAGAAGAACACGCTGTGAATACAAGGGTTGCACAAGCTATTAATAATATATTTTTCAACTTAAAGCTTTTCATTATTTTAATATCCTTTCTCATAAAAGTGACATTCTATCTAATAGTAGCTTA
>JBGSBO010000129.1:0-3203 GCA_041730535.1 Minisyncoccia bacterium
TGTTCTTTACTTGACATTTCAATATCAGAAATTAAATTTATAGTATTTGTAATATTTGTATTTAATTCTTTATATCCTTCTATCATATGACTTGCAATTTCTTTACCTTGATTTGCTTTTGATGTTGCATTTGTAACAATAGTTTTTATCTCTTTAGCAGCTTCTGCACTTCTACTTGCTAGGTTTCTAACTTCTTGGGCAACAACTGCAAATCCACGTCCTGCTTCTCCAGCAGTTGCTGCTTCAACAGCTGCATTAAGGGAAAGAATGTTTGTCTGAAATGCAATTTGATCAATTATTGTAATTGAATCATTTATTAGATTTACTTGAGTATTTATCTCATCCATTGCTACAGTTGTTTGATTTGCTAGTTTTTCTCCCTCTTGTGCAGATTTTGTAACATTATTTGAATAACTTGCCATTTTTGCTATATTTTGCGTATTATTTCTTATATTTGATGTTATTTCTTCTAATGCTGCTGCTGTCTCTTCTAAACTTGCTGCTGCTTCATTTGAACTTATATTTAATTTATCCACATTTTCAAGTAAAATATCAGAACTTTTACCTAGTGTTAAG
Source organism: Minisyncoccia bacterium (assembly GCA_041730535.1). Classification (GTDB taxonomy): domain Bacteria; phylum Campylobacterota; class Campylobacteria; order Campylobacterales; family Arcobacteraceae; genus Aliarcobacter. The sequence continues at coordinate 577 of JBGSBO010000129.1, forward strand.
CCATTTGATTTATTTTCTATTAGTATGGTTGTTAATGTTTGTTGTAGATTATTTAATCCATTTACTAAAGTTTCAAATACTCCAGCTTTTTCATCATTTTCTTCCATTTTAAATTTTGGTCTAAAATCATTATTTGAGTAAGATTTTAAAACTTCATTTACATGTACAAACCTTGTTTTTGTATTTTCTATCATTTTATTTACATTATTTTTAAACTCTTCTAAAGATGTATTTGAAGTTCTTTTTTCAATAAATTGTGAATACCAACCGTTATTTACTCTATTCATAACTAATTTTGCATCTTCTATTAATTGATTGTCTTCTTCAATTAAAATTTTTGTTTTTTTAATATTTTCATTAATTACCTTTGCCATATCACCAAATTCATCTCTTGAATTGATATGTAAAAGATTAACATCCAATGTTTCTCTATTATTGTAAAGAGATTAATGCAGAAATTTTTTCACCAATTGGGTCAATCTTTGGATATAACTCTTCAATTGTAATTTTTGTTAAAAGTGTCACATCTCTTTTTTTACAAGCATCTTTTATTTTTTCAGCTATTTTATCGCCATTTAACATTAATTTTTGAGTATCTTTTGCTATTGCTTCCTCTTCTTTTGTTAATGTTGTAGCTATGTATGCTTGCCAATTTTTTTGTATTTTAGATTCTGCTAAATTTATATTTGTTATACATTTTTCAAAATTAAAATTACCGTTTCTTGTTTGATGAGTTGTATCTACAATATTAACTGCATACTCATCTGCAATTATTTTTAATTGTTCTAGTGGAATAACTCTGTCATTATAAACAGTTTCTAAACCATGATTAACTTTTTTTACTTCTATAATTCCGAATATTCCTAATATTAGTATCGCTAATATGGCAACTAAAGATAATACGCTTAATTTTAATTTGGTTTTTAAATTCCCTAACATTTATTTTCCTTGTAATTTTTTCACAAAATTATTAAAATTTATAATTCTTTCATACTATATAATATTAAAATATCAAAATAGTATCATTTTTAGTAATTTAATTTTAATTAAGAGAAATAAATTTAAGTGATAAAAAGCAGAAATTTTTCGAGCCTATAAAGGCTCTATGATTTATTATGAGATAAAAATATTAATAATTATTATTTATTTTTTGTTTCAACAATTACAATTTCAAAAGATGTTTTTTGTACTACTAAAGCTTTTGTATCTGGAACTACAGATAAATTATTGATATTTTTTATTTTTGTTTTATACAAAATAACATCTTTTTCTAAAAGCTCTATTTTTTTATTTAGCTGAAGGATAATATCAACACCTGCTAAATTCACTCCAAGTTCTCTTGTTAGTGTTAATACATATTTTATATGGTCTATATCTTTTTGTGAAAAAAGTCTAATTTTCCCATTTGTTCTAGAAGGCTTTATTAAGCCTTCTCTTTCGTATTGTCTTAGTGTTTGAGGATGAATATTTAGTATTTCCGCTACTGCTGAGATTAAATAAACGGGCTCTATATAGCTATTTGTCTCCATGATATTTTTCTATTTTTCTGGAAGTTTAGATTCTAATATTTGTACTAATTCTTCATCTAAATCTTCAATCTTTGGTAAAACAATATTTGCTTTTAAATATAAGTCACCTTTTATTCCGGCTTTTCTATTTAAAACACCAAGTTCTTTTACTCTAAATTTTTGATTTTGTTTTGTATTTTGTGGGACTTTTAATGTAATATCTTTATGAATTGTTTTGATTTCAATTTTTCCACCAAATAGGGCTATTTTTAAAGGTACATCAAAATATTTACTTAATGTATCACCTTCTCTTATATAATCATGACTTTTTGACACATTGATTTTTAAAATCAAATCACCTCTTTGTCCTTGATATGCTTTTCCTTTCCCTTTTGCTCTTATTTTTTGACCATCTTCAATTCCTTCTGGAATTTTTACATCAAAAGAATCATTATTAAGTGTAATATGTTGTTTTCCTCCAAGAATTGCAACATCAAAATCAATTGTAACTTGAGCATTTGTATCTAAGTCAGGCTCACTAAAGCCTCCAAAACCACCTTGTGAGAAACCAGATCTTCCAAATCCACCACCTCCACCAAACATTTGTCTGAGAATTTCATCTAAATCAACGTTTGAACCTTGACCACGTGCAAAGTCATGGAAATTTTGTCCCCCAAACATTGAATCACCATGTTGGTCATATTGTTGTTTTTTTTCAGGGTTACTTAAAACCTCGTATGCAGCGTTGATTTCTTTGAATTTATCTTCTGCACTGGGGTCTTTATTTACATCTGGATGATATTTTCTTGCTAATTTTCTATAGGCTTTTTTTATCTCATCTGCAGCTGCATTTTCATTTATTTCTAATGTTTCGTATAAACTTTTTGCCATTTTTTATCCTAAATTTTTTAAATATAATGTTTACTTTTAAGTTCACATTATATCAAAAGGTTGAGTCAATGTCAATCAAGTTTGAAAACCCAAATAAATCCATAGTACAATTTCTGCTCTTTACTTGTAAAAAAATATCAATTTTTTCAGAATAAAAATACTAAATTAGGCTATAAAATTATACTTCACATTTTTTGACTCCAATTTTAATGAGATATTGGTACTTTT
>JBGSBO010000130.1:0-3163 GCA_041730535.1 Minisyncoccia bacterium
AAATACTCAAATTTAGATAAAAAGTTTGAAGATAATTAATTCAACCGGACACATTGTGTTATAATTACAGACTAGAAAATCTCATTGCAAAAGTGTCCGGTTGAACTCCGACATTGCTGTCCGAATACTCCGATATATGCAATCTACTAAATTCTCATTTGGAGTTCTTGTAATTACAGGAACATATCCTTCTGGTTTTAAAGCATATTTACGAACAGTTTCTCTACTAATTCCAAGTCTTTTTGCAATTGCTGATTTACTCATTCCTTCCCTAAGCCATTTATGTATCATTTTTATATCTTTCCTTTTTAACACTAAACCTCCTATTTCAATGTGAAATTAAAGTTTAGCAAAACTAATTTTTTAGTTTAAGGTTTAAAATTCTAAATATAACTTTTTTTGATTTTTATACTGCCCAGTTTAGCACTTCGTTTGACAACTTTCTTATATGCCTTCATCCAGCTATATAAAGTTTTATCATTAATATCTAAATCTTGTGCAATTTGATATGCTGATTTATTACTATTAATTACAAGTTGAATTGTTGAATCTTTCTTGTGCTTGCACTCTTTGTGAGAAATTCTTTGGTATATTTTTTTAATTTCATTTCTACTCCACTTATTTTTTATTTTAACTTAGAATAGCTTTGTATTCTTTGTCTTAATTAGTGTAGTCAGATCACTAAAAAGTGTCAAATATTATGTTACAAATATATTAAAAAACATCTGTTTTCCGACACCTTCCCTATAAATCAAAAAATCTTCTAAAAAACATCAAAATAATATACGATAAACACTATCGAATTGTGATATAATACGGAAAGTATATCAAAGAGGTTTTTCGTATGTTAATAGGTTATATTAGAGTTTCAACTGATGATCAAAATCTTAATTTGCAAAAAGATGCATTAATTAAATATGGTGTTGATGAAAGAAATATATTTTCAGATAAAACATCTGGTTCAAAAGATAAAAGAGTTGGACTTGATAAAGCAATTGAATTTTTAAAAGATGGAGATACTTTAGTTGTTTGGAAACTAGATAGACTTGGAAGAAGTTTAGCTCATTTAATTGATGTTATTACAAACCTAAAAAATAGAAATGTTTCTTTTGTATCTATTACTGAAGGTATGGATACAACAACAGCTTCAGGTGAACTGTTCTTTCATATATTTGGAGCATTAGCTCAATTTGAAAGATCTTTAATTCAAGAAAGAGTAAAAGCTGGACTTGAATCTGCAAAACTAAGAGGTATTAGAGGTGGACGTCCCAGATCCATTGATGATGAAAAAATGATTGCTATTAAAAAAGCTCTTGAAGATGGAATGAGTAAAGCTGCTGTTTGTAGAACATTTGGAGTTAAGCGAAGTACTTTGATTGATAGTTTGAATAGAAGTGAATAAAGTTCTATTTTTAGTTCATTATAAAGTTCAGTTAATTATCTATAAATGAATAAAAATACTTATATTATAGCAATTGTAAAGTTCTTTTAGAAGTTCGTTTTTTTATAAATATTTGATATAATAAAATAAAAATTAAGGTTTAAGATGGATTTTACACCAATTGCTCCAACACAATTAGATGGTTCTGTAAAAAATGAATTGCTTGTATTAGCGGAAGAAATTGTAATAAAGAGTGCAAAAATAGAAGGTAGTCATAATAAAATCATTTTAACTTCAATAAAAAATATGCTAAGAAATGTAAATAGCTACTATAGTAATCAAATTGAATCAGAAGGTACTCATCCTGTAGATATTGAAAAAGCTATGAGAAAAGAATACTCATCAAATGAAAAGAAAAAAAGACTTCAAATGCTCTCTATTGCCCATATAAAAGTACAAGAAGAAATCGAAAATGATGTTAATCTTGATATAAATCCAATTACTAAAGAATATATTAAAAAAGTACATAATCTATTTTATAGTAAAGAAGCAATGGACTCATTTTGTAAAATTGAATTGAAAAATAAAAATGGAGAAATTATTAGATACGTTGATATGCTTCCAGGAGAAATAAGAACAACTGATGTTGAAGTAGGTAAACATCTTGCCCCTAAATATGAAGATGTTGATTATTTGTTGAATATGTTTGAAACACTTTATAAATTACCAAAATATAAAACAAAAAGTGAAAAATTAATATATGCATTATCTTCACATCATAGGTTAGTTTGGATACATCCCTTTTTAGATGGAAATGGAAGAGTTTCAAGACTTATTTTAGATGGTTTTTTACATTATATAGGTTTAGAAGGATATGGATTGTGGAACATCTCAAGAGGTTTATCTAGAAATATAAAACAATATCAAATAGCTTTAAGTAATGCAGATGAAATAAAATTTTCCCAAACAGATGGAAGAGGATTTTTATCAAATAAAATGTTAGAAGAATTTGTGATATTTATGTTAAAAACTTCTCTTGATCAAATAGAATATATGCAAAACTGCCTAAAACTTGATAATTTAGCAAATAGAATAGATAATTATTGTAAAAAAGCAAATGCATCTTTTTTAGGAATATCTTCACTACCTGAAGGAAGTGAAAATATATTTAAAGCATTGCTTATTCATGGAGAAATAGAAAGAGGAAAAGTTCAAGATTTAATAGGTAAAAAAAAGACAGTAACTGCTTCAGTTATAAAAGAATTAATTGATAGATATTATCTTGTTTCAGATGGACCTAAAAAACCATTGAGATTAAACTTTAATGCACATTTTGCATCACAAATTTTCCCAGAACTTATGCCAATAATTGAGTAAAACCTAAAACTACCTAAGTAGGAACACCCTAACTTTTCTATTGTGCCCATTCTCAATTATAAAATGTAATCCAAATCCAAGAGTTAATACTTGAAAAAATTCTTTGAGTTATTCCTAGCTCTTTAAGTCTTGCATTAAACTCTTCTTTTGCGATATTATGTAGCACTTGTTAGGACGCAAAGAATTTGGCCAGCGCGCGCATTCACACTTGGCCACCTGACGCATAATGATTTGGCCAGTGTGCGCATCGCAAAGAGAGCCACTAAATCTTTATGATGCGTCTATAAGTTTGAGTTAAGTTTTAGAGTATTCTTCAATATAATGCACCTAAAAAAGGTGTAAATAATGAGGAGAATACGTATGAGTAAAATCAAAGAAGTCTTAAGATTAAAATATCTTAATTTA
>JBGSBO010000131.1:0-2861 GCA_041730535.1 Minisyncoccia bacterium
CAATGAGTGGAACTTGGCAATATCAACTAAAATTTAAAACAGATGACGGAGTTGTTCATACTATTAAAGGTAGTGTGAATTTATAATGTTAAGAATATTACTAAGCTCATTTCTTGCTAGTTCACTATTGAGTGCAGTTACGATAGATGAGCTAGTAAAAAACAGTTTTGAAAAAAACTATGATTTAAAAAGTTTAAATAAATCAATACAAGTTGCAAATGAACAAATAAAAGTTTCAAAAAATTGGGAAAATCCAATGTTGGCATTTAAAACAAATAACATTGGATTAAATAAACCATTATCAAATCAAAAAGAGTATGGAGTTGAACTTTCACAAGTTATTCCAATTGGGAATCGTCTTGATATTGAAAAGTCAATCGCCCAAAAAGACAGGAATATAAAAGAATTTGATTTAGAAGATAAAAAACTTGAACTTGAATCAAAAATCTATGAGTATTCATATAATATTTTGATTTTAGAAAAACGATATAAACTAATAGAAAACTATTTAAAAAATATAGAAAAACTTGAAGAGTTATATACTTCATTATACAAATATCAAAAAGCCTCTTTAAATGAAGTTTTAAATACAAAAGTATCTTATTTGGATTTGAAACTAGAACTTGATAATTTAAAAACAACGATAGATAATTTATATCTAAATTTAGAACTAATAAGTTATGAAAAAGTTCAAACTATAGATGAAAATCTTGATATAAAAGAGATAAATAAAGCTTCTATAAATCAAGAACTTATTAGCACTCATCCAAAAGTAAAAACTTTAGAAGAAGATAGTTCAAAATATAAAGAAATGGCAAGTTTAGAAGAAGCAAAGAAGTATTCAAATGTAACTTTAAGTGTTGAATATATGCAAAATCAGGAACAAGATTATGGAAATGTGAGTGTAGGAATACCACTTCCACTTTATAAAACTGAAAATATAAATGCTTTAAAAGCAAAACTAAACGCAAATGAAACAAACGATAAATTGGATAGTTTTACACATAATTTATCTTTGCAAACAAATATTTATTTAAACAATCTAAATCAAAGTGCTAGAAATTATAGACTTATCCAAAAAGAGATAATTCCACTAAAACAAAAAATCCAAGAAAATATAGAAAATTATAATAGTTTTGATATGGTAAAACCAGAAGAAAGTATAAATAATCTAAATGAGCTAATTACCTATGAAACAAAAGCTTTAGATGAAGCTTTGAAATATTATGAGAGTTATTCTCAACTTATCTACTTTACAAATAAAGGTTTAAAATGATTAAAATGTTGATATTAAGTACCCTACTTTTAAGTGGTTTTTTACAAGCGCAGATTTTAGATGCAAAACAGTTATTTAATAAAAAAATTACAAAAGTAGTAAAAGAAGAAGTATCTATAAATAAAAGTTTTTATGGAGTTACAAAAATAGATGAATCGTCTTTGGTTGATATTGTAAGTAGATTTGATGGTTATGTTACAAAACTAAATGCAAATAAAAAATATATGACTATAAAAAAAGGTGAACAGTTATATTCTGTATATTCGCAAGAACTCTTAAGTATTCAAAATGAACTGCAAGTAGCTAAGAATTTTAATCAAAATATCTATCAAAGTACTTTTTCAAGACTTGATAATTTAGATATTTCAAAAGGTGAACAACAAAAAATAAAAGATGGAAAAATGAATTCAAATGGTTTAGTGGTGACTTCTCCAATAAATGGTTTATTGATGGAAAAAAACATAAATCAATCAAGTGCTGTAACTAAAGGAAATATGCTTTTACAAATGGCTAGTTTAGACAAAATTTGGTTTATAGCTTCTGTTTATCAAAGTGATTTAGAGTTTATAAAAAAAGATAATAAGGCACTTATAACTATAGATGGAATAAACCAAAAGTTAAATTCAAAGGTTGATTTTATTTACCCTATTTTTGATGAAAAAACTAAAACAGTTGATGTGAGATTCATCCTTGAAAATGAGGATTTAAAGTTAGTTCCAAGTATGTTTGGGAAAGTTGATATAAATGTAAAAAAAGATGTTATGTTAACTCTTCCAAAAACAGCAGTTCTAAAAAAAGCTGACAAATTTTATGTTTTTAAACCTTTAGAGAATGGTGAATTTGAACCTATAAAAATAGAAGCTAAAAGAATCTCTTCAAATAAATATGAGATATTAAGTGGATTAAATGAAAATGATGAAGTTATAAATAACGCCCTATTCCTACTTGATTCAGATGCAGTTACGAATGCACTTTATGAATCAGATAAAGAGGATTGGTAATTATGGTAGAGAGTATAATTTCATATAGTATAAGAAATAAATTTCTAGTACTTTTTTCAATTCTAATTTTAACTGTTGCTTCATTTTGGGCTGTTAAAAATACAAATTTAGACGCCCTACCTGACTTATCACCTCCGCAAGTTATTATTCAAGTTGAATGGAGTGGACAAAGTCCAAAAACAATAGAAGAACAAATATCTTATCCATTGATTTCAAATTTGATGAGTTTGCCAAATATACAAACAGTTCGGGCGATGACTTCATTTTCAACAGCAATGATTTATATAATATTTAAAGATGGAACAGATATTTATGATTCAAAAAGTAGAGTTTTAGAGCAACTTTCAACTTTACAAGGAACATTTCCAACTGGTGCAACTGTTCAACTTGGACCTGATGCTACAGGTGTTGGTTGGGCTTATGAATATGCTTTAAAATCTAATACAAAAAGTTTAGATGAGTTACGAACTTTACAAGATTATTATTATAAATATGCACTTTTAGGTGTTGATGGAGTTAGTGAAATAGCTTCAATTGGTGGATATGTAAAAAACTATGAAATCACACTAAATCAGGATAAATTA
>JBGSBO010000132.1:0-2795 GCA_041730535.1 Minisyncoccia bacterium
TTTCATTAACGAATCTACAGTATCTGGAGTTGCAGCTATAATATCAATAATTCTTGAATGAACTCTGATTTCAAATTGCTCTCTAGAATCCTTATTTACGTGAGGACCTTTAATAACTGTATATCTTCTGATTTTTGTAGGTAGAGGAATAGGACCTCTTAAATCAGCACCAGTTCTTTTTACGGCTTCAACAATTGAAGCAACACTTCTGTCTAAAACTCTATGATCATAAGCTTTTAGCTTTAATCTAATTTTTTCCATTTTTTTCCTTTAAAGAACTCGTTAGATGCGCAAAATGCACTCTAACCACATTTAGTGGACGCGGATTATAACTCAACTAGGGTTAAATGTCAAGTATTATGGGCTTTCATAAATAAAATATTGAATTTTATTTCCTTTTAAAAAGGAAGATATAGCTAATTTAGATACTAAGTAAAGTTTTTCTTAAGAATAACAAAAAAACTTTACTCTTTGTATATTTTTTATTTTAGGCTCATTCTCAAATTTTTACTTTATTTAATAGATAATCCTATTTATAATGAGTTAAAAATTTTAATAGTTAAACTTTACAGCAAAATTAGAACTACTATAATCATAATCATTTGTTGAATATCTCATATTAGTTGTTTTATAACTTCCCTCAAGTGCTACATTATCAGTAATTTTATATTCTAAAGAAGCCCCATAACCAAGACCTGTTGCTGAATTATCGTCCATATATTGATAAACTCCTGTTCCTAAAGCATATCCTGTTAGATTATTTATTATTTCATAACCTGCTCTCACATCCATATCAAGGGTAGTTACTTCAACACCACTTCTCACATTTCCATAAGAAATACTATTTCCAAACCCTAAAATTATTCCATTATCTAAAGTCTTATTTGAAGTATATCCAAGACCATATTGAGTATAAGATTCTCCATCAACTTTTGCAGAACTAGCGCCAATAGATACTTTTGTATCAAACCCTGATGCACTTAAAAATGATGTAAAACCAGCAATTAAAGAAATAGTTAATAAACTTTTTTTCATTATATTTTCCCTTTTTTTATTTTTTATTATTTAAATTTGTGCAGTATATATTACATAAACTTAAATAATTGTTTTGAGATTTTTATGAGAGAGAAGAGTAAAATAGTACTATCTTATAGTACTATTTTACATTTATTTTTTGCTTGTGCTAATGCCAGGTTGTTCAGAAGTTCCTACATAATCATTTGGAATTGATGTTGTTTTTAAATAAGCAAAAACAGCTCCAATAGCCAAACAAAAAAGAATTATCAACCTAACAGTATTTCTTTTTTCTTTTGATTCTTTTCCATTATAATCATCTATTTTATTCAAACTTGGTTCATTATCAAAATTACTCATAATATTTCCTTTTGTATTTTTATAAGTATAACTAATAAAAACTTATATTAATAATCATAAATTTTTATTATATTAATAAACTCATTAATTAATTTACAGTTATATCTATATCTTTATGTTTCTTTTGCCAGAAATGTATCCAAAAACTGTAAAACTTGATTTCTAAGAACCATATCACTTGGACTTGTAATTTTTACTCTGTTTAGCCCAACAATAATATCAAAATATTAAACTCATGGATTAATGAATATAATAATATAATATCACCTTTTGCCCATATGTAATAATAGAATTTTCCCCTTCTTGTGTATAATCATAAGAGATTTTACCTCTTGATGGTAGTCATAATATCTATTAAACCATCTTAATCTACCTCTTAAAATTTTTGACATTCTTAAATGAATACCGTAAAAATTTATATGATAAATAAAATTCTCCGAATTTGCTTCTAAACCTTTTAAATCCTTCGAAAATATTTTTGTATTAATTTTAAAAGAAAGAGTATCTTTATTTAAAAATATTTAGTTCGAGAAGTGATTTTAAAAATGACATAGTAATATTTAATATTTTATCATCTAAAATTTGTGTGATAATTGTTTCAATATTATCTTTTGCAATTTCTAATTTTTTTAAATCATCACTTATTAAAATTTGAGAACAAATCGTATTTTCATGTGTAGCTATATTTTAAATCCTTAAAAATTAATCTTTGGCTAATATACTACTTTTCATATCATAAGTTTTTGTCAAAATGTAACTGCGTCAAACAGTTATTTTATGAATTTTTGCCCTTAATAATTTTTCTAAATCTTGTGGTTTAACTTCAATATCAAGACCACGTTTGCCACCACTTACAAATATAGTTTTAAACTTATTTACACTTTCATCTAAAACTGTTTTAAGAAACTTTTTTTGCCCCAAAGGAGAGATTCCACCAAGTAAATAACCAGTTACTTTTTGAGCTTCATCTTTGTTTGCCATCACAGCTTTTTTCACACCAAAAGCAGATGCCACATCTTTTAATGAAAGCTGATTTGCAACTGGCAAAACACAAACTGCCAACTCTTTTGGAGTTAATTCCACAAGTAATGTTTTATAAACTTGATTGGCATCTAAGCCTAGTTTTTCAACAGCTTCATCACCAAAATTTGTACAAGCTGGGTCATGGTCGTATTTGTGTACTTTAAAATCACATTTGTTTTTTTTTAGTAAATCAATTGCAGGTGTCATTTAAATAAAATTCCTCTTTTAAAACTTCAACACCATTTATTAAAATAGCAATAAAATGCTTTCCTAAATAGTGTTTTCGTGTTGTCATATTTTTAAAACTCTGTTTTTTTGTAAACTTTTTTGAAGATGATTTTATCTCATTTTGACTTATCATAAAAACTTTTTTATTGTGAATATTATTTGATTTTAAA
>JBGSBO010000133.1:0-2661 GCA_041730535.1 Minisyncoccia bacterium
GTTTTAGGTATTTGTGAAATTGATACTAGATATTTAACAAAAATGATTAGAGATGAAGGTGCTATGATGATGATAGCATCAACTGAAATTTCTGATAAAGATGAATTAGCAAAACAACTAAAAGCAAGTCCTAGAATTGAAGATATAAATTATATAGAAATAGTATCAACGAAAGAATCTTATGTACACAAATCAGGAGCTTGGAATCACAATATTAAAGCTTATAATAAAGCTGTAATGAGTGATAAAAAAGTTGTTGTTATAGATTTTGGTGTTAAAAGAAATATCTTAAATGAGCTTGTTGAATCAGGTCTTGAAGTAGAAGTAGTACCTTCAACTTTTAAAGCAGATGATTTAATAGCAAGATTTGAAGCAGGAGAGATAGGTGGAGTTTTTCTATCAAATGGTCCAGGTGATCCACTTACTTTAATAGCAGAAAAAGAACAAGTTCAAAAATTAGTAAAAACAGATATTCCAATTTTTGCAATTTGTTTAGGACATCAAATGCTTTCTATTGCTCATGGATATGATACATATAAACTTAAATTTGGACAACATGGTGGTAACCATCCCGTTGCAAATAATGGTGTTGTAGAAATCACTGCTCAAAATCATAACTATAATGTTCCTGATAATATTATAGAAATTGCAGATGTAACGCATGTAAATTTATTTGATAATACAATTGAAGGTGTTAAATATAAAAATAAAGAGATTTTCTCAGTTCAACATCACCCAGAAGCAAGTCCAGGTCCACATGAATCTAAATATATCTTCAAACAATTTGCAGATATTGTAAAATAATTGAAATAAAAAAAGGGGAAGTTGATAAAACTTCCCCTTTTTTCTTTTAATGAATTAAATTTTTATAAAATAAACTTTTCTATTAACTGATAAACTCCAGCAGTAGCAATTCCAGCAGCGATTCCTGCAAGAACATCATCTCCCATAACTCCTAATCCACCTTTTACATCTCTGTCGATTTTTCCAATAAATGATGGTTTCCAAATATCAAATAATCTAAAGAAAATAAATGCAATTGGAGCCATAAAAAGAATATTTGAACTATTAATTCCACAAATTGCAAGTGTAATCCACATTCCTGCTAGTTCATCAATTACTATTTCTTTTCCATCGTGTATACCAACTTCTTTTTCATAAATATCTATTTGTTTTATAGCAATTACTGTAATTAATAAAGCCAATAAAAATAAAGTTGAAGGATGAAGAAATTCAAGTAAAAATAATCCAATAATTAAAGATACAAAAGAACCCGCAGTTCCAGGTGCTTTTGGACTTAATCCACTAAATCCTACGGTTAGGAAAAATTTTCTAAAATTCATAAAACATCCTTATTTTTTCTTTTCAATATCTAGTTTTTTTCTTTTTTCCCAAAGTGATTTTCTTGAAATTCCTAGTTTTTTAGATAATTCAGTATCTGGATATTTATTTTGATAAGAAACAACCATCATTTTTACATAATCATTTATTGTCATTATATTTGAATTACCAATTAGTTGGTTTTCATTATTAAACTCGATTTTTCTATATGGGAATTCAAGTTCTGTTTCCAAAGTTGAAACTACACAATTTTTATCTTCAATAAATTTAATAACATTTTCTTTAACATTCTTTTTTAGAGTATGAAAATCTGTAAGGTAAATAATAGATTTTCCTTGTATTGCATTTATTTGTTTTAGCCAAGATATTGAAGTTAAAGAGATAAAATTAATTGGTAAATCCATTTTTCTTGATAGTTCAAAAACTAATTTATCTGCACATTTTTGTGAGTTTGATTCTATTAATGTTGGAAAAGATGGAGGTAATAATGTATCAGATGTATCGATTTCTGACATCGTAAATTCAAAATATTCTTTTAACGTTTGTAGCTCTCTTTTTAGACTTCTACAATCTTTATAGTGATAAATTTTTCTAATTAGTTCATCCATAATAAATGGTTTCATAATATAATCTTTTGCACCATCTTTAATTGGATTTGTAACAGTTTCATCAGAAATATAAGAAACTAAAAGAAGAATGATAGAGTTTTCTGAGTATTTTTTTATGATATTTTTACATAATGCAGATGGTAAAGAGGTTGATAAAAGTATTGTGTCATAATCTTTTGTGAGATTGTCAATATTTGGTGATTCAATATAATCACAACTATGCCCATCATCAAGCAGTCTTGACACAACTTTTTGTGCAAGATAAATCTCATTTTCAATAATTAATATGTTCATTTTTGTTTCCAATTATAATATTTCAATGTAGCAATACTTTGTACAGCCACACCTTCTGCTCGACCAATAAATCCCATTTTTTCAGCAGTTGTTGCTTTTACATTTATAAATTGTTTTTCGATATTCAATAATGAAGCTAAAGAATTCTTTATTTCATGTTTAAATGGATTAATTTTTGGTTTTTGAGCGATTATTGTTGTATCAATATTTACAATTTCATAACCAACATTGTAAATAAATCTAACAATATGTTCTAATAAAAGTTTTGAATCAATACCTTTATATTTTTCGTCGGTATCAGGGAAAAACTCCCCAATATCTCCAGCTCCACAAGCTCCTAAAAGTGCATCAATAATAGAATGAATTAAAACATCACCATCACTATGAGCTTTAAAACCAAACTCATAAGGAAGTTTTA